>NZ_QKSL01000001.1:0-408360 GCF_003234615.1 Curtobacterium sp. MCPF17_001
TGGGTGACAGCGCGCCGAACACACCCCGCGAAGGGGTGGAGAACCAGCGGTGAGCTGCTGGTGAGCGCTGCGGGTGTTTCCCGGCTTGTGACAGTGGTTCGGGGCCACCCGCGGATCGGATTGGAGAGATTTCTGGATTCCCCGGATCGGCGTCCTCGTAGCCTGGGCAGCATGTCGACGCTGCACTCGTCCACCGACCGCATCCGCGCGATCGACGCCTGGTGGCGCGCCGCGAACTACCTCACCGTCGGGCAGATCTACCTGCTCGACGACCCGCTGCTGGAACGGCCGCTCGAGCCGTCCGACATCAAGCCGAGGCTGCTCGGCCACTGGGGCACCTCGCCCGCGCTCAACCTCGTGTACGCACACCTCAACGCCGTGATCAGCGAGACCGAACGCGACGTCCTGTACATCTGCGGCCCCGGGCACGGTGGTCCCGCGATGAACGCGAACGCCTGGCTCGAGGGCACCTGGAACGAGCTCTACCCGGAGATCACTCCCGACCCCGAGGGTCTGCGGAAGTTCTTCAAGCAGTTCTCGTTCCCCGGCGGCATCCCCTCGCACGCGGCCCCGAACACCCCCGGGTCGATCAACGAGGGCGGTGAGCTCGGCTACTCCCTCGCGCACGCGTACGGGGCAGCCCTCGACAACCCGGACCTCGTCGTCGCGTGCGTCGTGGGCGACGGCGAGGCCGAGACCGGACCGCTCTCCGCGTCGTGGCAGGCACACACGTTCCTCGACCCCGTGTCCGACGGGGCGGTCCTGCCGATCCTCAACCTCAACGGGTACAAGATCGCGAACCCGACGGTCCTCGCGCGGATCCCGGACGAGGACCTCCAGGCCTACTTCCGCGGACTGGGGTACGAGCCGATCGTCGTCGACTCCGGCCGGGTGGACAACGACCCGTTCGCGGTGCACGCCCTGTTCGACGGCGCGCTCCGCCGTGCGTTCGCGACCATCGACGACATCCAGGCCGCCGCCCGCGCACAGGCCGCCCGTGCCGCCGCCGGCGAGATGGCCGGCGCCGCGGACCTCCGCCCGCGCTGGCCGATGATCGTCCTGCGCACCCCGAAGGGCTGGACCGGCCCGAAGGTGGTCGACGGGCAGCAGGTCGAGGGCACCTTCCGCGCCCACCAGGTGCCGCTGCCGAACGTCCGCGAGAACGACGAGCACCGCGAGCAGCTCGAGGAGTGGATGCGCTCCTACCGGCCCGAGGAGCTCTTCGACGCGGACGCCCGGCCGATCGGTCTGCTCGAGACGATCCGGCCGACCGGTGACACCCGGATGAGCGCGACCCCGCACGCCAACGGTGGCCGGATCCGCACCGCGCTCGACAGACCGGGGCTCGAGCGTTTCGCCGTTCCCGTCGGAGAGACCGCTTCCGCCACCGGGACGCTCGGGCCGTGGGTCGCCGAACTCATCCAGCGCAACCCGTCGGACTTCCGGCTGTTCGGCCCCGACGAGACGATCTCGAACAAGCTCGACGCCGTGTTCGACGTCACCACCCGGGTCTGGCGCGCTCGCCGTGCCGAGGGCGACGAACACATGGCCGCGCGCGGTCGTGTCATAGAGGTGCTCTCGGAACACCTGCTCGAGGGCATGCTCGAGGGATACGTCCTCAGCGGTCGCCACGGCGTCTTCAACACCTACGAGGCGTTCGCCCACATCATCGACTCGATGGTCGGCCAGTACGCGAAGTGGCTCGAGGCCGCGACCGACATCGACTGGCGCGCACCCGTCTCGAACCTGACGATCCTGTTGTCCTCCCACGTCTGGCGCCAGGACCACAACGGCTTCTCGCACCAGGACCCCGGGTTCCTCGACGTCGTCGCTTCGAAGCAGCAGGACCTCATCCGGATCAAGCTGCCCGCCGACGCCAACACGCTGCTCGCCGTCGCCGCGCACGCGATGGAGACCACGGACCGCATCGAGGTGATCGTCGCCGGCAAGCACCCCGAACCGGTGTTCCTGTCGCTCGAGGACGCGATCGCGCACGCCGACGCCGGCTTCGGCGTCTGGGACTGGGCCGGGACGGAGCAGACCGTGGGCCGCACCGACGTCGTGCTCGTCAGCGCCGGGGACGTCCCCACCGTCGAGACCGTCGCCGCCGCGGACATCATCCGGAAGCACGCCCCGGACGTCGGTGTCCGCGTGGTCAACGTCGTGGACCTGCTCTCGATCGGCGACCCACGGAAGCACGAGCACCCGGCATCGGACGAGCGGTACGACGAGGTCTTCCTGCCGGGTACGCCGGCGGTCTTCGCCTTCCACGGTTACCCCTCGCTGGTCCACAACCTGACGTACCGACGGCACGGGCACGACGACCTGCACGTGCACGGGTTCCTCGAGCAGGGCACCACCACGTCTCCGTTCGACATGCTCATCCGCAACGAGATGGACCGCTACGCCCTGGCGCACGACGCCCTCACCCGCGTCGCGGACGGCAGCGACCGGTTCGCCGACCTGCTCACCGCACTCACCGACGCGCGGGCCGCCGCCCGTGAGTTCGCCTACACGAAGGGCGAGGACCACGAGGCGGTCTCCGGGTGGGAGTTCACCGGCTGGCCGCAGGACGAGCCGTCCGACGGCGGCACCGGCGGCGATCCGGGACGTGGTGAGACCGAAGGTGCGGCGCCCGGCAACTGAACGAGCAGCTGAACGGACTGTCGGTCCGGAAGGCGAGCCGGTCAGCGGGCGCCCGGCGACGCCGGTCTAGGGTTGGCCGGTGCAGTCGTTCTCCGTCCGGTCGCTCGTCGAGCATCCGGCCCTCCGGTTCCTGGTCGTCGGCGGCCTCGGTTTCGTCATCACGATGGGCATCAACTACGGGTTGAAGTTCTTCGTCATGCCGCAGCACCCGGTGACCGCCCTGGCGATCGGCATCACCGTCGCGACCGTCGTCTCCTACTTCCTCAACAAGAAGTGGTCCTTCGGTGACCGCGGTGAACTGCGCACCGGACACGAGCTGCTGTTGTTCCTCGTCGTCAGCCTGATCGGGATCGGGTTGAACTCGGCGCCGCTCTGGATCTCCCGGTACGTCTTCGGACTCGAGGTGCCGAACGTGTCCCTCGCCGGGCAGGAGCTGGCCGACTTCATCAGCGGACCCGTCATCGGCACGCTCATCGCCATGGGTTTCCGGTACTGGGCGATGAACCGCTTCGTCTTCCCCGCCCGGTCGGCCCCGCTGGACGCGTGACCGACCTCGTCGTCCCGGCCCCGGGCCTCCCGTCCGTCCCCACAGCGACCGGCGGCCGGTTCCCGGTGCGGCGCATCCACTGCGTCGGGCGCAACTACGCGGCGCATGCGCGCGAGATGGGACACGACCCGGACCGCGAGCCGCCCTTCTTCTTCGACAAGCCGGCGGACGCCGTGGTCACCGACGGCGGTGACACCCCGTACCCGACCCTCACCGCACAGCTGGAGTACGAGGTCGAGCTCGTCGTCGCACTCGGAGCCGGCGGCCGGGACGTCCCGGTCTCCGATGCCCTGGACCTGGTCTGGGGCTACGCGGTGGGCATCGACCTGACACGGCGTGACCTGCAGGCCGAGGCGAAGCGGCTCGGGCGGCCGTGGGACCTGGCGAAGGGGTTCGACGCCTCCGCACCGATCGGCACGATCGTCCCCACCGCCGGCGTCGACCCGAGCTCGGGCAGCATCACCCTGCACGTCGACGGGGAGCTGCGGCAGTCCGGCGACCTGGCCGACCAGATCTGGTCCGTCGCCGAGACCATCGCCGTGCTGTCGCGGGCGGTCCGCCTCGAACCGGGCGACCTGCTCTTCACCGGCACCCCGGACGGCGTCGGCCCGGTGTCCCGCGGGTCGGTGCTGCGCGGGGCGGTCGCCGGCGTCGGCACGGTCGAGACGCGGATCGTCTGAGCGGGAGACGCGGTGCCGTTCCGGTACACGGAACTGCAATCCAGAACATCAGTGGTACGGTCGGTGCACCGCATTGAGGAGGTGAGCACATTGAGCATCGACACCATCACGGCAGAACTCGCGGACGACCGCTTCGTCTCCACGGTCCTCCAGCCCTGGGCACACGCCTGATCGACGTCCGGCATCGGGGCGAGCGAGAGCAGCCCCGGTGTCGGGGACCAGCCCCGGATGAGGGAACACCGTGCAACAAGCGAGACAACGGCGCGTCCTCGAGCGCGCAAGGGAACTGACCGCGGCCAACAGCCGTGGGGCGTTGGAAGCCGTGAGTCCCGCCCTTCCTCGGCGGCTCGCGTTGGCTTCCGTGACCACCCCGATGAAGCACCGACCGGAACAGGTCCCGAACTACCTGACGGACCTCGGTGTCAGAACGAGCCCTGAACCCGCACAGTTCTTCTCCCTCGCGCAGCTCCAACTCGGCGCAGATCCCATCGTCGAAGACCCGCTCGGAGACGCTGCTCCGTTCGCAGCCCGGTGGGACTCCGGCGAACTCAGCGAGCAAGGTGCCATCGCAGAACTCGACGCAGTCGTCTCGATCGCAGGCTTCTGGTCGACGGCGGCAGAGATGGCCGAGGAACTGCTCAGCAGTCGACGTCGTCCGGCCATGGCCCGGCTGCGCGGCTGGCTGGGGTCGGCACTGGCGAGCCGACGAACCGCCCTCGCTGAAGCGTCGTTCCGGTCCGTCGGGTCGGCGTTCGACACCACACCGGACGTGATCGCCGCAGCCCACATCCGGATCGCTGCGATGCGCATCAAACGCGACCGGGACACCGGAGGTGGGGTGGCGGCACTCGCAGAACTCGACGTCTTGCTCGAGCGATGGGTTGGAGAGAACCTCATGTCCGACGGTGACGGGAACGCGATGCGAGCGACAGCACGCAACCTCCACGCGCTCGCCTGTTCCCTGAACGGTGAACTCGAGCGGGCCAGAGGACTCCTGGGGGTCGCCGCCAGGGAAGCCCGCACCGGGGATCTGGTCTCGGTCGAGCCGGACCAACGTGCCCGCTACGCTGCTCAGATCGACCTCAACGCAGTGCAGGTCGCCGCGATGTCGGACGGATGGTCGGCCGCTCTGGAGGGCGCACTGACCCACGTCCAGAACGTGTCGCAAGCGCATCGAGGATCACTGCCGGAGGCATTGTCGTACGCCGCCTACGTGGCCTACCGAGCGTCCGACTTCCCGCGGGCTGCGTCCTGCGCCGAACGGGCCGTCGTCATGCTCGGGGGCGAAGGGGCTCCACTGCGCCTGTCGAGTGCGAGGAAGATCCTCGCCGCGGCTCTCGACGCTGCTGGTCGAACGGCCGCGGCGCAGCGGGTGATCGAACGGCACGGCGAGGACCCGCTCGGTGCATCTGCACACAGATCGGGCGCTGAACTTGGCTGAAGCTCTCGCACTCCAACTGGACTCCGTGACCCGGAGGTTCGGGCACGGCGCCGGCGCGCTCGTCGCCGTCCACGAAGTGGACCTCCCGATCGCGCGAGGTGCGGTCGTGGCGGTACTCGGCCCGAACGGTGCTGGGAAGACGACCACCATCAAGATGGCCTCCACCCTGCTGCAACCGTCTTCCGGCTCGGTCTCCGTCAACGGTGTCGATGCCGTCCGGACGCCGAAACAGGCGCGGAAGCACCTCGGGCTCGTCCTGGGCGGCGACCGCGGTTTCTACATGCGAGCAAGCGCTCTGGAGAACCTCCGCTTCTTCGCAACCCTCGCCGGGCTCCCCCGGCGGAGTGTCGAAGCGAAGGTCCGGGATGCGCTCGGCCTCGTCGGCCTCGTCGGACGCGAACGTGATCGGGTGGAGACGTACTCGCGCGGGATGAAGCAGCGGCTCCACATCGCACGCGCCGTTCTGAACGGCCCGGTCGCCCTGCTCCTCGACGAGCCCTCCATCGGTCTCGACCCGGAAGGCGCGAGAGATCTCCGTGACCTCGTCCGACGCCTTCGCGCGAAGGGGTGCGGGATCCTCCTGACGACCCACCACCTCCAGGAGGCCGATGAGCTGGCCGACGAGCTCGTGGTGATCACCGCCGGGAAGACGGTCGCGCGAGGGTCGGCGCGGGACATCGCCTCCCTCGGCGGTGTCGACAGCGCCATCAGCCTGTGGACCGCCGATCTCGGGATCGGCGAGGAACGCATGCTCGCGCATCCGCAGATCGCCGCGGTCGTCCCGCGGGAAGACGGGCGTGGCTACCGCGTCGATCTCATCGGACACGGCCTCGCACCGACTGCCGACTTCTTCCGGTCGCTGGAGATCACACCTGACTGGTCCGTCCAACGGGACGTCACGCTCGAAGAGGCCTACCTGGCGTTCATCACGAAGGTCGGAGCGGCGTGAGGACGCTGGCCCTGCTCACGTGGTTCCACGGGCGGCAGCTGCTCCGCATCCCGTTCTTCGCACACCAGTGCGTCTCGTCCGCCCTCGTGTTCGAAGTGCTGCGGACACTGGGGCTGTCCGGGGCCGGCCGCGCAGTCCCCCACGACCTGTGGTTGGTCGCTGGCATCGCTGGCGTGTGGTCGACGACGACCCTGGCCGTCGGGATCATCGGCTTCCAACGGTTCCAGGGCACGCTCGAGCACATGGCGATCAGCACGCTCCCGCCCGGGATCGTGTTCGGGAGCCTCGCTTCCGCAGCGGCGCTCATCGGTCTGGTGGGATTCCCGTTGACCCTCGCAGCGCAGTTCGTCACCGGCGGTCATCCGACCGTGACGGGCGGAAGCGTCGTCGTGATCGCCGCCTGCGTCATCGCGTGCAGCGCGTCGGCGTCCGTCCTCGCAGCGGTGTTCGTGGTCCTCCGCGGGGCAACGGTCTACGAGTCGTTGATCGTGACACCCGTCTGGTTGGTCTCCGGTGTGGTGATCCCGCTCGGTGCTCTCCCGGACTGGATCGTTCCGGTCGCCCACCTCTTCCCGATCACCTCCGCCGTGTCCGCCGCCGATCAGCCCGACCTGACGACCACCGTCGCGTTCTCCTTCCTCACGGCCGCGACTTCTGCCGTGTGGTTCGTCGCGGCCGGGATCGCCATGCGCGCGGCCGTCCGGAGGGCGACCATCTCCGGGACCCTGGGTCTGAGCTGATGCGAGGGTTCGTGAACGCCATGGTGATCGCATTGCGGGCCCGGCCGGAGTTCCTGAACGGTCCGACGGTCTTCGTCGTCCTCATCGGGTCCCCGACGCTGCTCGCTGCGCTCTACCTCGCGGTAGCGTCCGCGAGCGGCACATCGAGCATCGAGCCGCCGGACGCGGTCGCTGCGGGCCTGGCGGTGGCTGGCGTCATGTCGACGATGTCGTCGTCCTCGCTGCTGAGCGCGGATCAAGTGCACGCGACCCTCCCCTTCATCGTGATCGCGCCAGCGAGCCGCGCGCTGGTGTGGACTGCCCGCGTGTTCGTCGTCACCAGCATCGGGGTGGTCCAGGGAATCGTGAGCGTGGTCGCGAGCTTCGCCGTCACGAGGAACGCCCCCTCGATCGCCCAGGCCCTCCCGGTCTTCGGGCTCATCGTCCTCGCCGCCGTCGTCTCGGTCGGCCTCGGCCTGTCGATCGCCGCGCTGGGGCTCGTGCTCCGCGACAGCATGCTGGTCCCGAACATCGCTGAGCAGGGGCTGACCGTGCTGTGCGGCGCGGTCGCGCCGGTGGCGACGCTCTGGTCACCCCTGCAGTCGATCGCCCAGGTCCTGCCCGTCACACACGTGGTGGCAGCAGGGAGGGCAACGGCGACGGGCGGTCCACCGCTCCTGTTGGAGTCCTCCTTCTCGGTCATCGCCGGGATCGCGTGGGGCGTGGTCGGGGTCGCGATCTGGCTGGTCCTCGAACGTCATGCACGCCGAACGGGTGCGATCGAGTCCATGTCGATCGGATGACGGGTGGCTCGTCGACCCGGCGGGCTGGGAGCGTTCGGAGACACCGGGGGTAGAACCGTGGCTGACGCTGCGTCGGAGCCCGGGGGACGGGTCGAGGCAGCGATCCGCAGACAGGGTGTGCAGCAGCTGCAACGACGCAGTGGAGCACGTCCGGATCATGGAGGTGATCCGGTGGAGGAACACGACCTGCTCGCCACGTCCTGGACGTGGGCCGGCCGCGAATCCGTCGACGAGCGTGTCAGCGCCGTCGGCCGAGCCGGGTTCTCCGGGCTCGCACTCGCACTCGACGACCTGCACGAGGTCCGTGCCACCACCGGGTTCGCCGCACTCCGGCGGATGCTCGACGACGCCGGCGTGGTCTGGGTCCAGGTCGGCACGCTCGGGGACTGGTGGCGCCGCGGTTCCGAGCACGACGCCGACCGCGGGGTGCTCCTCGAGGCTGCTGCGACCCTCCGCGCCTGGCAGGTCGTGGTCCGCGCCGATCACGCCGTGCCGGCCGTGCCGCTCCCCCGCATGGCCGAGGCATGGGACCGGCTCGCCGTCCAGAGTGAGGGCGTCGGGGCACGACTGGTCCTGGAACCGGAGCCGTGGTCGAACCTGGCCACTGCGGAGCGGGCCTCTCGCTTCGTCGCCGCCGGGCATCCGAACGGCGGACTGCTCCTCGACGCGATGCACGCGCTCCGCGGCGGCTCGACCCTGGCGTCGATCGGTCAGGGGGTCGTCCCGTCCACGCTCGCCGCCGTCGAACTCAGCGACGGACTCCTGCACATCCCGAACGGCATGACGCTGGCCGACGAGTCGCGGAACGGTCGCTACCTGCCCGGCACCGGGGCATGGGACCTGCCCGGGTTCGTCCGCACCGCCCGCGGCCTGGGCTTCGACGAGCCGTGGGGCGTGGAGGTCCGCACGCCCGCGCTCCGGGCGATGCCGCTCGCGGAGGCGCTCCGGGTGGCTGCTGCCGCGACCCGCGCCGTGCTCGACGCTGCCGATGCGCACGGCGGCACGCCCGCACCGGCGATGCCGACCTCGCTCGCGCCGACCTCGGCGGTGGACTACGACGCACCGGGGAGTCGCGGTGTCCCGGGCTTCCCCGGCGTCGGGCTGCCCCGTCGAGCCGATCCAGCGACCTCCGCGTAGCGTGGCTCCCATGACTGATCAGGGACACCCCGGCAACGACGACGCGCTGCAGGCTTCGCAGGAGGCCATCGACGAGGCGAAGGCGGCTGCGGTCGACGCCGGCCATGCGGATGAGCGGGCTGCAGCCGAGGAGGACCTGCCGCTGGGGTCCGGTGGGGCACCCGCGGACGGCCCCGCCCCCGCAGCCTGACCTCCGCTCAACTGGTCAGGCTCGGCCGGAGCGTCAGTCGTCGACCTGGTCGCCGAGGAAGTCGGCGTAGGTGGCTTCGTGTTCGGTGCCGCCCGCGTCCACCATCTGGCGTTCGCCCGTCCAGCCGTCGGGCCCTGATGCCGTCGTGCCGTCCTGGTCGTCCCGCTGGTCTGCGTTCGTGTCTCCACGCTGCCCCTGGGTGAACGGCGGGAGGTACTTGCTCGCGTCCATGTCGCGTCCTTCCGTCCCGAGGACCGTAACAGCCACCCTCGGCCTGGCGTCGGTCCTCGGCGTGATCGTCCCCCGCGTGCGACGACAACGGGGGACGGAAGTTCGCCTCCGGCGGACCTCATGCCAGTGCATGCGGATTCCGGAGTCCGCATGGCGCGTGATGCAGCCCCGTCACTCCCGCACGACGTCGCCCGGCTCCTTGTCGCTCCGCCAGCCACGCCACGACGGCTGCCGGAGTCGTCCGTCGCCCGTCCACTCCGCGAACTCGACTTCTCCCACGCGCTCCGGCCGGACCCAGTGCGCGTCCCTGGCGTCCGGTCGCGGGACGTCGACGAACGGTGGAGCGTCCTGCTCGAGGTCGGCGAGCACCGCCCCGATCTCGTCGAGGTCACGGTCGCGGAACCCGGTCCCGACCTTGCCCACGTAGACCAGGCCGTCGTCGCCCGGGATCCCGAGCAGCAGGGACCCGATGCCCCCTTCGCGGCGACCGGCCCCGGGCTTCCACCCACCGACGACGACCTCTTGCGTCGCGTGGTGCTTCAGCTTCACCCAGGACTCGGAGCGGCGACCCTCGACGTACCGCGATGACCGTTTCTTCGCCACGACACCCTCGAGCCCTCGCTTCCGCGACTCGGTCATCGCCGCGGCGAGGTCGCCGTCGAACTCGGACGGGACGTCGATCGCGCCGCCGGGTTCGACGACCGTGCGCAGGGCTTCGCGCCGCGCGGTGTACCCGAGCCGGGTGAGTTCGTGCCCGTCGGCTTCGAGCACGTCGAACAGCAGCAGGTGCACCGGGGTCGCCGCCCGGGCAGCGCTGACCTCTCGCGGTCTCGTCAGTCCCATGCGGTTCTGCAACAGCTGGAACGACGGGCGCCCGTGCTCGTCGAGCGCCACGATCTCCCCGTCGAAGACCCCGTCCACGCCGGCGTGTTGGGCGAGTTCCTGCAGCTCCGGGTACTGGTCGGTCAGGTCGTTGCCGTTCCGGCTGCGGAGCCGCACCGTGCCGTCGTGCACCGTGGCCAGGGCGCGCACGCCGTCCCACTTCATCTCGAACGCCCACTGCTCGGGGTCCAGAGCGGGTTCGCCCTTCTGCAACGACGCCTGCATGGTGCGGCGTTGATCCGGTGCCGTGTCCGACTCGGCAGCCCGCTCGATCCGTGACCCGGCGGGCGGTCGTCCGGAACCGGAGCTGGTACTGGTACTGGTACTGGTGCTGACGGGCTGGTCGCCGTCGGCGGTCGGCTGGTCCTTCGTCCGGTGGATGAGCCAGCTCTTCTCGTCCCCGGACCGACCGCGCCCACGACCGCGGGTGTGCAGGAGCGCGAGTCGGCGGACGCCGTTGGTCCGGCCGTGCAGGGTGACGATCACCTCTTCGTCTTCGCGCCACTTCTCGAGCTCGTAGGTGCCGTCGTCCCAGATCGTCACCGTGCCACCGCCGTACTCACCCGCCGGGATGATCCCCTCGAAGCCGCCGTACTCCAGCGGGTGGTCCTCGGTGTGGACGGCGAGGTGGTTGGCGCCGGGGTCGGTCGGTTCGCCCTTCGGCAGCGCCCAGCTCACCAGGACACCGTCGTGCTCCAGGCGGAAGTCGTAGTGGTTGCGGGTGGCGTGGTGCTCCTGGATGACGAAGGTGGGGGTGCCGTCGGTCCGGACGGTCGGGGACGCCTGCGGAACGGGCTCCGGGGTCTTCGCCGCGTCGCGCTTGGCGCGGTAGGTCGTCAGGCGGTCCTGCGGATCCACGCGGTCCTGGGGATCCTGACGTTCCTGCATCGCCTGGCGTTCGCGGCGCTCGCGCTCGTTCACCTCCTCGGTCCGGGCACCGTCCCAGTGCCCGGAGTCCGCACGCCCGACCCCGAGCGCGGCGGCGGCGACCGGGTGCAGCAGGTCACCGAGGTCCGGCATCCGCTCGAGGACCTGGTCGAGGGTCAGGTGCGCCAGCCCGGGTTCGGTCAGCTCCTTCCACGTCCGGGGGGCGGCGACCGTCGGGTGCGAGCGGCCGCGCAGCGAGTACGGCGCGATCGTGGTCTTGTTGCCGTTGTTCTGCGACCAGTCGACGAACACCTTGCCGGCACGCTCAGCCCGGCTCATGGACGACAGCACCAGGTCGGGCATGTCCTGCTCCAGCGCCTTCGCCAGCTCGTGGGCGACGTCGGACACCTGCTGGGCGCTCGCCGTGCCGTCGAGGGCCGCGTACAGGTGGATGCCCTTCGACCCGGAGGTCACCGGGTACGGCTCGAGACCCATGCCCTGCAGCACGGCGCGGGCCGCGACCGCCACCTCGACGCACTCGGCCAGGCCGACGCCGTCCCCCGGGTCCAGGTCGAGCACGAGCCGGTCGGGGGCCTGGTGCCCACCGCGCGGGCCGAACCGCCACTGCGGCACGTGCAGCTCCAGCGAGGCCTGCTGCGCCATCCACACCAGCGTCGGCAGGTCGTCGACGACGGGGTACTCGACGTCGTGGTGCTCGTGGTGGATGGTGTGGTGCCGGATCCAGTCGGGCGCCGAGTCGGGCAGGTTCTTCTCGAAGAACACCTTGCCGTCGACGCCGTTCGCCCAGCGCTTCCGGGTCATCGGGCGGCCGGTGACGTGCGGGATCATCCACGGGGCGATCCGCTCGTAGTAGGCGACCACCTGCCCCTTCGTCGTGCCGGTCTCCGGGTACAGCACCTTGTCGAGGTTCGTCAGCGCGAGCCGCCGGTCCCCCACCTGCACCGTCGTCTTCTTGGCGACCGGACTCACAGCGCGACCCCCGTGGCACCGCCGACCGTCAGCGTGGTGCCCGACGTGTAGGACGACTCGGGACCAGCCAGGTAGACGTAGGCGCTGCCGAGCTCGACGGGCTGCGCCGGACGGCCGAACGGGGTGTCCTGCCCGTAGGCCGCGATCTCGTCACCGGGGTAGCTGATCGGCTGCAGCGGGGTCCACACCGGGCCGGGGACCACGGTGTTGGCCCGGATGCCCTTCGCCGCGAGCTGCCGCGCGAGCCCGTTCGTGTACGTGATGATGGCGGCCTTCGTGGCGGCGTAGTCGATCATCCGGTCCTGCGGCTCGTACGCCGAGACCGAACTCGTCGTGACGATCGCGCTGCCCGGGGCCAGGTGTGGCACCACGGCGCGGGTCAGCCAGAACAACGAGTAGAGGTTGACCTTCATGGTGCGGTCGAAGTCCTCGGTGCTCTGTTCGGTGATGTCCGCGTGCACCTTCTGGTGTCCGGCGACCAGGACCAGCGCGTCGAGTCCGCCGAGCAGGTCGACGGCGGTGCGGACGAGTTCGGTGCAGAACGCCTCGTCCGTCAGGTCGCCGGGCAGCATCACCGCCGTACGCCCGAGGTCGGCGACGAGGTCGCGGACCTCGGTGAGGTCGTCGATCTCCTCCGGCAGGGCGTTCAGGGCGACGTCGGCCCCTTCCTTCGCCATCGCGATCGCGGCGGCTCGGCCGATGCCCGAGTCGGCGCCGGTGACGAGGACGCGGTACCCACGCATGCGTCCGGTGCCCTGGTAGCTCGTCTCACCGTGGTCGGCGGGCGGGTCGAGCTCCGCCGCTCGCCCGGACCCCTGCTGCGTCTGCGCGGGGAACGGCGGCCGTGCGTACTGGTCTCGTGGGTCCTGCTTGTCGAGCTGGCTCATGGGCCCATCGTGCTCGCGGAACCGGACCGGCGACACAGGAGTGGCGACGTCCGTGGAGAACGCGAGACGTGCCTCCCGGCCGTGGAGGGGGAGACGTGCGCCGGGGCCGAGCGTCAGTCGGTCGAGACGACCCGGTCCCGAGCGCTGAGGAGCCGCCGCGCCGCGCCACGCCGGCGGTACGACCCCACCAGGCCGACCGTCGCGACGACCGCCCACACGACGACCAACGCCCAGTCGGCGCCGTCGCCGTCCAGCGCGGAGCCGGCCCAGAGGAGGGTGACCACCGCGGCACCCCACGCGCTGACCAGGCGCCCCGTGGTCTCGTCCTCGAGCTGACGGACCCGCGGTCGCCACACCGCGTCCGGGACCTCCTCCGGCACCCGGCCGGACCGCAACCAGGAGCCGGTCTCGACGACGGCGGAGCGCCCGCCCCGGGACCACCACCGGCGCAGCTGCGCCACCGGCAACACGACGGCGAGCGCCACTCCGATGGTCACGACGGTGAACCAGGGGAAGGGACCGTCGATGAGCACCCCGACCACGACCGCGATCCCCGCTCCGAGGACCACCATCAGTCCGAGCTGCACCCATCCGCCGAGGTCCAGCCGATCGTCCACTTCCGCTGCCGCTTCCCCCGCCATGGGCGGCGACGATACGCCGGTCCCGACCCCACCGCACCTGGCGATCCGCTCGGAACCGGGAGCGGTGACCCGTCCGCACGAGCATCATGAGCGCATGAGGTCGATCTGGAAGGGCTCCATCGCGTTCGGGCTCGTCAACGTGCCCATCAAGGTCTACGCGGCGACCGAGACGCACGACGTCTCCCTGCACCAGATCCATGACGAGGACAAGGCTCGCATCCGGTACAAGCGGGTGTGCGAGCTCGGGCACGAGGTCGAGTACGGCGACATCCAACGCGCCTACGACGACGGTGAGAAGACGGTGGTCCTCACCCCCGACGACTTCAAGCAGCTGCCGCAGGAGCAGTCGCACGAGGTCGAGGTCCTGGAGTTCGTGCCCGTCGACCAGGTCGACCCGATGATGTTCGAGAAGACGTACTACCTGGAGCCGGACTCCCGCTCCCCGAAGGCGTACGTCCTGCTCCGGAAGACGCTCGAGCAGACCGACCGCCTGGCGATCGTGCAGTTCACGCTCCGGCAGAAGACGCGGCTCGGGGTGCTCCGCGTGCACGACGACGTCCTGCTGCTGCAGGGGCTCCTGTGGGGCGACGAGGTCCGTGCTGCCGACTTCAAGGCCCTCGACACGTCGGTCAAGGTCAGCGCGAACGAGCTGAAGATGTCGTCGTCGCTCGTCGAGAGCATGTCGACCGACTTCGACCCGGACCGCTACACGGACGAGTACCAGGAGGAGCTGCAGCAGCTCATCGACGCGAAGCTCGAGGCGGGCGACGACGTCGACACCGCGGAGACGTTCGGCAAGGACGAGTCGGACGACGACGACACCGGTGGGGACGTCATCGACCTGATGGCCGCACTGCGCGCGTCCGTCGACAAGAACCGCGGGGGCGGAGCCCGGTCGGGAGGCTCGGGGTCGCGTTCCACGTCCGGCTCGCGATCGCGCGCGGCCGGTTCCGACGACGACGCGGACGACTCGTCCGACCGGAAGCCGGCGCCGAAGCGGGCCTCGGCCGCGAAGGCCCCGGCGAAGGCCGCTCCGGCGAAGCGGTCGACCGCGAAGAAGGCTCCCGCGGAGGACGAGCCGGCTGCGGAGAAGTCGACCGCGAAGCGGGCGTCGGCGAAGAAGAAGGCGAGTTGAGGGCCTCCCGGCCGGAGACGCTGACGGCTGCTCAGCTGCCCTGACCCGACCCACCCGTCCGCCGTCGCAGGACGAACGGCAGCGTCGTCCACAGTGCAGCCGTCCCGATGAAGACCGCGGCACCACCGACCAGTCCGCCGCGGTCGCCGAGCACCACGTCGAAGACGAACAGCACCGTCCCGGCGAACAGCAGCGCACTGGCGAACAGGGCGACGAGCAGGATCACGTTGCCGGCCCGGACCAGCTCGTGCTTCTGACGCTGCCGGAACACCAGGCGGTGGGTCGCGACCGCGGACAGCGCGACCACGGTGACGACGACGGCCAGGACCACCAGCACGAGGTAGGTCGTCTCCTGCAACTCGGTCAGGGAACGGAAGCGCTGCTGGAACGGCAGGGTCAGGAGGAACCCACCGAGGATCTGCGTGCCGGTCTGGACGATGCGGAGCTCCTGCTGGATGTCGGCCCAGTTGCGGTCCCAGCGTTCCGCCGAGGTCTCGTTGCGCCCGCGCTCCGTGCCGCGGGGCTCGCTGTCGGTCGTGCTCATGCGACGAATGTACGCAGAGCCGTCGTCGCCGCCCGCAGCCGGGCCGTCATGCGCGTGTAACACGAGCAGCGGGAGACTGGACGGATGACTCCACAAGAGCCTGGCAGCCTGTCCCCATCGGCACGGCCTGCCCGCCGCTGGCGCGTCGGTCAGGAACCGGTGACGGGGGCCCAGTCTCCACCCGAGGTCACCGGCCCACCCGTCACCGTGTCCATCACCCGCCTCGTCGAACCGGAGCGCATCCCCGAGGTCACGCTGTGGGTGCAGTCGGGCGTGAACCTGGCCAACCGGTACCCGGGGTTCCTCGGCTCGGGGTGGGTCCGTTCCAGCGCACGGTCGCGGGAGTGGCACATGCTCTACCGGTTCGCGGACCACGACTCCCTGTCCACGTGGGAGGTCTCGGACGACCGCCTGCGCTGGCTGGACCTCGGTCGGGACCTGGTCGTCGAGTCCCGCGTCGAGAAGCGCACCGGCATCGAGGGGTGGTTCGACGTGCCGCAGGACGCCCCGGCGTCGAGCGCGCCGCCGCGGTGGAAGCAGGCCGTCAGCATCTGGCTCGGGTTCTTCCCGGTCAACCTGGTGTTCACGGTCCTGGTCGGGTGGCTGCTGCCGTCGTTCGCGGGCCTGGCGGCGCTGCCCAGGGTGCTCGTCACGACGCTGGTGCTCACACCGGTCATGACGTTCTGGGTGCTGCCCTTCGTGACGAAGCTCATCCGCCCCTGGCTGCTGGCCCCGCCCCGCCGCTCCTGATCGCGGAACACAACGTCGGCGGCTGCCCACAACTGAGTACCGCTGTGAGGAGGCGCCGACATTGCGTTCCGCGGGGGTGGCGTCTCGCGGGGGCACCGGGCCAGCGGGCCGCGCCGGAAGCGGCAGCGCGGGTGGCGAGCGGGGCGGAGGTGGCGTCGTGGGTCTGCCGGAGTGCGGCCCAGCCCGCGGTCACGTCGATCGACTCCGGGTCTTCGATCGGTGCGGCGAGCACGTGCTGCGCCCAGGGCACGGCGTCTCCGGGCAGCCGCAGCTCCGGCGGGAACGCGCCGGTGTCCGCGGTCGAGGTCCGGGTGTGCGCGGCGGCATTGCTCGCCCGGTCCGGGGACCGCAGCGACATGAAGGCGACGTGGCGCGGCGGGGTGCCCGCGCTGATCGTGGTCGCCGCCGCCCAGCAACCGTGGTGCACCGTTCTGGGACGGTGGTCGATGTGGCACGAGGACTTGCTCAGGCGCACAAGTACTGTCTGCTCTTGTCGGACAGCAGCGGCACGCGGCTCGCGCAACGACCACTTCCTCAGGAGCCTGCCGTCGGGCGGTTCCGTCGCCGCCGCGAGCCACGGCCAGCCGAGGTGATGATCGCGGTGATGCAGATCACCACCCCTGCCGTCAACCAGTCGCGGACTGTGCCCAGACCACCGGTGGCCGCGACGATGATCACGGCCGTCAGGACCGCAACCGGGAAGCAGGCGGCAACGACCTTCGGCAGGAACCGGCCGGCCGACCAGGCTGCTCCGAAGAACGCGGCGACACACAGTGCGATGAGGAGGTCGGTCATCGAGGATTCCTTTCCAGAGTGAGCGGCGTCGACGAGTCCAACTCCCGACGCAGCAGAGCTGCGAGACGAGCGGATGCGGGCCACACGGTGAGTCGAACGGTGTGCCGCCCGCGGAGTGTCACGGTCTGCGTGCCGCGCTGCCTGGAGAACCCGACCCACCGGCACACGTCGACCGAGTCCGCCCTGACCACCCACACGGATCGGAACAGCGTCCCCCGCTGTGCGATGACCCACCGGCCGCCGGACGCACTGGTTGCTACCCGGATGTGACCGATGTGGCTGTCTGCCGCTCGGAGCAGGAGGAACGCCGCGGCCACAGCAACCAGCGCGAGCGGAGCCAGGGTCACAGACGCGACGGTGGCGAGGAGCAAACTCCCCGCGACGGCGACCAGCACGACGGGCAGGGCTCGAGTTCGACGAGACCCGTCGACCAGATCAGCGGAAGGCAGACCGGTGAGGAAGCCGAGCATCTCGACGGCTTGCGGCATGCGGGTCAATGGCAGCAAGAGGTTCCGGGTCACGAGCCCGCTGCCTCCTCGAACGACGGCACGGAGGACGACGCGGTTCCCGAGAAGCATCAACACGGGTCTTCGGAACTCGTACGCTGCAACGTCCTCCGACACGACGACACGCTGCTCCCTCTGCGC
Organism: Curtobacterium sp. MCPF17_001; assembly: GCF_003234615.1. NCBI lineage: Bacteria > Bacillati > Actinomycetota > Actinomycetes > Micrococcales > Microbacteriaceae > Curtobacterium > Curtobacterium sp. MCPF17_001. Next base: position 17,482 of record NZ_QKSL01000001.1, read on the forward strand.
CAGCCCCGCGGCGAAGACCAACTCACCGCTCGGACTGCACGTCACTGAGAAGCCTCGGTACCGGACCCACGCGACGGTGGACCCGTAGACCAGGCTCCCGACGGCAACGATCCCGACGGCAAGGCCCGACACCACAGGATCGAGCCGAGCGATCTCACGCACGGATGGCAACACCGTTCTGGAGAGACCGAACCAGGGCAGGATCTCGGATGCCGCGGAGTAGACGCTCGGCAGGAAGAAGACGAATGCGCCCGTGCAGACCCCGATGAGCACGAAATCGGACGGTCGGAGAGGTGGAGTCACGACCCGTCCTGGCTCGGACTCCATGATCGGCGCGACGTCGAGTACCTGTCCGGGGTCGAGCAGACCTGGGGTGGCCCGCTCCGCCCGGCTCTGACCGTGGAGCCGCACGAGGCGAGCAGCCTCGCCGGTCAGGAGGTCCTGGATCGTGACGGACGCCATCTCCGATGCCCGCAGTGTGATCCGGAGATCCGCGACACCGAAGGTGCGCTGCACCAGTGTCTGACCGACGGTCACGCTGACGACGGACCGCCACGAGAGGCGCTTCTCCTCGCGGCCGACGAGTCCTCGGAGGACCGTGATGCCGCGCCTGTTCGCCGCGTACCGCACGGTGCACCAGCCGGAGAAGACCTGCACCAGCCGCGTGTAGCCGTAGTAGACCAAGACGACCATGAGCACCGTGTCCCAGGCAGATGGGAGCGCCGCCGTCAGCGTCACGCCGAACCCGACCACCAGCCAAGCGGATCGCATCACGATCGCGGCCCGGACGAGCAGGGAACGCGGGTGGGGACGACGAAGTGGAACACGATCAGACATCGTCAGCCCCGAGTTGCATCAGGCGCTCGACGTCCATGTCCGACATGGGCAGGAGCGAGACTTCCCGCGCTGGGGTGAACAGCACGCACTTCGCGACGCAGAGGCGCTGCAGGAGCGGACCCGCTTGACGGCGGACCAGCGTGATCTTGGATCCGGGGATGTGATCCACTGAGCGGAACACTGCTCCCCGGTACACGAGCACGCCCCCCGGAACGATCTCGACACGGAAGTTACGGACTGCGACCGGGATGACGAGCACAGACTCGATGACCGCGCTGAGCAGAGCAAGTGCAGCCACCACCCAGCAACACGTTCGCCACGCCCCGGATGCCCAGACCGTGCAGAGGATCGCTCCTCCGGCGACGATGATGCCTCCCGCCCAGGCTTCGATCCGACCGACCATCCTGGCTGCGATCTCCGCCGCTCGCAGCGACTCACGGGCCTCGAAACCTCCGCGCCGTTCACCGCCGGCGGTTCGATGTCGCGTCACGGTACTGCTCTTCGAGGGTCTGGGCTTCGGAGACGAGGTGCGACAGCACCGCCCCGGAGGACAACGCCGTCCGGAACACCCGCGCTGGCTCCATCCCTCGCACCAGGATCGAACTGTCGGCGGTGACGACCACGTCGGCTCCGGCTGCCGTCAAGGCGCGGACGAGTTCCCCAGCCCGCGACTCCGCGCGGAGCCGGACCGAGTTCCGCGCCGGACTCCGGCCGTCGAGTGGGGACAGAGAACCGTTCGTCAGGAGCACCACGCGGGTGGCGATCCGCTCCATCTCAGCCATGAGGTGCGAGGAGAGCAGCACGGCTCGTCCGGAACTGGCGAAGCCCCGGAGGAGTTCGCGTATCCAGAGCACCCCGTCGGGATCGAGACCGTTGAGCGGCTCGTCCAGCACCAGGACGTCCGGCTCATCGACCAGCGCCAGGGCGAGCGCGAGCCGCTGACGCATCCCGAGCGAGAGGTGCTTCACGCATCGGCGCTCCGCATCGCTGAGCCCGACGGTTGCCAGCGCCGCCTGCACAGAACCGCGACGTACTCGACCGCGGGAGTACAGGTGTGCGATCACCAGGTGTTGACGACACGTGAGCCTGTCGTCAAGCCACGCCGGGTCGAGGAGCGCGCCGATCCGCAGAGGACCGTCCGTGGCATCTCCGAATTCGACGACGCCAGCTTGCGCCGTGTCGATACCAGCGACGATCCGGAGGAGGGTGCTCTTCCCGGAGCCATTCGCGCCGAGCAGTCCAAGTACCTCGCCAGGGCGGACTTCGAGGTCGAGGTCCGTGAGCACCTGGTGCCCCCCGAACCCTTGACGGACGCCGATGAGTCGGACGATGGGGTTCATCGGATGCCCCACCGTCGGATACTGACCAGACCGGCGATGAGGAGAGCGGTGTCCAGTCCCACGAATCGGAGGACGGCGGTCCCTTGCGTCGAGGGCTCCAACAGCGCAGCAGTGAGCGTCACCGGCGCGAACTGCAGGACCGAGACGCTGATACTCGGTGCCCATATCCCAGCGATCGCCACGAGGAGCGGCAGCGCCCAGACGACGGCCAAGTAGACGAACACTGCGGGGACGGGCGATCGCATGAGCATGCCGATCCCGGCGCCGAGCAAGACGAACAGGAGATGCAGGGCCGGGAGCGCCAGCCACGCAAGCGGCGATGCACGCAGGACGTCGTCTGTGCGAGAGGCCGCGAGCGGCACGAGCAACATCACCACGGCGAGCCCTGTGAGCACTCCTGCGGTGGCCAGCACCGCGGTCTTCGCGACGAAGACGAGCGTGCGATCGTTCATCTGCAGGAGTGTCAGCGCGAACTGACGGGATGACAGATCAGCCGCGGTGAAGAGCGCTGCCGCGAGTCCCAGGAAGAACGGGCTGACCTCTGCGCCCGACACAGCTGCTCGCACGACCGTCGCCGATGCCGCGGCCGGTGCGAGGACGAGGACCTGCCCCGCGCCGAGTGCGAGCGCTCCCAGGACGGCGATCGCCAGCAGAGCCATCTGGGAACGCAGGCTCACGAGCCGGTACCCCTCGCCTCGCCACGATCGCGACCATTTGGATCTGGTCGCCGCGTCGGTCGCCCGCCGTGTCATCGTACCCACCCTCGAATTCCGGTCTCCGCCGCCCGGGAGATCCGGGATGGACTCAACGTAGCCGATTTCCCGCGACGTGTATTGCTCACGCCACCTATCAGAATCCTGTATTTGACTTCGAGCGCGCCGACCTGCCACGGTCATGCTCACCGCACCGACTGCGGTCGGGGAGACGCGTGCACGCGGGGACCCGGATGAAGCGAAAAACGAATCGAAGGCGGGCACAGCCATGGCTGTGTTCGCACGGATCCTCCAGCTGCTGGCGAGGTACGGAGCGCGGGCCGTCGCATGGGCGAAGGCCCACGTCCAGCAGGTCCTGAACTGGATCAACATCGGACAGGCGATCGACTGGATCGTGTCGAAGATCAAGCAGATCCTCGGCATCCGCTAGCAGGACGGCGAGGCCCGCCTGTTGCGGAGCCGGCCAGCGCCTGCGTTCGGGGAACCGAGCGCAGGCGCTGGCCTCGTTCGTGAGGGGAGACAGACGTCAGCTGCCACCCGGAGGGGTCAGCCGAGGACCGACAGCTGGTCCAGCCGCTCGAGGATCACGCCCTCGCGCAACGCCCACGGGCAGATCTCCAGCGCGGGCAGGTCGAAGATGTCCAGGCAGGCCTCGGCGACGAGCGCCCCCGGCACGACCTGGTGCGCCCGGCTCGGAGAGACCCCGGGCAGCGTCCCGAGCTCGTCGACCGACATGGTCAGGAGCGACGGCAGCCGGTCGCGGAGCACTGCACCGTCGAGCAGCCGGGGCACGAGCGGCCCTGCGGCCGACGGCGCTGCGCCGCAGATCCGGGCGATGGACCGGAACGTCTTCGAGGTCGCGACCGCCCGGTCCGGAGCTCCGGACCGCAGGAGCCGCCCGGCTTCGCGGGCGATCTCGACGCGGACCTCGTGCCGGATGCGACGCAGCTCGTCCTGGCTGGGGGTGCCGGCCGCGAAGTACGTGCGGGCCAGCCGCGCGGCACCGATCGGCATCGACCAGGCGACGTCGGGCGCCTCGTCCGCGCCGCCGGCGATCTCGAGTGAGCCGCCGCCGATGTCGAAGACCGCGAGACGGCCGGCGGACCAGCCGAACCAGCGGCGCACGGCCAGGAACGTCAGGCGGGCCTCGTCCGACCCGGAGAGCACGGCGAGTTCGACGCCGGTCTGCTCCTGCACGTGTGCCAGGACCGCTTCGGAGTTCACGGCGTCACGTACCGCGGAGGTCGCGAACCCGAGCATGTCCTCGCAGCCGCGGTCCTCTGCGACACGGACGGACTCGGCCACGAAGTCCGTCAACGCGTCGATGCCCACCGGCGTCACCGCACCCCGGTCGTCCAGGTGCTCCGCGAGTCGCAGTGGTCGCTTGAACGACGACGCGGGCAGCGGGGCTGCGCCGCCGTGGGCGTCGACGACGAGCAGGTGACCGGTGTTGGAACCGATGTCGAGGACTCCGACGCGCATGCGCCCACGCTAGTGGTCGGACGGGAGGCCCGGATCACGTCCCGAGGAACGCCTCCAGCTGCGCGGTGGTCGGGTAGGACGCCTGTGCGCCGGCACCGGTCGCCGCGTACGCACCGACACCGGCTGCGAAGCGCGCGGCCTCGACGAGCGCGTCCCCCGCGGCGAGCCGGAGTGCGACCGCCCCCATGAAGGCGTCCCCGCACCCCGTGGTGTCGACCGCGTCGACGGGGACGGCGGGGACCTCGACCGGCGCGGCGTCCCCGTCGTGCACGACCGAGCCGTCGCCACCCCGGGTGACGATCGACCGGGCGACGCCGTGGTCCCCGAGGGCGGCGGCTTCGTGCTCGTTGACGAGCAGGACGTCGGTCAGGTCGAGGAGCTCCGGTGGGACGTCACCGAACGGGGACAGGTTCGTCAGCACGGTCACCCCGGCGGCGTGTGCGGCACGGGCGGCGGCGAGCACGGCCTCCATCGGGACTTCGAGGCAGAGTCCGAGGACGGCGGCGTCCCGGAAGAGGTCGGCGGGCAGGTCCTCGGCCGAGAACGTGGCGTTGGCGCCGCCGGAGATGACGATGGTGTTCTCGCCGCGGCCGTCGACCGTGATGACGGCGGTGCCGGTGGCCGTCCCCGGCCGGACGACGACGTCCGTGGTGTCCGCACCCGAGGCCGCGACGGAGTCGCGGAGCAGTGCGCCGTTGCCGTCGTCGCCGACTGCGCCGACCATGCGGACGGTTCCCCCGAGCCTCCCGGCCGCGACGGCCTGGTTGGCGGACTTGCCCCCGGGCAGGATCGCCAGGTCGGACCCGTGCAGGGTCTCCCCCGGCTGCGGGAAGCGCTCGGTGCGGACGACGAGGTCCGCGTTCAGCGACCCGACGATCACGATCGTGTCGGTCATCGGACGGTCTCCTTCTGCCGGGTGGCGGCCGTGGTCTCGGCACGCTCGGGACGGGGGATGAGGAACGAGGTCGCCAGGGCAGCGGTCGTGATCACGGCTCCGAGCAGCATCCCACCGGAGTACCCGGCGGTGCCCGAGGAACCGCCGACCCCGAGCGCGATCTGCAGCGCGGGCAGCACGGCGAAGCTGACGCCGGCGCCGAGGTTGAACGCGCCGGCGTTGAGTCCGGGCAGGAACCCCGGGTTCGAGTCCGGCGAGAGCACGATGCCCAGGCCGTTGAGGATGATGTTCGCGATGCCGGCGTACGTGATGCCGATGAGCACGGTCGCGACGACGAGTACGGGCAACGAGTGCACGCCGACGATCGCCATCAGGACGGTCGCGACGATGCTGCCGACCAGCCCGACGCGCAGGACGGCCCGGTAGCCCAGCGTCGGGGCGAGCCGACCGGCGAACGGCCCGACGATCCAGCCGACCAGCGCGTACGGCGTGAGGAACACGAGGGAGGCGAGGTCGGCCTCCATCCCGAAGCCCGCGTCCCCGTTCTGGGCGAGCGAGGTGACGAGCCCGTTCACCACGGCGAACACGCCGGTCATGGTGAGGAACGTGGTGGCGAGGAGCGCCCACGTGGCCCGGCGTCGGAGGAACCGGGTCTCGACGAGCGGTTCCCGCACCCGCGACTCGACCGCCCAGAACACGGCGAAGGTGACCAGGGCCAGGACGATGCCGCCGATGACGACCACCGGGTCCGCGTCGCTGAGCTTGCCGGCCTCGTTGAACGCGGTCAGCAGCGCGCCGACCGAGACCACGAGCGGGACGACGCCCACCCAGTCCATCCGGGTGCCCTCGGACGGCTTCGACTCGACGCCCCAGATGGTGACGAGTGCCAGGGCGATGACGGTGACGACGGCGATGACCCAGAAGATGCCGCGGAAGCCGAAGTGGGTCGCGATCCAGCCGCCGGCGAGGGCGTCGATGCCGGCGATGCCGCCGTTCACCGCGGTGAGCACCCCGAGGGCGGCGCCGTAACGCTTCGGGTCCCGGATCTCGTTGCGCAGCACGAGCAGGCTGATCGGGACGACCGGGCCCGTCACGCCCTGGATGATCCGGCCGGTGAAGAGCATCGGCACGTTCACCGCGAGGGCGGCGACGACACTGCCGACGACCATCACCGCGAGCATCCCGACCAGCACGCGCTTGCGGCCGACGATGTCCGACAGCCGGGGCAGGAACAGGGAGAACAGCGCGGCGAGCGTGAAGTACAGCGTCTGCGAGAGACCGATCGTCGCGTCGTCGGTCCGGAGCTCGCGTGCCATCGTGACCAGCGCGGGGCTGAGCATGCTGGCGTTGAGCTGGAACGCGATGCACGCGGCGAGGAGCGCGGCGGTGAGCGCGCCGATCGACTTCGCCGGCATCGACTTCGTCGTCGAGGGGGTGCTCATCGCGCTCAGACCTCCGACGTGGCGCTCGGCTGCGTGGTCAGGCCCGCGTCGAGCCCGTCCGCCGCCGCACGGGGCGTCCAACCGGTGTCGGGCGTCTCGCCGATGCGCTCGAGGGCGTCGATCACCAGGTCCCAGAACCGGCCGTGGTCGAGCTCCATCGCGGCGCTGGTGCGGCAGTCCTCCGGCGCCGGGGAACGGAAGTCTGCGACGGTCATGCCGAGGGTCAGCGTGCCCTGGGTCTCGACGCGGATTGGGACCTTCACGGCGCGCACGATCGTCGGGTCGATGACGTACGCGACGGCGCACGGGTCGTGCACCGGCGGGGCGTCGAAGCCCTGGACGTCCTGGTACGCCTTGCCGAAGAAGTCGAGGAGCTCCCCCACGAACGCGGCGGGTCCGGTGCCGACGGCGGCGATGCGGGCGGCGACCTCGGGGGTGGCGAGCGCCTGGTGGGTGAGGTCGAGTCCGACCATGACGACGTCCCAGCCGGCGTCGAAGACGATCGACGCGGCCTCGGGGTCGATGACGATGTTGAACTCGGCGACCGGGCTCCAGTTGCCGACGTGGACACCGCCGCCCATCAGCACGACCTGCTTGACGCGCTCGACGATGCGGGGCTCCTTGCGGACGGCGAGCGCGATGTTCGTCAGGCCGGCGGTCGGCACGATCGTGACGGTCCCCGGCTCGTGTGCCATCACGGTGTCGATGATCAGGTCGACCGCGTGCCGCTCGTCGAGCTCGAAGGACGGCTCTGGCAGGACGGGTCCGTCGAGGCCGCTCTCGCCGTGGATCTCGGGGGCGACCTCGACCTGGCGGAGCAGTGGCCGAGCGGCGCCGGCGGCGAACGGCACGCCGGTGATCCCCGCGATCCGGGCCACGGCGAGCGCGTTCCGGGTGACCTTCGGCAGGGTCTGGTTCCCGACGACAGTGGTCACGGCGAGCAGCTCGACGTCCGGGTTGCCGTGGGCGAGCAGCATCGCGACGGCGTCGTCGTGGCCGGGGTCGCAGTCGAGGATGATCTTCGCGGGGGTGCGGGGGGCGTCGGTCACGAGGCTGCTCCACTTCGTCGGGGAGCCGGCGGCCCAGGGGTCGGGCCGGCCGGCAGGAGGTCGGGGCCTGACGCGCCATGCACGCCGCGTCAAGCGTTTGACATCTCAGCGCATCAAGCGCTTGACGTCAAGTCGTACGGATGGTGCGTCCGCCAGCGTCGCTAGCATCGACGCGTGCCCTCGTCCCCGCGCAGTCGCCCCACTCCGTCCGGCCGGGTGACCGCCGCGATGGTGGCCGAACGCGCCGGCACGAGCATCGCCACGGTCTCCCTCGTCGTCAACGGCAAGGACCGTGGGCGGGTCTCGACACCGATCGCCGACCGGGTGCGGGACGCCGTCGAGCAGCTCGGCTACGTCGTGGACCACGCGGCGAGCTCCCTGGCGCGCGGCAGCGGCGACCTCGTGGTGCTCATCGCGCCCGACCTGTCGAACCCGTTCTTCGCCGAGGTCATCCGCGGCGTCCGGGACACCGTCGGTGACCGCTTCCAGCTCGTGCTGTCCGTCACCGAGCGCGGCGCGCAGCCGGTGGACGCCGACGTGCGCCGCTTCGAGCGGCTCCGCCCCGCCGGGATCCTGGTCGACGCCCCGGCCGAGAGCGCATCGATGTCCGCGAGCGTCCCCGTCGTCCTGCTCGACGCACCGGGCGGCCCCGGTGCGGTCAACTACGACCTCACCGCCGGGGTGGAGGCGCTGGTCGCCCACCTCGCCGCAGCCGGACACCGCCGGGTCGCCTACCTCGACGGGACCTCACGCGCGACGACGTTCGCGGTCCGCCGCACGCTGTTCGAGCGGGCGACCGCCACCGCCGGCATCACGACGTCGCCCATGGCAGCACATGCGGACCTGACGATCGACGCCGCCGCGACCGTCGTCGGGCAGGTCGTCGACGCGTGGCTCGCTGACGGGGTCACGGCCGTCGTCGCAGCCGCCGACACACTGGCGTACGGGGTCCTCCGGGTCGCCGCCGAGCGCGGCATCGCCGTCCCGGCGACGCTGGCGGTCGCCGGGTTCGACGACCTGCCCTCGTCCTCGGTCACCGCGCCCAGCCTGACGAGCGTCGCCCTCCCCGGTGCGGAACTCGGGCGAGCGGCGGCGCTCCGGCTCCTCGCTGCACTCGACGGCGTCGACACCCCGGACCCGGCGCTGCCCACCCGCCTGGTCCCCCGCGCGAGCACCGGGGCCTGAGACCGAGCAGACGTCGGACGGGAGGCTCCCCACCAGCTGGTGGGGAGCCTCCCGTCCGACCGTCGGTCGCGCCTACTCGTCGTGCCGGGTCGTCGAGACCGATCCGGTCTGCGAGCCGACCCGCTCGGGCGACTCGGGCTCGGACCCGGCCGGCACGTCACCCCGCACCGCACCGTCGCGACGCGCTCGCTCGAGCGCGTCCGCCTCGTCGCCACCGACGGCCTCGCCGCGGGCGACCATGCCGGCCACGTCCGCCAGCCGTATCTGCGGGATGAAGAGCGCGAGCACGAGCGCCGCGGCGATGAACGGCAGCAGGTACCAGAACACCGGCGACAGCGAGTCGGCGTACGCGTTGACGATGCCGTCCTGCACGGCCTGCGGCAGCTTCGACAGCGACGTCGGGTCGATGCTCGAGCTCGCGCTGGCCGCGTCGGTCGCGCTGCCACCGGCACCGCGGAACACGTCCGTCAACGCGTCGGTCAGCCGCGAGGTGAACAGCGCACCGAAGACGGCGACACCGAGGGAGGCGCCGACCTCGCGGAAGTAGTTGTTCGTCGAGGTCGCCGTGCCGACCTGCTCCGGCGGGACGGCGTTCTGCGCCACGAGCACCACGACCTGCATGATCAGGCCGAGCCCGGCACCGAACACGAACAGGTACACGCAGATCAGCCAGATCGGGGTGCTGGCCGCGAGGGTCGTCATGCCGAGCATCGCGATCCCGACCACGATCGTGCCGATGATCGGGAACGCGCGGTACCGGCCGGTCTTGGTGATGAGCGTGCCGGAGAGGATCGAGGTGCCGATCAGGCCGACCATCATCGGCAGCATCAGCAGGCCGGACACCGCGGCCGACGTGCCCGAGGCCATCTGCAGGAACGTCGGGACGAAACCGATCGCGGCGAACATGCCCAGGCCGAGCACGAAGCCGATCGCGGTCGCGATGACGAACGTGCGGTTGCGGAAGAACGACAGCGGGATGATCGGGTCCTGCGCCCGCGACTCGACGAGCACGAAGGACGCGGCGGCGACCAGGAAGCCGGCACCCCACGCCCAGGTCTCGGGAGCACCCCAGCCGTGCTGGCGGTTGCCGCCGAACTCGGTGAAGAAGACCAGGCAGGCGGTGGTGGCGGACAGGAGGGCGACGCCGAGGACGTCGATCCGCTTCGTCGCCTTCTTGCTCGGCAGCGTCAGGGCGAACCACGCGACGGCGAAGGCCGCGATGCCGACCGGGATGTTGATCCAGAAGGCCCAGTTCCAGGTCATGTGGTCGACGAAGAAGCCGCCGAGCAGCGGGCCGCCGACCGCCGAGAGGCCGAAGATCGCACCGAGCGGGCCGAGGTACTTGCCGCGCTGCGAGGCGGGGACGATGTCGGCGATGATCGCCTGCGACAGGATCATGAGCCCGCCACCACCGAGACCCTGCAGGGCGCGGAAGACCACGAACTGCCAGAAGTCGGTCGACAGGGCGCAGCCGAGCGACGCCAGTGTGAACAGTGCGATGGCGACGAGGAACAGGTTGCGGCGACCGATGACGTCACCGAACTTGCCGTAGATCGGCATCACGATCGTCGAGGCGAGCAGGTACCCGGTCGTGATCCACGCCTGGTGCGCGACGCCGCCGAGCTCGCCGACGATGGTCGGCATGGCGGTCGAGACGATGGTCTGGTCGAGGCTCGAGAGCAGCATCCCGGCGATGAGCGCGGCGAAGATGATCCAGATGCGACGCTGGGTGAGGAGCAGCGGCCCGTCGGACTGCTGGCGCCCCCGACGGGTGGTGCTCGGCGCTGATGCGCTCATGAGGTGCCTTCCTGGGCAGGGATGGTGATGGCTTCCGTCATGAGACGGAGGTTGGTGTCGAGGAGTTCGTCGAACCGGGGTCCGGACGCCTCGTCGAAGTCGTCGGCGAAGTAGGTGCCGGCGCTGACCCGGACGACACCGACGGCGGCCTCGGTCACCAGCCGGGCCCGGGGGTCGGCGGGGTCGTGCCAGGCGAAGCGCTGCCGGACGGAGTCGGCCACGTTCTGGATCTGGGCGTCCGTGGCCGACAGGAACCGCGCGGTCAGGGCGGGCTCCCGCTCGAACACGTGCCGGACCAGGGCCTCGTCGGCGCGGTCGATGCCGGCGACGTGCAGCTGCTCGATGATCAGCGCGATGACGGACGGCAGCGGGGCCAGGGTCGTGGGGACGACGGCGCCGTCGGCGTAGGCGGCGAGGAGCGCGGTGTCGGCGTTCAGCTCGATGCCGAGGACCACGTCCTCCTTCGACGCGAAGTGGTTGAAGAAGGTCCGGCGGGAGACGCCGACCCGCTCGCAGAGCTGTTCGATCGTGAAGCCCTGCAGTCCGCCGTCAACGACCGCCCGACGCGCTTCGGACACCATGCTGCGCCGCAGGGTGCGGGTACGTTCAGCGGTGGTCACCCGGAGATACTTGCACTCCTTCATCGAGAGTGCAATTCATCGCGCGGGAACTCCCAGCGAGCGGGTCAGATCGCCTTCGCGAAGCAGTACGACCAGGGCATCGTCTCGGCGTACGGCTCGTACACGTCGATGCGGTCCCACCCGGTCTTCTCGTACAGCGCCACGGCCTCGGGCTGCTTGTCGCCGGTCTGCAGGACCAGACGCGTGGCCCCCTGCTCCCGGCCCACACGGGCGCACTCGTCGAGGAGCGCGGTCGCGGCACCCTTGCCGCGGGCGGCCGCCAGGACGATGAGGCGCTTCAGCTCGATCTCGTCCCCGAGTCGGCGGACGGCGATGTGCCCGAGGACCGTCCCGTCCTCGTCGACGGCGAGCAGGGACGTCACGACGGTGGACGGGTCGACCGACAGTACGCGGTTGCGCTCCGCGGTGACCTCGGGAGCCTCACCGGGGTTGGAGTCGCCGTAGCGCTCGTGCATCTCCTCGTCCATGGTCGCGCGGAGTGCGACTCCGCGCGGGTCTTCCCAGGGCACGCGTTCGATGGTGATCACGATCGTCCATCCTGACACGCGACGGGCGGGCCCGTACACACGGGTCGCGTCAGGAGAGCGAGCCGATCGGGCTACCGTCGAGGTCCTCGAGCAGAGCCGCCGCGTCGTCGTACACGGCGGCAGCGCCGGCACCACGCAGCTCGTCGCCGCCGATCCCGCCGGTCATCACCCCGATGCACCTGACCCCGACGCGCTTCGCGGACTCGACGTCCCACATCGCGTCGCCGATCATGACGGCACGCTCGGGGTCCACGCCCACCTTCTGCAGGGCGACCTCGATGATCCCGGGGTCCGGCTTCGCCTGCTCGACGTCCTCACCGCTCGTCACCGCGGTGATCCAGCGGTCGGCGTCCAGGAGTTCCAGCAACCGGTCGAGCTCGTTCTGCGGGGCGCTCGTCGCGAGCACCACGGCGTGCCCGCGGCCGGCGACCGCCTCGAGCAGGTCCCGCGCGCCGGGCAGCAACCGCAGCTGCGGCATGTGCTCCGAGTAGTAGGCGGTGTGGAACTGCTTCGCGGTGTCACGGACCTCGTCCGAGGCGTCCGGCAGCAGTGACTCCAGGAGCTTCGACGAGTCCATCCCGATCGCCCGGTGGATCCGCCAGGCGTCCACGGACTCACCCGCCGCGCGGAAGGCCCGCCACCAGGCGTCGATGTGAGCGTAGTTCGAGTCGGCCAAGGTGCCGTCGATGTCGAAGAGGACGGCGGTGGTGGGGATGTCGGACATGCCTCCACCCTGCTCCGTCGGCGCCGACCGTCGCCTCAGGTGGGCCACCGGGCGCGGTGGACGCGCCACACGACGGACGGGAGGCCCGGGACCGTCTGGTCCCGGGCCTCCCGTCCGTCAGGTGGTGACGTGTCAGGCGTTGCGGACGTCGTCCGCGGACGACTGCGCGTTGTCCTTCACGTCGGACGCGGCGCCCTGCGCCTCGTCCTTGACCGTCTGGGCGGCGTCCTGCGCGGTGCCCTTGAGGTCCTGAGCGTGCTCCTTGGCGGCGTCGACGAGCGGGCCGCTGGCGTCCTTGGCCTGTTCCTTCGCCTTGTCCAGGAGCGGTGCGGCCTTGTCCTTGAGGTCGCCCGCGAGTTCCTCTTCCTTGGTGGAGGAGGGCAGGAGCGACGATGCGAGCCAGCCGACACCGAAGGCGATGAGGCCCACGGCGAGCGGGTTGCCCTTCGCCTTCTCGACACCGCGCGAGGCGGCGTCCTTGGCGGAACCGGTCGCGTTCGACGTGGAGCCGGAGACGCTGGAGCGAGCCGAGCCGGCCGCGCCCATGACGGAGTCACGTGCGCTGCCTGCGGCGCCCATCACGGAGTCGCGGGCGTCCTGGAACCGGCCCTTGACCTTCTCGGTCTGGCGGTGGGCGATCGACGACGGGTTGACCTTGTCGGCCAGGGCGTCGACGTCCGAACCGAGTTCGCCGCGGGTGCGCTCGATGTCGGCGCGGATCTCGTCTGGGGTACTCATCAGTTCCTCCCGTTGTTGGGCTTGAGTGTCTCGGGGACTTCCTTGACGGTCGCGACCGTCTGCGGCGCACCGTTGATCTGCTTGATCTCCTTGCGCCCGCGGGAGGCGAGGATCGCTGCGGCGATCGCGTAGATGACGGCGATGATCACGGCGGACCAGGCGTTGCCGATGAGGTAGCCGAGGCCCCACCATGCGGCGATCGACAGGAACAGCAGGGCGAACAGCCCGGTGACCCCGGCGCCGCCGAACATGCCGGCACCCTTGCCCGCCTTCTTCGCGGAGTCGGTCAGCTCTGCCTTGGCGAGCGCGACCTCCTGCCGGAAGAGGGTCGAGAGGTCACGGGACACCTCGGAGAGGAGTTCGCCGAGGGGCGTCGATGCAGCACGCTCCTCGGCGCTCGGCTGCCCGGGCACCGTCCGACCGGTCGCGCCGGGGAACGGATCGGTCATACGAGCGGCCCCGTCCCGGCGGTGCCGGTCCCCGTGGTGCTCGTGCCGGTGACACCCGTCGAGCCGAGGTCGGAGGTCCCGGTCGTCCCGGTGGTGCCAGAGGCCTCGGCTTCCTTCTCGTGCTTGATCTCGGTCGTCAGCGCCTTGGCGAGACGGCCGGCGAGGATGCCCGCACCGGCGGCGATCGCGATGAAGGTCCCCGGACGGCGAGCCGCGAACGACTTCACGTCGTCGACGAGCGAACCCGGGTCGCGGCCTTCGAGGTACCCGGCGAACGAGCCGGCGCGGTTCGACAGGTCGCGGACGACCTTCGAGGCCAGGCCCTGCTCGTCGTCGTTCTCGGCCATCTTGCCGAGCTGGTCACCGATCGTGCGGAGTCCACCGGCGGCGCGCTGCTGCTGGTCGGCAGCCTGGTCCTTGAGGGTGCTGGACGCCTGCCCGTAGAGCTGGCGTGCGTGGTCCGACACCTCGGAGGCGACGTTCGCGGCCTGCTCCTTGGCGGTGCCCGCGACGTTCGCGGCCTTCTCCTTGGCGTCGCCGGCGACGTCGGAGGCGGCACCCTTGGCGGCGTCGGCCTTGCCACCGCTCGAGCTGTCGTCGGAGCCGGTGCTGCTGACGCCGCTGCCGGTACCGGTCGCGGTCAGGCTGCCGGCGGGGACGGTGCCCGCGGGCAGCTGCTCGTCGGCGGGGATGGCGTCCAGCGGTTCGAGGTCGTCAAATCCGGTGGGGCGCGCGACGGGGGTACCGCTCGCGTAGGACGGGACCGTGACGCCGGGGTGGATCTCGTGACCCTCGGCGGCAGCCGTGGCGTCGTGGATGGGCGTCCCGGAGTCGTTCCCGGGTGGGTTCGTGGTCATGGTCGGCCTTCCGGTCTTCTCGTCGCGGCGGGCGGTGCACCCGCTGCGTTGGACCCGAACCTGCGCGGAAGAGTCTGGGACGGGTTCCAGGAACTCCGATCTGCGCGGATTCCCGCTCGACCCTCCCCAGAACGCCAGTCGAGGAGCGACGTGCCCCTCCCTCACAGCGACCGTCCGGTTGGCTCGGGCCATGCCCTCCGTCTCGGTCGTCGTCCCGGTGCGCGACGACGCTGAGCACCTCCGACGCTGCCTGACGGCTCTGGCGGCGCAGACCCGGCTCCCGGACGAGGTCGTCGTCGTCGACAACGGCAGCTCCGACGACAGCGCGGCCGTGGCCCGTGCCGCCGGCGCCGTCCTCTGCGTCGAACCGGTCCGCGGCATCGCCCGTGCGTCGTCGCTCGGCTACGACACGGCCCGAGGGGACGTGATCGTCCGGCTCGATGCGGACTCCGTGCCGCCGCCGCACTGGATCGCGAGCGCGCTCGACCTGCTCGAGGACCCCGCCGTGGTCGCGGTCACCGGTCCGGGCCGCCCCGTGGACGCCGGGCCCCTCGTCCGGCTCGCCTGGCCGGTCCTCTACATGCAGGCGTACTTCGTCCTCATGCACGGTGCCCTCGCTCGACCGCCGTTGTTCGGGTCCGCGACGGCGATCCGCAGGTCCGCCTGGCTCGCCGTCCGCGACCGGGTGCACCGGGACGACCCGGAGGTCCACGACGACGTCGACCTCAGCATGCAGCTGGACCCGTCGTGGCGGGTGCTGGCCGACCCCGTGCTCGCGGTGGGGGTGTCCGCGCGACCGTTCTCGAGCCTCCCGTCCGCACTGTTGCGGGCACGACGCGCCTTCCACACCTTCCGCGTGAACGGTCCGCACGCCGCACCCTCACGCCGGTGGGCGCGACGGCTCCGGGTGGCCTGGCGGGCTCGTGACCACGCACGGGCGTGGTGGCGGGCCCGCTGACCGTCGACGCCACAGCCGACGGCTGACACGGCTCGTCACGTCCGTCCCGCCTCAGGGCAGGACGACCACCTTGCCGGCGATGGCCCCGTCGGCGGCCTCGGCGTGCAGGGCCGGCAGCTCGGTGAGTGGGATGCGCCGCGTCACCTCCACATGCAGCGAGCCCTCGTCGACCAGGGACACCAGGCGTGTCAGGCGGTCGCGGTTCGGCAGCACGAAGACGACCGCGGAGCGCACGCCGCGTGATGCGTCGTCCGGGGCGGGCATCCAGGCGGTGGTGCTGACGACCACGCCGCCGTCACCGACCAGGGCGACCAGTCGGGTGAACTCCGCCGGGTCGAGCGGGGCCAGGTTGAGGAGCACGTCGACCGGTTCGGTGACGGCGTCCAGCAGGTCCGTCGTGGTGTGGTCGACGACCTCGTCCGCTCCCGCAGCCCGGACGGCGTCGGCGCTGCGGGGACTGGCGGTCGCGACGACGTGTGCGCCGAGTTGCTTCGCCAGCCGGACCGCGTACTTGCCGACCACACCGCCCGCGCCGACGACCAGCAGGCGCTGCCCGGCCTGCAGCCGTCCGTCGTCGACGAGCGCCTGCCAGGCCGTCAGGGCGACGGAGGGCAGTGCGGCGGCGTCGGCGAGCGGGATGCTCGTCGGGGCGGGGACGAGGACGTCGGCAGGAGCGACGACGTACTCGGCCGCGCCGCCGTCCCGCTCCATGGGCAGGAACCCGATGACCGTGTCACCGACGCTGAGCCCCTCGACTCCGGCCCCCACGGCGTCCACCGTGCCGGAGACGTCGTAGCCGGGGACGTGCGGCAGCACGATCGGGATGGGGAGGGCCCCGGCGCGCATCCCGGCGTCGGCGGCGCTGAACGCCGAGGCGGCGACCCGGACCCGGACCTCGCCGTCGGCCGGGACGGGCTGTGCGACGTCGACGTACCGGAGCACCTCGGGGCCGCCGATCTCCTGGAACTGGACTGCCTTCATGGTCGTTTCCTCTCGTTGTTGCTTCGACTTCGAAGCACTTGTCAGGAACGTACCACTGCTTCGAACTCGAAGCAATGGGTAGGATCGATGCATGACCGAGACACCGCTCCCGCTCACCGGCGCGCAACTGACCGCCTACCTCTCGTTCACCGAGGTCAGCGCCCTGCTCCGCCCGGCGGTCGAGAAGCAGCTCAAGGACGTCGGAGCGCTCAGCTACGTGCAGTTCCAGTTGCTCGCCCGACTCGGCGACGATCCGAGCGGCAGCCGGAGCATGACCGACCTGGCGGACGGCGTCGTCTACAGCCGGAGTGGGCTGACCTACCAGGCGCAGCTGCTCGACCAGCGCGGACTCGTCTCCCGGGCGCCGTCGCCCGAAGACGAGCGCCGCGTCGTCGTCACGATCACCGACGCCGGCCGCGAGGTCCTGGCCGCCGTGTTCCCGGGACACATCGCGCTCGTGCGGGAACTCCTCTTCGCCTCACTGTCGGAAGCGGACGTCGAGTCGCTCGCACGGATCCTGGGACGGGTCGGGACGCGTCTCCGCGAGGCCCCGCCCCGCTCCGCCGCTCCGCGCCGTCGACGGGCCGACTGACGCGACGGTCGACGACGTGGCGCGAGGAACCTCGCGGCCCGCATCGAACACGGTCCAGCCGGACGGCGTAGCGTCGCTCCAGTCGCCCGGCCGGAAGGCACGCGAGGGACCCTGACCTCGTGGAGCGACGACTCGCGCCTGCCACTCCCGGAGGCACGCGCAGGCCGTGGACGCCCGCCCTGACCCGAACGGCGGCGGGCGTCCGCGAGTCCACTCGGCCAGGTGCCGGCCGGGAGGCTCGTCAGCGGCCGCCACCGTGCCTCCCGTCCGCCTCGTCGACGGACCGCAGCCCGAGCGCTCAGCCCGCCGCCGGGTCGGCCAGCAGTGACGTGAACGCGAGCTCGGCCGCACCGCGGAAGAGCACACTGCCGACGAGCTCCGCCGGGACGATCCGCAGGTCCTCGCCCATCGCGGTCATCGTCTGCGCGCGCACGGCGTCCTCGAGTCGGCTGCCGACGTGGCGGAGCAGCGTGCCGAGGAACCCGCCGAGCACGACGACGTCCGGGTTCACCGTGTGCACGACGTTGCGGATGGCGACGGCGAGCGCGGTGACCTGCCGGTCGACGACGGCGGCGAGTTGTGGTGCTGGACCGTCGGCGAGGACGTCACCGAGCCGGTCGGCCTGGTCGATCCCGAGTCCGGCGGCGTCGAGCAGCGCTGCCTGCGAGGCCTCGGTCTCCAGGCACCCGACGGCCCCGCAGTGGCAGCGGATCCCGTTCGCCGCGACGAAGGTGTGGCCGAGCTCCCCCGCGTACCCGGCGGCACCGGCGAGGGGGCGGCCGCCGGTGATGATCCCGCCACCGATGCCACTCGCGCCGCCGTTGACGTACACGACGTCGGTGGCCCCGCGCCCGGCGCCGTAGAGGAACTCCGCGGTGACACCGAGGTTCGCGTCGTTCGCGGCCAGTACCGGCAGCCCGGTGCGCTCGGCGAGCGGTGCGGCGAACGCCTCGTCACGCCAGGCGAGGTGCGGGGCGTACCGGACGACACCGTCACCGACCCGGACGATACCAGGGACCGACACCGCGACGCCGACGACCCGTCGGCCCACGGTCCGTTGCCGCTCGGCCGCAGCCGCGACCAGGTCGGTGGCGATGGCGAGCGCTTCGTCCGGTGTCGGGACCGAGGAGGTCCGGACCGTCCGCCGCTCGTGTTCGGTGCCATCGAGGCCGATGACGGCCAGGGTCACGGCGTCGATCTCGGGGACGATCCCGAGGGCGACGACCTCGGCCGACGCGGAGACGGTCGCACTCGGACGTCCGACGCCGGTGGCGGGCGGCGCGTCCCCCTCGACGACCAGGCCGAGGTCGACGAGTTCGCCGACGAGGGCGGCAACCGTGGAGCGGTTCAGTCCGGTCTCACGGGTGAGCGCCGAGCGGGGCATCGGCCCGCTCTCGTGGACGAGCCGCAGGACCCGTGCCAGGTTGCGGCGCCGGACGACGTCCGTGGTGCGCACCGGACGGAAGGCTGTGCTCGCCTCCGACATGTTCGCTCCGATCGTCCGTCCCCGCCAGCGTAGTGCGGCCGGCGGGGGCGGCCGCGTGCCGCGCTGTCCGCTCGGTTCGCTCGGTTCGCGCTGAGCGACAGTCCTCGTGGTGGCGGCCGCGAGGACTGTCGCCCAGCGCGAACGGACGATCGCGTGTCAGCCGGCGGCCGTGACCGTGCCGTCGTCGGCGAACGCGACCGCGTAGGTCACGGCCCGGCCGTCGGGGGACGTCACCACCACGTCACGGGTGCCGGCACCACCGGCGCCCGGGAACGCGCGGAGTTCGAGCGCCTCGTGGTAGTCGTGATCCGGCCGGTCGGTGCGGGTGGACAGCGGCAGGACCGCGCCCTCGCGGACCCAGAGCGGGAGGGTGTCGAAGCCGTGCCGCTCACGCCGCCAGACCCCGCCGGGAACGACCTCGCCCGTGAACCAGTTCGTCCACGAGCCCGCCGGCAGCCAGTACTCGACGTCGCCGGACTCGCTGAACACCGGCGCGACGAGCAGGTCCGGTCCGAGCAGGTACTGCCGGTCGCAGTACGCCGCGGTCGG
The DNA here is from genome assembly GCF_003234615.1 of Curtobacterium sp. MCPF17_001. Taxonomy (NCBI): domain Bacteria; kingdom Bacillati; phylum Actinomycetota; class Actinomycetes; order Micrococcales; family Microbacteriaceae; genus Curtobacterium; species Curtobacterium sp. MCPF17_001. Next base: position 36,724 of record NZ_QKSL01000001.1, read on the forward strand.
GTCGTCCGGGAACGCCAGCGGCATCGGACGCATCACCGGGATGCCCCGCGCCGACGCCTCGAGCCCGGCCGCGTACAGGTACGGCATCAGCCGGAGCTTCAACTCGGTGAAGGCCCGCGTGACGTCGACCGCTTCCTCGTCGAACGCCCACGGCACCCGGTAGGAACTGCTGCCGTGGAACCGGCTGTGCGACGAGAGCAGCCCGAACTGCACCCAGCGCTTGAAGACGGCCGGGTCCGGGGTGCCCTCGAAGCCGCCGATGTCGTGCGACCAGAAACCGAAGCCGGACAGCGCCAGGGACAGGCCGCCGCGCAGGGTCTCCGCCATCGACGGGAACGACGAGGTGTTGTCCCCGCCCCAGTGCACCGGCATCTGCTGGCCGCCGGCGGTGGCGGAACGGGCGAAGACGACCGCGTCGCCCTGGCCCTTGGTCTCCTGCAGCACCTCGAACACGGCCTGGTTGTACAGCTGCGTGTACCAGTTGTGCATCCGCTCGGGGTCGCTGCCGTCGGCGTAGACCACGTCGAGGGGGATGCGCTCGCCGAAGTCGGTCTTGAAGCAGTCGACGCCCTGCTCGACGAGGGCCCGGAGTTTCGACTGGTACCAGGCGGTCGCGTCCGGGTTCGTGAAGTCGACGAGCCCCATGCCGGCCTGCCAGAGGTCCCACTGCCACACGGTGCCGTCGGGGTTCCGGACCAGGTACCCGGCGTCGGCGGCCTCGTCGAACAGCTTCGAGGCCTGCCCGATGTACGGGTTGATCCAGACGCAGACGCGCAGGTCCTTGTCGTGTAGTCGTCCGAGCATGCCGGTGGGGTCCGGGAACACCCGGGGGTCCCACTCGAAGTCGCACCAGGTGAACTCGCGCATCCAGAAGCAGTCGAAGTGGAACACCGAGACCGGCAGCTGGCGGGCGGTCATCTCGTCGACGAACGAGGTGACGGTCCCCTCGTCGTAGTCCGTGGTGAACGACGTGGACAACCACAGGCCGTAGGACCACGCCGGCACGTGCGCCGGACGTCCGGTGAGCTGGGTGTACCGCTCCAGGACGGCTGACGGGCTGCCACCGCCGATGACGTGGAACACCAGCGACTCCCCCGGCACCGAGAACTGCACGCGCTCGACGGTCTCGGAACCGACCTCGAAGGAGACGTGCCCGGGGTGGTCGACGAGGACGCCGTACCCGCGGTTGGTCAGGTAGAACGGCACGTTCTTGTACGACTGCTCGCTCGACGTGCCGCCGTCGGCGTTCCAGATGTCGACGGTCTGCCCGTTCTTGACGAGCGGACCGAAGCGCTCGCCGAGCCCGTAGACGAGCTCCCCGACGCCCAGGTCGAGCTGCGCGTGCACGAACCGGTCCGACGCCGGTGCGTCCGCGCCCTGGACCCGGGCGTTGCCGACCACCCCGCGGGAGACCTCGGCGCCGGGGTCGAGGGTGACGTACCCGAGCGACTTGTGCCCCGAGCCGGTGAGTACCCGGCCCGCACCGTCCGCATCGGTGGCGACGAACCGCAGGTCCCACGGCGCCCCGGGCGTGACGACGGCCGACAGGTCGCCGGAGGTGAGGGTCCCGACACCGTCGGTGACCGTGGCGGAGCCGTGCCCCGCCTCCTGGCCGACCAGGTCGAAGGAGAGCTCCGGACGCGGTGCCCGGAAGTGCTCGACGCGGACGGTGACGACGCCCGCCATCGGGCTCGACAGCGAGACGGTCAGGGTCGGACGGTTGAGGGTGTCGCCCCGCGACGCGATGACCTTCGTCGGCGCGGTGACGACCAGGCGGTCACCCTCCGGCGTCTGTCGTGCGTCGATGTCGTACGCCTCGGCGGCGTACACGGGGTGGACTCCGGGCCTGAGCTGCCAGAACCCGTCGGTGAACTTCATTACTTGACCGCTCCTGCCGTGATGCCGCGCGCGAGGGTGCGCTGGAAGATGAGGAAGAACACGAGCGTCGGGATGAGGCCGAGCAGGGCCGACGCGCTCGTGGTGGTGACGTCCATCAGCCGGTCGCCCTGCAGCAGGGAGATCGCGACGGGGACCGTCTGGTTGTCGTTGCTGACCAGGAAGGTCAGCGGGATGAGGAACTCGTTCCACGTCCAGATGAAGAAGAAGATGAGCAGGACCGACAGGGTCGGGCGGCTGATCGGGACGATGACCCGCCAGAGCACACGCCAGCGGCCGGCGCCGTCGAGCGCGGCGGCCTCGAGGATCTCCTTCGGGAAGGTCCCGTAGACGCTCGACAGCAGGTACGTGCCGAACGCGGACTGGATCACCGTGAAGACGATGATGACGCTCCACACGTTGTCGTACAGTCCGATGCCCTTGAACATCATGTAGAGCGGGTAGAGCAGCACCTCCTGCGGCAGCATGTTCGCGAGCATGAACAGCACCACGATCCAGGTGCGGTACCGGACCCGACCGATGCCGATCGCGAAGGCGTTGAGGATCGAGATGAGCACCGCGAGCAGCGCCACCATGCCGCTGATGAACACGCTGTTCCAGAGCTTCAGCGGGAAGTCGACCCGGTTCCAGAACGTCGTGATGCCGTCGAAGGACAGCTGCGTCGGCCAGGCGAGCGGACCGCCGGCCGCGTAGTCCGCGGGCGTCTTGAACGAGTTGAGCAGGATGAGCAGGAACGGCGCGGCGATGAGCACCGCGATGACGATCCCACCGGCGAGCACGACCCAGTCGGAGGGCCGCTTGACCCCGCCTTCGCCCGGTCGCTTGCGCGGCTTCGCCGTCGGCCGGGAGGCCCGTCCCGCGTCCGCCGTGACGGTCGCCCTGGTGCTGGGTGCGGACACGGTCATCGTGCCTCCTCCTTGCGTTCGGCCCGGTTCTGGGCGGCGATGAACCCGATGGCGACGATCACGATGACGACCGTCAGCGCGGTGGCGATGGTGGCGCCGTACCCGACCTGCTGCGCCTGGAAGAACTGGCTGTACGAGTAGTAGCTCGGCACGATCGTGGCGTTGCCGGGGCCGCCGCCGGTCAGGGCGTAGACGGGCCCGAACACCTTGAGTGCCGCGATCGTGCAGGTGAGCACGACGACGAAGATCTCGGGCCGGATGATGTGCACCGTGATGGAGCGGAACCGCTGGAACCAGTTCGCGCCGTCGAGTTCGGCGGCTTCGTAGAGCTCCGGGTCGACGCGCTGCAGGGCCGCCATGAAGACGACGACCGGGTAGCCGATCTGCACCCAGACGAGCACGACCGCGACCGACAGCAGCGCGGTGTCCGGGCTGCCGAGCCAGTTGTGCTGCAGACCGTCGAGGCCGACCGCGCCGAGCACCGCGTTGAGCGCACCGTTCTCCGGGCGCAGGATCCACCCGATGACGATCGCCGCGATGACGGCCGGCAGGATCTGCGGCAGGTAGTAGGTGGCGCGGAGGAAGCTGGCGAGCTTGCCGCCGAACTTCTTGCCGATCACGTCGAACAGTGCGGCGGCGAGGACGAGCCCCAGGCTGGTGGGGACGATCACCATCGCCAGGATCATCACGATGCTGTTCCGAAACGAGATCCAGAACTGCCCGTCGGCCATCAACCGGCGCCAGTTGTCGAGCCCGGTGAACTGCGGCGGCAGGATCCCGCGGTAGTTCGTGAACGACAGGTACACGTTCCACCCGAGCGGCACGAGGATGATCGCCGCCAGCAGCACGAAGCCGGGGAGCAGGTAGAACCAGTAGCTGCCGCGGCCGGAGGCGGGCATGATCGCGCCGTCGTCGCGGCGGCGGGGGCGGGGCACGCGGCCGCGGAGCGGCGCGATGGGAGGACTGGACGCCATCGTCGGGCTTCCCTTCCGGGGAGTGGGGTGGTGCGGGTGAGGGGCCCGGGAGGCACGTGACGAGTCGGACTCGTCACGCGCCTCCCGGGTGGCCGCGTCAGCGACCGGGGTGGTGCGGGTGACCGGAGGGTCGAGACCGTCAGGTCAACCCGTGACGGCCTTCACGCCGTCGGCGTACTGCTGGCCGAGCTCCTCGTTGACCTGCTTCGGCGAGCTGCTGCCGTTGAGGACGCTCTGCAGACCGGCGTTCAGCTGGTCGTAGAACGTCGACGTGGGCCAGTCGGGGTAGTACGCCAGACCGTCACGCTCGGTGAGCGTGTTGAAGTTGGCGATGAGTTCCTTGCTCTTCTCGTCGGTGATGTCGGACTCGGTCGCCGCGACCGGGACACCACCGTTGTTGCCGATGATCGCCTGCATCTCGGGACGGAGCGTGATGTCGATGAACTTCTCGGCGAGCGTCTTGTTCTTCGCCTTGGTCGGGACGACCCAGAGGTTGCCGGACGAACCGGGCGACATCTCGGCGCCCGGGTACAGGAAGGTGCCCCAGTCCTGCTGCATCTCGGTGCCGAAGCGGCCGTACCACCAGGAGCCGGAGAAGAACATCGGGTACTTGCCGCTGATGAAGGCGGTGCCCGCGTCCTCGGCCTTCATGCCGGTGGAGTCGCCGGAGATGTAGCCCTTGTCGGTCCAGTCCTTGATCGTCTTGGTGGCGTACGAGATCTCCTTGTCGGAGAAGTCGACCGGGTTCTTGTACAGCTGGTAGTCGTTCACCCAGCTGCGGTCCGCCTTGGACAGCGCGAGCTGGTACCAGAGCTGGCCCAGCGGGTACTCGGCGGCCGACTCGGCGAGCGGCGTGACGCCCTTCGACTCGAACGTCGCCATGGCCTTCTCGAGGTCGGCCTGGGTCTTCGGGACCTCGACGCCGTACTTCTCGAAGAGCTCCTTGTTGTAGTAGAACTCCACGTACTCGCCGTAGTCGGGCACGCCGTACCAGGAGCCGGAGCCCATCACGCCCTTGTCGTCGTAGCGCGCGGTGGTCTGCAGGGACTTCGCCAGCTTGTCGTCCCAGCCGTACTTCTCCACCGCGTCGTCGAGCGGGCTGAGCAGACCCTGGCTGGCGAGCAGGCCGGCGGTGGCGTTGCCCTTGTTGTACTCGATGAGGTCCGGCGCCTGGTCGGAGTTCAGCGACTGGCTGGCCGTCTTCCGGATCTGCTCGAAGCTCTTCTCCTGGAACTCGACCTTCGCGCCGGTCTCCTTCTCGAAGACCTTGATGGACTCCTTCCAGGCCTTGCCCATGGCGGAGTCCTCGGACTCGAAGTGCCAGAGCTTCAGGGTCTTGCCGTCCTCGTTGCTGCGGTCGTCGGCGCTCCCACCGGCGGAACAGCCGGTCAGGACGACGGCGGTCGCGGCGAGCCCGGCGAGTGCGCCGAGCAGGCGTGACTTCTTCATGTCGCTACTTCCTCGTAGTTGGTGATGGGTGTCGCAGTATCGAAGCGCTTCGACAGTGCACGGCCGAAGACGCCGGTGGAGCCGTGTCCGGTCAGTGCACCGGTCGGATGGACCCGCGGTCGATGAACCGCGGTCGGAGGAGTGTGACGCCCGGTTCACGGGCACCGTCGACCTGACGGACGGCGCCCTCCACGGCGCCGCGACACATCTCCTCGAGCGGGAGGGGGATGGTGGACAGGGGGACCTCGAGCGCGTCGGTGTCGTAGCTCGCGCAGGCGGCGACGACCGAGACGTCCTCGGGGACACGGATGCCCCGGGACACGAGGTGGGCCAGGACGGCCTCGACGACGGGCTCGTTGCAGTGGAACACGAGCGCCGTCATGTCGGGCAGGCCGGCGAGCAGCTCGTCGGCGGCCGCACGCTGGTCGACGCGGTCGAGGGACGGGTACAGGGCGAGGGTCGCGATGCCGGCGGACCGGCACTCGTCCTCGAACGCGTCGGCGAACCGGCGGATGAAGCCGGTGTGCCGCTCGACGTAGGTGGCGGGGTGCCCGATGACCCCGATGCTGCGGTGCCCCGCGGCGGCGAGCGCCCGGACGGATTCGCGTCCGGCCTCGGCGAAGTCCAGGTCGATGCAGGTCAGGCCCGTGGTGTCACCCGGGACGCCGACGAACGCGGCCGCGGCACCGGAACGGCGCACGACCTCGGCCCGCTCGTCGTCCGTGGAGACGCCGAGCACGACGACCCCGTCGACCAGCGAGCTGTCGACCACGCGACGGATGCCGGTGACCTCGTCGTCGCGGGCGAGCAGGAGGACGTCGTCGTCGTGCGCCCGAGCAGCCTCGACGACCGCTGTGACGAAGCGCATGTGCGTCGGCAGGTGCGCGTCCTCCCGGATCGGGGCGGACAGCGCGAGGATGTTCGTCCGGGCGCCGGCGAGCATCCGGGCGCCGGCGTTCGGGCGGTAGTCCAGGTCCGCGACCGCCCGGTCGATGCGCTCGCGGGTGGTGGCGGAGATGCTGCGCTTGCCGGAGAGGGCGTACGAGACGGTCGAGATCGACACGCCCGCGGCCTTCGCCACCTCGTGGATCGTCACCATGCGCGCACCTCCTCGTGCTCGTTCGTCGCTGCTGTCGGGCGGCTCGTGGAGGGCTTGTGAAGCGCTTCGACGAGCTTGCGACGGCGACGCTAACAGCGTCGAAGCGCTTCGCGCAACCCATTTGTCGGCGATGCCGACAAATGGAGCGCGCCATGTGCCCACCTCCCGTCGGCATCGGACGCGCCCGCCGCTGGAAGAGCGGGGCCGGACATCACGGATCGGCATCATCCGGACGACGACGAGGGTGTGGAGGCGGGTTCCCCTGCCAGGATCGACCGCATGGGGGCACGCAGCGCGCACGTCATCACCGCACTCGTCATCGGCACCGTCGGGGTGGTGACGCTCAGCGGGTGCACGGCCGACGAACCAGCACCGACGAAGACCGTGACCGTCAGCGCGACGCCCCGGGCGCTGCCCCCGGGCGACACCGACGTCAGCGCCGCAGCGGTGTGCGGGCAGGTGAGCGCCGTCGAGACCATCACGTTCAACGCCGCCGACGCACACCAGCGCGGTGAGCTCGGGGACGAGGCGTACCGGTCCCGACTCGACGCCGCGCGCTTCGTCTACGAACGGCTCCCGTCCGTCGGCGACGTCGGCACGTCGGTCGGCGCACTGCAGACGTGGCTGACAGACCACCCGGCCACCGATTCGGCGCTCGCGCTCGACCCGGACGACGTCGGGCTGCAGGACGCCGTCGCGTCGGTCGGGGCGGCCTGCGGCGCGGCCGGGTCGCCGGTCGCCATCTCGGCGGCGTCCGGCGGCTGACGGGAGCGCGGTCCCTCGCGCCGACCGACCGATCACCGCACCGGACCTGCCGCTGCGATGCCCGTCCGCCGGGCTACGCGAGCGGGACCGCCGCCGGCCGGGAGGCCCGGCTCACCACCTCGACGACGCCGTGCGTCCGCCCCGCGGTCACGATGGACTCCATGACGTCGAGCACGTGGAACGCGAGGTCACCGGAGGCCCGGTGCGGCTCCCCCGACGCGATCGCCCGCGCCATGTCGGCGAGACCGACGCCCCGTCCGGCGTCGGGGAACCCGGCGAGGACGGGCAGTTCCCGGAACGTCCGGTCCGCAGGCGCCGCGATCCGGGTCGGGTCGGAAAACCGGTTCGGATCGGCGACCGACAGCGACCCGGCGGTGCCGTGCACCTCGAACAGCGGCGCCTCGGTCGCCCACACCTCGAACGACACCGTGAGCGTGGAGACGACCCCGCCCTCGTGCTCCAGGATCGCGACGACGTGGGTGTCGACGTCGACGGCCAGGACCTGCCCGGCGTTCGGCCCGGTCGCGACCGTGCGTTCCCGGGTCGACCGGGTGGTGCTCCCGCTGACGCGCACGACGGACCCGAAGAACGTGACGAGGCTGGTCAGGTAGTACGGGCCCATGTCCAGCAGTGGACCGCCGCCGGGCTGGTAGTAGAAGCCGGGCGCCGGGTGCCAGAGCTCGTGGCCGGGCGCGCTCCACGACACCGCGGCCGCGACGGGCGTGCCGATCCGACCCTCGTCGAGTGCGGCGCGGGCGGTCTGCACACCGGTGCCGAGCACGGTGTCCGGCGCGCTGCCGACCCGCCGGCCCGCGGTCCGGGCGGCGGCGAGCACCGGAGATGCCTCGGCGGTGCTCAGCGCGAGCGGCTTCTCGCCGTAGACGTGCTTGCCCGCAGCGAGTGCCCGGAGTGCCACCTCGGCGTGCGCCGCCGGGACCGTCAGGTTCAACACGATGTCGACCTCGTCCGACTGCAGGAGCTCGTCGACCCCGAGGGCGTGCACGCCCTGCTCGTCGGCGACCGTCGCAGCCCGGGCGGTGTCGAGGTCGGCGACCGCGGTGAGCCGGAGGTCGGGCAGCGACGGGAACTGCTCGAGGTACTGCCGGCTGATGTTGCCGACGCCGACCATGCCGACGCGGAGGGGTGCGGCGCTCATCGGGCGGCCCACAGCAGGCCGCGCTCGATGATCGTGCGGACGGGTTGCGACTCGACGATCTCGATGCGGTGCCCGGGCGCCGAGACGAAGATCCGCCCCTTGCCCCACTGCCGGGTCCAGATCGCCGGCGAGGTCACCGGCCGGTTCCAGGCGTCCCAGCTCCGGGCCTCCTGGGTGGTGGTGGCGAGCACGTCGTCGTACTCGTCGCTGAGCACCCAGTACTGCTCGCTGACCAGGTCGAAGTCGTCGATGCCCTGCGTGATCGGGTGCTCGCGGCCGAGGTCCGTCACGTGCACCGTGTAGGGGATGTAGTTGTCGGACTGCTCGCCGACGCGCTCGGACGGGTGCTTGCCCGCGTGGTGGGCGAACTGGCCACCGATCATGTGCAGGTAGTCGGCGTTGTCCCGGTACGAGTCCGCGATGCCGCCGTGCCACCCGGCCATGCCGGTGCCGGCGAGGACGGCGCGCTGCAGGCCGGCGAACTCCTCCTTCGCGATGGTCGACATCGTGTTGACCTGCACCACGAGGTCGACCGTGTCCATCACGGCCTGGTCGGCGTAGACGGCGGTGCCCTCCTCGACACGGACGTCGAAGCTGTTGTCGCGGAGGAACGGGATGAACAGTTCGGTGGTCTCGACGGGCATGTGCCCGTCCCAACCGCCGCGGACGACGAGTGCCTGGCGTTGCATGGGTGCTGCTCCTGAGGGATCGGGGGAGGGAGTGGTCATCGCGCGGGGATGGTCGTCCAGGCGCTGCCGTCGGCGGCGCTCCGCTGCACGGCGTCCAGGACGTCCTGCACGTGCAACCCCACGGCGAAGGACGGCTCGGGCTGCTGTCCGGTGGTGATCGCGGTGACGAAGTCGGCGACCTCGTGGACGAACGTGTGCTCGTAGCCGATCGTGTGCCCGGTCGGCCACCAGTGCGCCATGTACGGGTGCTCCGGTTCGGTGACGAGCACCCGGCGGAACCCCTGCTCGCCCGCCGGAGCGGCCTGGTCGTACACGCGGAGTTCGTTCATGGCCTCCAGGTCGAAGGCGATCGCTCCGGTGGACCCGCTGATCTCGATGGTCAGACCGTTCCTCCGCCCGGTCGCGTACCGGGTGGCCTCGAACGAGGCGACGGACCCACCGGGCCGGGCCGCGCCTCCCGTCAGTCGCCCCAGGAACCAGGCCGCGTCGTCGACCGTGACCCGGCCGCGCTCCTCCGAGGCTGTACCGGACAGGCCGACACCGTCGGCGAGCAACGGGCGCTCGTGCACGAACGTCTCGAGCGTGCCGCTCACGGTGCCGAGCGTCGCGCCCGTGATGTGCTCGACGAGGTCCACGGCGTGCGCGCCGATGTCGCCGAGCGAGCCGGACCCGGCGAGGGACGCGTCCAGCCGCCACGTCATCGGACCGTCCGCGTCGGTGAGCCAGTCCTGCAGGTACAGCGCACGAGCGTGGCGGACCTCGCCGATCCGGCCGGCCTGCACGAGCTGCCGGGCGAACGCGAGGGCGGGGACGCGCCGGTAGCTGAAGCCCACCATCGAGCGCACCCCGCGCGTCGCGGCCGACGAAGCGGCGGCGACCATGGCCTCCGCCTCGGCGACGGTGTTGGCGAGCGGCTTCTCGCAGAGGACGTGCTTGCCGGCCTCCAGGGCAGCGATCGCGACCTCGACGTGCGACGACCCCGGCGAGCAGACGTCGACGACGTCGATGTCGGGGTCCTCGACGACGCGACGCCAGTCGGTCTCGGCGCGTTGCCAGCCGAAGCGGTCGCGGGCCGCCTCGGTGCGCTCGAGGTCGCGGCCGACCACGACGGTCATCTCGGGCTCCCGCTCGAGCGGGAAGAAGCGTGGCGCCACCCGCCAGGCCTGCGAGTGGGCGGCTCCCATGAAGCCGTGCCCGATCATCGCGACCCGCAACCGGTCCTCCGTCATCGCATGCTCCCTCGCATCGTGCGTCTGCGGTCGACGCTACGGACGGGCGGGCGGCCGGGACAAGCCGGACGGGAGGACCGGAAAACTTTCGTGCGCCGTCTCGCGCCGTCGACCGCGTTCCGCCCGATGCGGACGCGTCAGCGTGCGCCGTACGCCCGCATGAACGCGTGCACGCCGCTCGTCATGATGTCGCGGACCTCGGCACGCGCGGGTTCACCCGGGATCCAGTTGTTCCAGGCGAGCAGGGTGGTGAGCGCGTTGAAGTGGTCCGACGCCAGGCGCGGGTCGTCGGCGTCGAGCAGGCCGGTGCCCGCGAAGTGTGCGATCCGCTCGGCGAGAGCTTCTTCCGGGGCGGAGTTCAGTGGGTGCTGCTCCAGCTCCGGAAGCAGCGTGCGGTTCTCCGAGATGAGCTTGACGGTGGTGGCGTAGTCCGAGGAGCCGAGCATCGACGACCCGATCTCGACGGCGAACTCCGTGAGTGCGCCTTCCAGAGCGGCGGTGTCGGGGATGTCCGCCTCGTCGGAGAGGTGCGTGTCGAGGGCCGTCCGGAGCGACGCGACCAGGGACTCGCCGGCGTCGACCACGACCCCGAGGAGCAGCCCGCGCTTGTCGCCGTAGTAGTCGTACACGGTGCGCTTGGAGACTCCGGCCCGCGCGGCGACCGCGTCCATGCTCGTGCGGTCGACGCCGTCCCGCACGAAGAGTTCCCGTGCAGCGGCCATGATCGCTGATCGTTTCTCCGCCTGGCCCTGGCGGAGCGGTCTCGACGGTACGGCAGCTCCCACACAGCTGACCTTACCGGTCTTGCTGAGAACTACACTGCACGGTGTAGTGTGCGCAGCATGACGACAACCAACCCGCTCCCTCCCTCCACCGACACCGCGCCGGTGAGCGCCCGGCGACTCAACGCCATCAGCCTCGTGCTGGTGTTCGGAGCCCTCACCACGCTCCTCGACACGACCATCGTGAACATCGCGCTCGACCACCTCCACCGCGTGTTCCTTGCACCCGTGGCCGACACGCAGTGGATCGCGACCGGCTACCTGCTCGCGTACGTCTCGGTGATCCCGGTGTCCGGTTGGCTCTCGGAACGGATCGGTGCCCGCTCCACGTGGATGGTCGCGGTCGGCCTGTTCACGGTCGGCTCGCTCCTGTGCGGTCTCGCCTGGTCACTGCCGTCGCTCGTCGTGTTCCGGGTGCTCCAGGGCCTCGGCGCCGGACTGGTGCTCCCGGTGACGATCACGATCCTGACCCGCGCTGCCGGTCGCGAGCGGATCGGCCGGGCGATCGCGACGATCGGCCTGATCGGGCAGCTCGCGCCGATCCTCGGCCCGATCATCGGCGGCTCGATCGTCCAGTCGATCAGCTGGCACTGGCTGTTCTTCGTGAACGTCCCGATCTGCGTCGCCGCACTCGTGCTCGCACCGCGGTACCTGCCGGCGACGACCGGCCAGCGCGGCCACCGGTTCGACCTGCTCGGCTTCGTGTTGCTGACACCCGGCGTCGCTCTCGTCGCCTTCGGCGTGAGTCAACTCACCGGTACCGAGGGCTTCCGTGCGGTGCAGGCGTGGCTCCCCCTCACGGTCGGCGTGGCGCTCCTCGTGGCGTTCGTCCTCACCGCGCTCCGTCGTGGGACGCACGCCCTGGTCGACGTCCGTGTGTTCGCCCGGCGCAGCTTCGGCCTGTCGAGCGTCATCACGTTCGTCGGCGGGTTCTCGCTGTACGCGCTGATGTTCCTCCTGCCGCTCTGGTACCAGCAGGTCCGCGGCGTCAGCGTGCTTGAGACGGGGCTGCTGCTCATCCCGCAGGGACTCGGCACGATGGCCTTCATCGTGCTCAGCCGCAAGATGTCCGCCCGGATCGACCAGCGGGTCGTCGTGGCGGGCGGCGTCGTGCTGCTCATGCTCGGCATCGTCCCGTTCGCCACGGCCGGTGCCAGCGGGGAGTCGGTCCTGCTGCTGGCCGCGCAGTTCGTCCAGGGCTTCGGGATGGGCGCGGCGTCGCTCCCGGTGATGACCCTGGCGTTCGCGAGCCTCAGTCAGGCCGAGACCCCGAGAGGGAGCGCGGCGTTCAGCATCGTCCAGCGCGTCGGCGCCCCGTTCGGCGTGACCGTGGTCGCGGTGATCCTGGAGCACTTCCTCGCCGGGGCCGCCACCCCGACGGCGGTGGCCGGCGCGTTCACCGGCACGTTCTGGTGGGTCTTCGGGCTGAGCGCGATCCCGCTCGTGCTCGCCTGGTTCATGCCCCGGTCCCGCTCCTGACGGCGTCGCGGCGTGCCGTCCGCGGCGGCGGGCGGCACGCGGCGACACATCCGGGTCCGTCACGTCGTGCGCCCGCCGTCGACGCCGGCCGGATCGGTGCCCGACCGGCAGGTGCGGGGCTGACGGCCCGGCAGTGCAGGGCCTGCCGGCTCAGTCGCGGGTGGCGATGGCGGACGTCGTCGGGATGCGGTCGGGTCAGACCGTACCGGCCGCGACGTCGTCCGCGGTGAGCCCGACGGTGTCGTCGACCAGCCGGACCACCACCGTGATGGTGTCGGGGCGAGGGCCGGGCTCGGCGTCCACGACGGAGCGGATGCGTTCACCGACCTCGCGCACGGTCTCCGTCGCGGGTCGAGCACCGTCGACCGCGACCTCCGCGGCGATCCGGACGGCCCCACCGCCGCGGTGGACGTCCACCATGGTCCCCGGCTGACGGAGTTCGAGTTGCGCCGCCACCGCGTCCGCCGCGACCCGCACGATCGACTGCGCCGGGAACACGTGGCTCACGCCGTCGGTCCCGCGCGCGACGTCGGTCAAGCGGCGGGACAGCTCCTGGTCGTCGGCCACGGGTGCTCCTAGGGGACGTAGACGTCGTCGAAACGGACGTCGATCTGCTCGATGACGAGTTCGGTGTGACGGGTGAGCACGTCCACCACACGACGTCGGAGGCGGTCGGCGGTCTGCTCGGCGACCTGGCCGTAGGCGATGGCCGCGGTCAGGTCGACGGTGATCGGCGTGCCCGGGGTCGAGACGTCACCGGTCAGGGTGCACCGTCCCATCACGATCCCGCCGGTGCTGTCACCGGCGCGGCGGATGAGGTTGCGGACGGCGGCCTCGGTCAGCACGAGTCGCAGCCGCGGGTCCGGATGACTGACGGGGACGTCACGTCCGGACGTGATCTCCGCCCGGATCGTGGTGAGCAGGCCGTCGATCCAGGCGTTCTCGCGGTCGGGGTCGGCGTCGGCACGACGCTGCATGGCGTCGACCGAGAGCTCGCGGAGGCGCTGCATGTTCGACAGGGCGAGGCGGCAGGCGGCGGACGACTCGATGTCCGGGTCCCGGGGGGTCCGCCCGCGGTCCAGGTACTCCGCGAGCTCGTCGAAGGTGTGGCCGTCGAGGTCGGCGTCGGGCAGGACGTCGGCAGGCAGGGTCTGGTCGTCGTCGCTCATCGCCACGCCTCCATCTCCCGGAGCAGGAACTGCCGTGCCCGAGCGAGGAGCCCTCGGACCGTCGAGACCGGCAGCTCGAGCGCCTCGCTGATCTCCTGGTAGCTGTACCCGGCCGTCTCCCGCAACAGCCAGCAGCGACGCTGGTCGGCAGGGAGCCGGTCCAACGCAGCCCACATCGCGTCGAGCTGCAGCCGCGCCTCGACGATACGCTCCGGGCTCTGAGACGGGTCCGCGGGAGGTTCGATCTCGTCGACGTCGTCGTGGTGCCGGCGTCGGCGGAGCCGGTCGATCGCCTTCCGGGTGACGATCTGCATCATCCACGGCCGGAAGCGGGCGGGGGTCTCGAGGTCCGACAGACGGCGCCACCCGGTGAGGAACGACTCCTGCACGACGTCGTCGGACTCGACGTTCGATCCGAGCATCTGTTCGGCGTAGACGCGCATCAGCGGACCGTGACGACGGGCGAGGACGGCGAAGGCCGGTACGTCGCCGTCGACGGCGCGGACGACGAGCGTCGAGTCCTCGGCGCGGCCGAGCGGGTCATCGTCGCGCATCCTCACCTTCCGACGGTCCAGGGGTTCGTCCGTCCGGTCGACGGCCGCATCCGAGCATGCACCGTCGTCCCCGGACTCGCCCGCACGGATCGGATTCGTGACGGAATGCCCGGTCGGTCCGTCCAAGGAAGGGGCGTCCCGACAGGAAGCAGACGATGCACGACCGACCGACCACCGATCCCCGCGCCGTGACACCTGTCGGACGTGCGGGACCGGACCGTGACGAGCACTGCCCGGGTCGTTTCGACAGCTGGCACTGCGGGCTCCCGCAGGGGCACGGCGGACTGCACGTCGCCGAAGAGCCCCAGGGGCGGACCACCTGGAACGACGCCCTGGACGGCCGCGACCTCAGCTTCCTCTGACGCCCGCTTCTCGGCCCGGCCTCAGACCGTGTCGTCCGGACATCCGCACGAGCGTCGGAGGACGAGTTCGCCGGGGAACAGTTCGTGCGCGTGGTCGCGGTCGGCCGCCAGCAGTCGCGTGACCGCGCTCCGCGCCATCTCGTCGACCGGCTGCCGGAAGGTCGTCAGACCCGGCCAGGCGTACTCGGCTTCCGAGGAGCCGTCGAAGGACGCGATCGCGACGTCCTGCGGCACCCGGACACCGCGCTCGTGGAAGGCCCGCAGCACCCCGACCGCGGTCCGGTCGGACGCGACGAAGAGGGCACGTGGTCGGTGGCCCCCGTCGTGCGCACCGGTGCTGACGCGGGCCCGATCGTTGGCGACCCGGTGTCCGGCGGCCCGACCGCCCGGACGGGTGACCTCGGCCGCCACGAACGGCCCGGCCGGCACTCCGGCCGCCGCACAGGCCTGCAGCCACCCGATGTACCGGGGTTCGGTCGGGTCGTCCTGTCCCACGAACCCGACCGATCCGTAGCCGTGCTCGAGCAGGTGCGTCGTCGCCGCGACCGCTCCCGCGCGGAGGTCGGTGCCGAGACTCGCGACCCCGCGCTCGCGGCTGGTCACGTTGAGGGCGATCCACGGCAGCCCCACGCCGTCGAGCGCCGCGCTGTCGAGCGGGGTGTCCCCCGCGAGCACCAGCACCCCGTCGATCTGGCGCGCGGCGAACTCGCGGAACCGGGCGAGCACCTCGTCCGGTCGGAACGTCGTGGCCGTCGTGTACAGGGCGTACCCGTGGTCGCGGGCCGCGGCCTCCAGGGTGCTCGCGTACTCGCCGAAGAACGGGTTCGTGAAGACGGGGTCGCTGCTGCTGGGCACGAGGAAGGCGAGGGTGTCCGCGGAGCCGGAGCGGAGGGCGCGTGCGGCCTGGTTCGGTCGGTACCCGAGCTGTTCGACGGCGGCCCGCACCCGTTCCGCCGTCGCGGCGGCCACCGGTGCCGTGCCGTTCAACGTGTAGCTGACGACGGCGTCGCTCACCCCGGCGAGCCGGGCGACGTCACGTCGTGTCGCCTTCCGCGGGGCCGGCGTCCCGTTCGTCATGCCCTGCGGCTCCGCACCGAGGCCGGCCCAGGGCGGCGCACACGCGGCCACGCCGCCCGACCGGTCATGCTCCGGACATCCCGCTCCGGACCGGCAGCGGCGACCCGACGGGCACCGGGGCGTCGCCGAAGTCCGGGATCGGCAGCCGCTCGCCGTCCTGCAGCGCGGACTGGAACGCGACGAGGCCGGGGAGCGTGTACCGGGCCGCGACCCAGGCGTTGACGGTGGGCAGCGTGCCGCCGTCGACGGCGCGGACGAAGTCGTCGACCAGGAAGCGGTGGCTGCCCTCGTGTCCGTCCGGGGCGACGTCGAACTCGGACGGGAGGCGCTCGGCCTCCGCCGCGTGCACCTTCGCGTGCCCGGAGCTGAAGGCTTCACGGAGGGACGGCGCGATGTCCGCCAGCAGCGGGTCGTCCAGGCCGATCGCGGGCTCCGAGGCGAGCAGGTCCGAGACGTCCTGCACGCCGTCCTTGTCCTGCCAGACCGAGGTCGCCGCGAGCTGCTCGAAGCTGCCCTCGGTGCCGAACCAGCGGAACCGGCTCTCGCGGATCGGGGACGGGTAGCCGACTCGACGGAACTCGTTGATGCGCATCGAGCCCCCGCCGTCGAGCTCGAACAGGGCGGTCATGTTCGAGAAGTCGTTGTCGAACATGCTGACCTGCTTGTCGAACACCCCGTCGTCGCGGTCGTCACGCACGCCGATGCAGCTGACGCTCGTCGCGTGCCGCGGCATGGCGCCGAGGACCCCGCCGATCGCGTGCGTCGGGTACCACATCGGCGGGTAGCTGGCGGTGGCCTTCCAGTCGTCGCCGCCGCTGTACCTGTACGCGTCGTAGAACCCGAGGTCCATGTCGTGCAGGTAGTCGCCCTCGGCGTAGAACACCCGGCCGAACGCACCCTGTTCGGCCTTCTGCCGCGCGAAGACCGTCGCCGGGTTGTACTGGCTGGTCTCGCCCATCATGTAGGTCAGCCCGGTCGCGGTGACCAGGTCGATGACCTCGGCGATCTCCTCCTGCGTCACGGCCATCGGCACCGCGGAGTACACGTGCTTGCCGGCCTGCAGTGCGCGGGCGACGATCGGCCCGTGCGTCCAGCGCTGCGTGAACACGGCGACGGCGTCGACGGCGGGATCGGCGAGCATCGAGTCCAGGTCGTCGTACGTGCCGGCGAGGCCGAGGTCGTCGACCAGCCGCTGCGCGCGGCCCTCGATGACGTCGGTGGCGTACACGGCCGAGATGCCGGGGTGCAGCTGGAACAGGGCGGCGAAGTGGGACGAGAACTGGCCGGCACCGACCATGCCGAGGGTGAACGTCATGTGCTGTCCTCCTGTGCGTCGTTGCACACCGCCGGGTCCGACGGAGCGTCCAGCAAGTGTGGCGGCACGGGTTTACTCGTGTCAACTATCGTCACGGTCCCCTGCCCAGCCGGTCGGCGATGAGCGTTACCCGGGTAACACCCCTGCGACCCGCGCCCGTTCCATCACCGCGCGGATCACGTCGGTCTTCGCGTCCGCGTAGTCGTTCATGTCGTCCCACGTCCCGCTGAGCAGGGCCCGCTTCGTCTGCTCGTACAGCGCCCGGTCGTCCGGGTCGCTCCGCAGCCGCTCACGCAGCAGCAGGTGGTCGTCGACCGCCGTCGCGCCTCGCTCGTAGACGTGCACGTGCACGTCCCGCGCCGGCGTCCGCACCAGACGGTGGCCCGGCTCACGCACCCGCAGCTCGTACCCGGCCCCCAGGAGCGGCTCGAGGTACGCGGACTCGTCGGCGACGTCAGGTACGACGACGACGAGGTCGACGATCGGTTTGGCGGCGAGGCCCGGCACCGAGGTCGAGCCGATGTGCTCGACCCGCACGTCGAGCGGTCCGACCGCGCGGAGGATCCGTTCATGGTGCTCCGCGAACGTCACCGTCCAGCCCGGGTCGTGGTCGTGCAGGCCGACGCGCAGCGCCTCGGGTCCGCCCACGATCTCGACGGTGGTCACGTCACGGCGTTCGACAATGGCCGCGTCACGCCGCTCGACGTCGGTCGCGTCGCGACGGGCGGGAGGCTCGTCCCCCGCCCCGACCCCGGGTGCGGCCGTCGAGTCGCGCACCACGAGCGTCGTGGCGAGCTCGACCCGGACCGGCTCGTCCGGCGCACCACCCGTGTGCCCGCCCGTGCCCACGCCGGCGTGCTGGCGCAGCGCCATCCACGTGGCCCGCTCCGCCATCTCCCGCAGGGGCTGCCGGATCGTCGTGAGCGCGGGTCGGGCCCACCGTGCGGGAGCGACGTCGTCGAACCCGACGACGGACAGGTCCTCCGGCACCCGGAGCCCGAGCGACCGTGCGGCGTCGAGTACGCCGAGGGCCTGCAGGTCGTTGCCGGTGACGACCGCCGTCGGCCGGGGCACGGCGGCCAGCAGTTCACGGGCGGCACGTTCGCCGTCCTCGCGGCTGAACCGGGCGACGACGACGGACGGATCGTGTGTGCCGGACGGGTCGGGCGGGACGGAGGTGTGACGGGCCTCCAGTCCGGCTGCGGCGAGCGCCGCACGGTGCCCTGCCAACCGATCGACCGCGCAGGCCATGTCGAGCGGCCCGGCGACCGCCGCGATGCGGGTGTGCCCGAGGTCCAGCAGGTGCTGCGTCGCAGCCGCTCCCCCGGTGGTGTTGGTCGCACCGACGACGGGGACGTCGGCGGGCGGGTCGCCGACCGGGTCGACGACCGTGAACGGGATGCCGCGAGCGCGGAGCTGGTCGCGACGGCCGGCGGTGAGGGCGGAGAACTGCAGCACGATGGCCGCGGGTCGTCGGTGCAGGACGCCGGTGATCCAGTCCTGGCCGACGGCGTGGTCCGGGCCGAGCGCGGAGAGGGACAGGGCGTACCCGTGCTCCCGCGCGACGGACTCGACCCCGCGGACGATCTCGATCGACCACTCGCTGGCCAGGTCTTCGACGACGAGCTCGACGAGGGAGCCGGGACCGGGCGGGGTGTCGCGCTGGGCGTAGCCGGAGCCGGAGAGCAGGCGTTCGACGCGCTCCCGAGTGGGTTCGGAGACGCCGGGGCGGCCGTTGAGGACCTTCGACACGGTGGCCAGGGACACCGACGCCCGGCGCGCGATGGCGTCGAGCGTGGGGCGGGAGCCGGACCGTTCCGCGGGGTCGATGGACATGTGCCGAGTATCCCAGCGCCGATCGGGCGCGCGGAGCCGCGCGGCGACCCTGCGGAGGAGCGCCGGTGCCGTGACGCTGGCACGGGCGGCCTGCACGACCGCGTCGGGCTCACCGGGCAGCTCGACGGTGTGCCCCGCATCCGCCGGAGAGCGCAGCCGGAGCGCGTGCCGGGACCCGTGGCCCGAGGACTGGGGCGCGCGGACCGTCCGGCACCGCCGGGATACTGCCGGTGCACAGCCCCGTCCACCCGGGGGGCTCACGACGAACCGAGGCTGCGATGACCACCGATGCCCGCTCCGCCGGAAGCGCCGACGAGATCGACGCCGAGACCGACGCCGACACCGACACCGACACCGACACCGACACCGCGCTCGACACCGAGTCCGGAGTCGACAACGACCCGGCTGTCGACGACCACCTGGAGCAGGCCCGGCTCCGTGCGCACATCGCCGCGGTCACGATCGAGCTGATCCGGACCGGTGAGACGCTGCGACCGGACAGCGCTGCGGTGTCCGAAGCCGCCGGCGTCGATCAGGAGGTGGTGCAACGACAGTTCCCGACCTGGGAGAGCCTGGTCGCGGTCGCCGTGATGCGGTGGCACGAGGGCCGGATCGCGCCGCTGCTCGCGACGGCCGGTGGCGGCGGCGCCGTCGTGTTCCTGGAGCGCCTGATCGCGGCGAACCTGGCGGACCCGCGGATGATGCGACTGCTCGTGAGCACGCTGACGGCCGGTGCCGACGCGGCGAACCCGGCGGCGCCCTTCTACCGCAACCAGTACGCGGGGTTCCACCGGACCGTGCGCGGACTGTTCGAACAGGACGTCCTCGCCGGCCGCGAACCCGCGACCATCGATCCGAGGCGCGCGGCCGACCAGCTGCTCGCGCTCTACGAGGGACTGCAGCTCCAGGGCATGCTGCGGGACGGTCTCGACGTCCTGGCCGCGTTCCGCGACGTGACCGGACGGCTCCGTCGCGGCTGGGCGGCCGGTGTCGGCGGGGAGGCCGCCGACGGGGTCTACGACATCTGACCGCCGGACGGGAGGCGCGGCTCGGGCCCGGCCCCGGCCTCCAGCCCGACCGGGGGTTGCGCTCGGCCCCTTCGTCGCATATGTTCTCGCTGACAACAAATCCGCTCGACGACGATCGGCAGACCCCCATGGCAGTGCAGCCCACCCGCGACGACAAGTTCTCCTTCGGTCTCTGGACCGTCGGGTACAACGGCTCGGACCCCTTCGGCGGCCCGACGCGCCCCCAGCTCGACGTGGTCGAGGCGGTCGAGAAGCTCGACGAGCTCGGCGCCTACGGCCTCACCTTCCACGACGACGACCTCTTCGCGTTCGGCTCGACCGACGCCGAGCGGCAGACCCAGATCGACCGCCTCAAGGGCGCACTCGAGTCGACCGGCCTCGTCGTCCCGATGGTGACCACGAACCTCTTCTCCGCCCCGGTCTTCAAGGACGGCGGATTCACCTCGAACGACCGCGAAGTCCGCCGCTTCGCCCTCCGCAAGGTGCTGCGCAACGTCGACCTCGCCGCAGAGCTCGGCGCCGAGACCTTCGTCATGTGGGGTGGCCGCGAGGGCGCCGAGTACGACGCCGCCAAGGACGTCCAGGCTGCGCTCGAGCGCTACCGCGAGGCCGTCAACCTCCTCGCCCAGTACGTCACCGACAAGGGCTACGGCATCAAGTTCGCCATCGAGCCGAAGCCGAACGAGCCCCGCGGCGACATCCTGCTGCCGACGCTCGGCCACGCGATCGCGTTCATCGACACCCTGGAGCGCCCGGAGCTCTTCGGCGTGAACCCCGAGGTCGGCCACGAGCAGATGGCCGGTCTGAACTTCACCGCCGGCATCGCCCAGGCGCTGTACTCGGGCAAGCTCTTCCACATCGACCTCAACGGTCAGCGCGGCATCAAGTACGACCAGGACCTCGTCTTCGGTCACGGCGACCTGCAGAACGCGTTCTCGCTCGTCGACCTGCTCGAGCACGGTGCACCACAGGGGGGCCGCGCCTACGACGGCCCCCGTCACTTCGACTACAAGCCGTCCCGCACCGAGGACATCACGGGCGTCTGGGACTCGGCAGCCGCGAACATGCGCATGTACCTGCTCCTCAAGGAGCGCGCGCAGGCCTTCCGCGCCGACCCCGAGGTCCAGGCAGCGCTCGAGGCCGCCAAGGTCACCGAGCTCGCCAAGCCGACCCTGAACGCCGGCGAGAGCTACGACGACTTCCTCGCCGACACCTCCGCCTACGAGGACTTCGACGCCGACGCGTACTTCGGCGGCAAGGGCTTCGGCTTCGTCAAGCTGCAGCAGCTCGCCCTCGAGCACTTGATGGGCGCTCGTGGCTGAGATCGCCTCCAGCGCGACCGACCCCGGCGACGAGGACCTCCTCGTCGCCGGGGTCGACTCGTCCACGCAGTCCTGCAAGGTCGTCGTCCGCCGGGCCGCCACCGGCGAGGTCGTCCGCTCCGGCCGCGCGTCCCACCCGGACGGCACCGAGGTCGACCCCACCGCCTGGTGGGACGCCCTCGGCACCGCCGTCGCGGATGCCGGCGGGCTCGACGACGTCGCCGCGATCGGCATCGGCGGCCAGCAGCACGGCATGGTCGTGCTCGACGCCGGCGGTCGCGTGATCCGCCCGGCACTGCTGTGGAACGACGTCCGCAGCGCGGCCGCCGCCGCCGAGATGGTCGAGGAACTCGGACGGGAGGCATGGGTCGCCCGCACGGGTCTCGTCCCGGTGGCCTCGTTCACCGCCACGAAGCTCCGCTGGCTCCGCGACGCCGAGCCGGAGCACGTGGCCCGCGTGGCCGCCGTCGCGCTGCCGCACGACTGGCTGTCCTGGCGCCTCCGCGGCTACGGCCCGGCGGACGAGAGCCCGCTCGGCCCGGACCTGGACGCCCTGGCGACCGACGGTTCGGACGCCAGCGGCACCGCCTACTGGGACCCGGCACGCCGTGAGTACGACCCGGAGCTCTTCGAACTCGCCCTGGGCCGTCCGCTGCGCGGAGCCGAGACCGGTGACGACGGCGACGCGGTGATCGTGCCGCGGGTGGTCGCGCCGTCCGAGGCGATGGGCACGCTCGAGCAGGACGTCGACCTGCCGGGCGGTGCGCGGGCCTCCCGCGGGCTCGTCGTCACGGCGGGCGCGGGCGACAACGCGGGCGCCGCACTCGGCCTCGGCCTGGCGGCGGGCGACGTCGCGGTGTCCCTCGGGACGAGCGGCACGGTGTTCGGCGTGACCGACACCGCCATCGAGGACCCGACGGGCACGGTGGCGGGCTTCGCGGACGCCACGGGCTCCCGCCTGCCGATCGTCACCACGCTGAACGCGGCGCGCGTGCTCGAGGTGATCGGCGGCTTGTTGGGCATCGACCACGCCGAACTCGGTCGCCTGGCGCTGCAGGCGCCGGCCGGTGCCGACGGGCTCGTCCTGGTGCCGTACTTCGTCGGCGAGCGCACCCCGAACCGGCCGGACGCCACCGCCTCGCTGCTCGGGATGACGCCCGGCACGACGGACCGGGCGCACCTGGCCCGCGCCGCGGTGGAGGGCATGCTCTGCGCCCTCGCCGACGGCCTGGCCGCGGTCGAGCGGACCGGTGTCACCGTGGAACGGCTGCTGCTCATCGGTGGGGCCGCGCAGAACGAGGCCGTCCGCGTGGTCGCGGCGCAGGTCTTCGGCCGCGAGGTCCTGGTGCCCGAGCCCGGCGAGTACGTCGCCGCGGGCGCTGCGCGACAGGCGGCGTGGGTCGTCACCGGGGAGCTCCCCGGCTGGTCGATCCCGACGACGTCGATCCCGGCGGACCCGCACCCCGAGGTGCTCGAGCGGTACCGCGCCGCCGTCGCCTGACCGCGCCGCGTCGGCTGACCGCAAAACGCAACGTCGGCGTCGAGACGCAACGCGATCGCGTTGCGGTTCGCCGCCGACGTTGCGTTTTGCGACCGCCGTTCAGTCCGGCCGCGGCGCGGGCTTCGACCGGACGTGGGCCCGCTCCCCCTGCGGCCCGTACAGGCAGAGCACCTCGGTCACCTGCGTCGAGACGTTGCCGACCCAGTGCGGGGTGTGGGTGTCGAACTCCGCGACCTCGCCCGGGCCGAGGTCGAACACCTCGTCGCCGAGCACCAGCCGGAGTCGGCCGGACAGGACGTAGAGCCACTCGTAGCCCTCGTGGGTCTTCAGCGTGGTGTCCGAGCCGTGGTCGTTCGGCTCGATGAGCTGCTTGAACGACCGCACTCCACCGGTCCGCTTCGTCAGCGGGATCACGACGCGGCGACCGTGTCGCTCGGGCTTGAGGTGTACCCGCGGGTCCCCGGTCGGCGGCGCCCCGACCAGGTCGTCGAGCGGCACCTGGTACGCCCGCGCCAACGGCAGCAGCAGTTCCAGGGTGGGCTTCCGCTGCCCGGACTCCAGCCGCGACAGGGTGCTCACCGAGATGCCGGTCCGCTCCGCGAGGGCTGCGAGGGTGCCTTCCTGCCGGGTGCGGAGCGCCCGGAGTCGCGGGCCGACCGCGTCGACGACGTCAGCCGTCGTCGGTTCGGTGCGGCGCGCCTCCCGATCGGATGTCATGCCGCCGATCTTGCCACACCGGCAACAGCACTTGCCACCCCGGTCGCGGGCGACCGAAGATCGCCGCATGTCTGAACACTTCGACGTCATCGTCGTCGGCGGCGGCCCCGCCGGCCTGTCTGCCGCACTCATCCTCGGGCGCTCGCGCCGTTCCGTCCTGGTCATCGATGCGGGTGAGCCCCGCAACGCCCCTGCCGAAGGCGTCCACAACCTCCTGGGCCAGGAGGGCACCGCACCTCGCGACCTCGTCCGCATCGGCCGACAGGAGGTGGCCCGCTACGGGGTCACCGTCACGGACGGGAGGATCGTGGCCGCGTCCGCCGCGCCGGTCACCGACGACGACCCGCTCGGGTTCCGGCTCACCCTGGACTCCGGCGAGGTCGTCGCTGCCCGCCGCGTGGTCGTGGCCGGCGGCGCGGTCGACGTGCTGCCCGACGTCCCCGGCCTCGCTGAGCAGTGGGGCCGCGGGGTCGTGCACTGCCCGTTCTGCCACGGGTGGGAGGTCCGCGACCGACGCATCGGGGTCCTCGTCACGATGGCGGCCGCCGCGCACCAGGTGCAGATGTTCCGCGCGCTGAGCGACGACGTCACGGCGTTCGTGGCGGATCCGGACCTGCTCGACGACACCGTCCTGGCCGGTTTCGCCGCTCGTGGCATCCGCGTGATCGGGTCCCCGGTCGCCCGCGTGCTCTCGGACGGCGATGCGCTGTCCGGGGTCGAGCTGGCGGACGGGACCGTCGTCGGACTCGATGCCCTGGCCGCAGCGAGCCGGGTCGAGGCCCGGGTCGAGTGGGCCGCCGGACTCGGGCTGACGCCGGTCGACCAGGAGGCCAACGGCGTGCTGTTCGGCCGGGTGCTCGCGGTCGACGGGACCGGGCAGACCGAGGTCCCCGGTGTCTTCGCCGCCGGCAACGCGGCGAACGCGATGCTCACGGTGGTCGCCTCGGCTGCGGCGGGGTCTCAGACCGGGGCGATGGTGCACGGCGACCTGCTGCGGGCGGACGTCGCAGCAGCGATCAGTGCCGGTGCCGGTGCCGGTGCGACACGCTGATGCTCAGCGCAGCGGGGTGAGCGTGCTCTCGAGGAGCAGGTCCTTCGCCGGCCCGCGCGCGTGCCAGCGGACGCTCCACCGGTCGGTCGTCCCGGCGAGCAGGCCCGCGTAGTCGTCGGGGGCGCAGGCGTGCTCGACCGGCGCTCCCCACACCCAGTCGTGGAACGGACGGCCGTCGGCGAAGGACACCCGCCACGGGCTGTCCGGACCACAGCCGTCCGGGCCGCGTCGGACCGTCAGCGTCCGCCACACCGGGGTCGTGCGGTCGCCGAGGACCATCGTGCCGGTCTCGTGCCAGCGCACCGTGTCATCGTCGACCGCTGTGAGCTCGGTCGTGCCGGTGACGGTGCCGTGCAGGTCGGCGAGCCGGTCGTGCACCCTCCGCTCGAGCGACCACCGGCCGATCAGGTCGGTGGGCGTGAGTGCGTCCGTCACTCGAGCCGGTAGCCGGCCTGGGCGGCCAGCAGCGGAGCGAGCGTGAACAACTGCTCGCCGCCGATCGTCGCGCCACGCATGCCGTCCAGTCGCTCGAGTCGGTCGAGGTCGGCGCCGCGCAGGTCGACGTCCTCGATGCGGGTGTTCGTGCCCGCGAACTCACGGACGGTGCTGCCCGGGAACGAGACCCGCAGCAGTCGGGCGTCGGCGATGTCGATCTCGTCGATCACGCAGTCGCGGAAGACCACGTCGGTCAGCGTCGAGGCGCGGAGGTTCACGAACCCGAGCTTCATGCCGACGAACTCGACGCTGGCCAGCGAGCTGTCGTGCAGTTCGGCCGAGCCGACACGGCCGCCGGCGATCCGGACCTCTCGCCAGGCACTGCTGACGGCACGGAGCACGGGGGCGTCGAGGACCTCGACGACGCTGTCCCGGATCCGGAAGCCGCGCAGCTCCGCGTCACCGGCACGGAGCGTCTCGATGAGGCATTCCTCGACCTCCAGGTCGGGCAGCCGTTCGCCGGACAGGTCGAGGACGCCGATGCGCTTGCCCTCGATGCGGTCGCCGGTCAGGACGTCGCCGGGCCCGGGCGCCCAGTCCTCGAGGTCCGTCGGTTCGGTGAGGGTGATGCGGGGCGCCGTGACGCCGGTCTTCCGTGCCATGCGCCCAGTCTGCCGCGGACGGCAGTCTGCCGCGGACGGCCAGCCGCCGCCGACGGTCGCGTCAGGGTCCGGGCTCGTCAGGCCTCGGGCTCATCAGGGTCCGGGCTCGTCAGGGTCCGGGCTCGTCAGGGTCCGGGCTCGTCAGGGTCCGGGCTCGTCAGGCCTCGGGCTCCTCCGAGCGTGCGGCTGCGCGCAGGGCGTCCGACATCCGACCGGTGAAGTCGATGAACAGTTCGAGGGACTCGGGCGCCACCGCGCCCTCGAGCACCCCGCGGTAGGCGGCCCGTACGGACCCGAGGACCGCGACCCCCTCGAGCGTGAGCTCGATCCGGACACTGCGGCGGTCGTCGGGATTCCGGACACGGTCGAGCAGCCCCTGTCGGGTGAGCCGGTCGAGGAGCGCGGTCACAGCACCCGTCCCCATCTCGAGGTACCCGCCGAGTTCCTTCGGCGTGCGGTCGTCGTCGATCGCACCGAGGAACTGCAACGCCCGGAGGTCGACCGGGTTCAGGCCGTGCCGGACAGCGAGGTGCTGCATGAGATGCGCGTGTTCGACCTGCGCGCCGTAGAAGGTCGCCACGGCCTCGTCGAGGAGCCTGTCGAGGTCGGCGGGCGAGGAGCGCCGAGGAGGTGCGGTCACGGGGCGAGCATAGTCGACATCCGTTCATCACGAAGATTGACAAACTCGAATTTCGAGGCGTACTGTCGCAGATGCCTCGAAATTCGAGGTGACATGATCAGGATGGACCCTTCGGAAATGCGTCGCCCCACCCGCACCCTCGCTCGCCTCGGCACCTTCGCCGTGATCCCCGCCGCACTGCTCGCCGCCGGCATCGCCGTCTCCACGGCGAGCTACTCGGCCTTCTCGGCGACCTCCTCCGACGGTGCCGACAACTGGTCGATGGGCACGGTCGCGCTGACGAACGACGCCGCGAACGGTGCGCTGTTCTCCGCGTCGAACCTGAAGCCGGGCTCCACGGGCACGAACTGCATCGCGGTGACCTCGAGCGGCAGCCTCCCGAGCGCCGTCCGCATGTACGCGAAGGACGTCACCCAGACCAAGGCCCTGGCCTCGTCCGTGACCCTGCAGGTCAAGCAGGGCACCGGCGGCGGCTACGGCACCTGCGACGGCTTCACCGCGGCGACCGGCACCGACGGCACCCTCTACGACGGCTCGCTCGCGACCTTCGCGTCGACCCGGAAGGACTACGCGTCCGGTCTCGGCACGTGGAAGACCGCGGGCACCAAGCCCGAGACGCGGACCTTCCAGATCACCTACACCGTCTCCCCCGACGCTCCGGCGACGCTGATGGGCGCCACCGCCAGCCTCGGCTTCACCTGGGAAGCCCAGAACCTCTAGTCCCCGCCCACCACCGCACGCCCACCGGACAGGAGGATCGGGATGCGCTCGTCGTCGTGGCTCCGGTTCACGGTGGTGCTCGCCGCTCGTGGCGTCATCGCCGTGCTCGTCGGCGTCGTGTTCTGGGGCATCGCCCCGCTCGCACTCGGATGGCACACCACCACCGTGATGACGGGCTCCATGCAACCCACCCTGCTGCCCGGTGACGTCGTCGTGAGCAAGCCGGTCCCGGCCCACGACGTCCGTGCGGGTCAGGTGCTGCTCTTCCCGGACCCCGACCACGCCGGGGTGCTGCGCCTGCACCGACTCCAGGACGTGGACGCCCACGGCGACCTCGTCACCAAGGGCGACGCGAACCCGGAGGCGGACTCGACCGCCGTCGCGCGCTCGTCGGTGGTCGGTGTCGGCTACCTGCGCGTCCCGTTCGTCGGGCTCCCGGTCGTCTGGGCCGCGGAACACCGGACCGCGCCGCTCGTCGCACTGGCGGCCGGCATCGTCGTGCTCGCCGGGACCGCTGCGGTGCCCGCCGTGCGCACCGGCACCGACGCCCCGACCGGCCGGCTCCCGCGCCACGGCCGGCACCGTGCCGGACGTCCGCGCCGCCTCCACGCCCGGGCCGTCGCCGTCGCGGCGACGGTGTGCGCCGTCGTCGGGGTCGCACTGCCCGCACCAGCGGCGGCAGCGGCCTTCGCAGCCGCCACGACCACCGGGACCAGCTCGATCACCACCGCGGTCGCCACCCCGGTGACCGGGCTCACCTGCGTGAACGTCGGCAACGCCGCGGTCGACGTGGGGTGGGCCTACTCGGGGGTCGCACCCGAACGCTTCACGGTCCTGGTCGACGGGGCCGCGAGCGGGATCAGCGCCACTCCCGCCGAGCGGGACGTCACGCTCGGCGCATCGGACTTCTTCATCTGGAAGACGTCGACCATCAGCGTGCGCACCGACCTCACCGACACGTGGACGGCCGCATCGTCGTCCACCGTGCGGATCACCACGATCCGCCTGTTCGGGCTCGGCCGCACCTCCTGCGCCCGCTGACCGCACGGATCATCGGCGGTCGGCGACAGCGCCCCGCCGCGTCCGACCCGTCTCGGGTGCCGGTACGGTCCTGCGGCGGCCGGGATCCGCGTCGACGCCACGAGTGGGCCGCCGGCGTCCAGGGGGACGCCGGTCGTCGTCGTGGCGGCCGATGCTCGGGTTCCCGGGCTCCCGAGCGCCGGCAGCTGCGTCAGTGGGACGACTCAGCGCCCGGCGTTGTAGTGGTTCGCGACCTGCGTGGCGGAGAGCACCGAGCTGTACACGGCCGCGAACCGCATCGAGCCGGTGAAGTAGTAGTTGCCGGCGCCCGGCCACCCCGTGATGGTGTCGTAGCCGACGCGGAAGTACCCGCTCGCGTTCTCGGGGGCGGTGAAGGCAGCGTTCGAGGCGACCAGGGCCCCGTCGGCGTACAGCCGCATCCCGGTCGTGGCGGACATCGTGGCGACGACGTGGTGCCATGCGCCGTCGCTGTAGGCCTTGGGCGACGTGACGACCTGCGTGGTGTTGTTGTACGAGCCGAAGACGAGCTGCCCGCTGGTGTTGAGGTACACCTGGCGGTCGTGCTGCCCGGAGACGGCGACCTGGTTGCTGCCGAAGCCGATGAGCAGTCCGCCGGCGACGGTGGTGCGGAACCAGACCTCTTCGCTGAAGGTGGTCGGGTTGCGGTACATCGTCGGGGTGGAGACGAAGCTCGAGGAACCGTCCAGCACGTACGCCCCACCGGTGTCGCGGGGGCAGGCCTTCGGGGTCGCCGTCGTCGTGGCCATCGACCCCTGGTAGGCACCGTTCGCGGCCTTGCCGGAGTCGTCGACGGCGGTTCTCGCGTTGGCAGCCTCGGCGAGTTGGTAGGTGAACAGCGCGTTGGCGTTGTCCACGTCCACCGCACTCGCGCAGGTGAAGTAGCTGGCGGTGCCGGCACTGTTCGACCCGTTGGTCACCTTCGCGGTGAACGCGGACCGGGTCGGCGCGAACTGGTTGAGCACGATGACGACGGCCAGGGCGACGACCAGCAGGACGGCGACGACCTTGCCGTCACGGAGTCGACGCAGGTTCACGTCGCACGCACCGTCTCGACGCGGCCGATCGCCAGGCAGAACAGCAGCGGCAGCAGGCAGGCGGCGATGAGCGCGGCCCAGCCGATCGGGTCGAGGTCGATGTTCGACATGAGCTGGTACTGCCCGTTGTGGGTGAG
This sequence comes from Curtobacterium sp. MCPF17_001, assembly GCF_003234615.1. Taxonomy (NCBI): domain Bacteria; kingdom Bacillati; phylum Actinomycetota; class Actinomycetes; order Micrococcales; family Microbacteriaceae; genus Curtobacterium; species Curtobacterium sp. MCPF17_001. Next base: position 65,769 of record NZ_QKSL01000001.1, read on the forward strand.
CTCGTGGATGGTGACGCGGCCCACTTCGCCGTCGACCAGGTGCACGGTGTTGCCACCGACCGCGTCGATGCGGACGGGGAACATGCCCGAGGACACCACGGTCGCCTCGACGCTGCCCTTCGCCGACGTGTTCGAGATCGTCGTGACGTTGACGAACGGCTTGAGCACGAACGCGGCGTACGAGACGGTGAGCGAGCTGCCGGCGATGCGCAGGCTGCCGCGGGTGACCCGGTCGGTGAAGACGCTGGTCAGGGCCCAGATGAGGAGCGTGCCGACCAGGAGGATCGGGGCGGCCCGGAAGAGCCAGCCCAGGTGCGGGACGAGCAGGACCGGGGCGCCGACCAGGTTCTCCTGCGTGAGCGTCCACGGGTCGACCGCGCCGTTCACGTCGCCGCGGGCGTGGATGCCGCCGTCGGGGTCGATCGCGACGATGCGGTGCGTGTAGGTGACGTCGGGGTTCGCGGCGGTCCGGTAGGACACGATGTCGCCGATCCGGAGGGACGACGCCTGCACCGGCATGTCGAGGACGAGCGTGCCGACCGGGGCGGCTTCACCCATCGACGGGGTCTCGACGACGAACCAGCGGCCGCCGTTGGTGAGGAACAGGACCGCGGCAGTGAGGAGGAGCGCTGCGATCGCGGCGACCGACCAGGCGAGGACGGTCTCGGAGCGGCTGACCGCACGTCCGCCGAGGAGCGGCCGCGGGAGGGTCCCGCTGAGCGGGATGGCCGAGGTGAGGCTCATGTGCTGCTCCGTCCTGGTCGGTCGTGGTCAAGGGGAATGGCGACGCTCGACCGTAGGGGGGTCGGTCGAGCGTCGCCGGTCTGGGGTGGGTCGGATCAGGCGGTGAAGGTCCAGGTCATCGGCACCGAGGCGGCGAGGCCCTGGTAGGTGTTGCCGGCCGAGGAGTCGAGGGTGACCGCGAAGTTGAAGGGGACGCTCGCACCGGCGGCGGGAGCGGTGGGCAGCGTGATCGCGGCGCCGCCCTTGAAGCTGGCGAGGGTGCCGGAGAAGACGGTGGTGGAGCCGGAGGTGACCACGAGGTTCATCTTCGCGCAGAGGTCGGTCGCGGTGCCGTTCGACGTGCCGTTGGCGCTCTGCGTGCAGGTGGCGCCCGGGGTCAGCGTGAAGGTGCTGGCGGCGGCGGTACCGGTGTTCTTGATGGTGATCGGGGTGTTGACCGTGTTGCCCGGGGTCATCGTCGTGCTGCCACCGAACTTGTTGATGGTGGAGCAGGTCGCGGCGTTGGTCGAGACCGAGCCGCCGTCGGTGCTGAGGCAGGTGACGGACGCGTTGGCGTTCTGCTCCTGCATGATCAGCGTGCCGCTGGCGGCGGTGTTGCTGCTGTTGGTGATGCTCGCGGCGAACCCGGAGAGGGTGCCGGTGAGCGAGAGGGAGAGGAGCACGGCGGCGAAGATGCCCGCGAGGAGCGCCACGGGTGCGAAACGGATGCGCTTCAGCGGGGAGGTGCGGAGCTGGTTGGACACGGGATACCTCGATGTTCGTGGATGGTCTGTTTCGCAATCTCCGTTCGGTCGATTGCTCAATGATTAAGATAGTCATCGGTTCAACAACATGGAACCGCCGCAAGGCCCCCAGAGCGGGGGGCACCGCGGACGGGAGGCGCACAGACGCCCGGTGGACGCGTGTCGGACCGGTAATCTCCCGCAACGAGAGAGATCTGGAGACCAGCCCGTGAGTGAGCAGGACGAGCACGACGCGACGGACCTGATGGCCGCGTTCGACGCCGTCGTCCGCGCCAACGCGAGCCTGGTCGCGCAACTCAGCGCCCGCGCCGGCGTGCACGAGAGTGGGCTCCGCGCCCTCGTGCTCATCAGTGACACCGGCTACTCCACCCCCACCGAGGTCGCCGGGTTCCTCGGGCTGACCTCCGGTGCGGTGACGAACATGGTCGACCGGCTGTCCACCGCGGGGCTGCTCGAGCGCACACCGAACCCGTCCGACCGGCGCGGGTCACTGCTGCGTCTGCGGCCCGCCGGCGAGGACGTCGTCGCGGACTACCGGGAGCGCTACGCCGCCATGCTCCGCGCGGTGGACTCCGGGCACCGTGGGGACCTGCACGCGGTCCTCAACGACCTGGCGACCGGCCTGTTCCAGCAGGCCGCGACCGCTGACCCCGCGACACCGGACTCCACGAGCTGAACGAACGGGCGCCGCGGTCGACGTCGACCGCGGCGCCCGTTCTCCGTCCGGAACGGTCAGATGCCCGCCGTGCTCCGGATCCACGAGGACGCCTGCGCCAGCAGGGCGTAGTTCGACCCCGCGCGGGTGTTCGCGCCCGGGTCGGCGCTGTCGCCGGTGGAGCACACGGCGACGACCTTGCCGTTGACGATGAGCGGCCCGCCCGAGTCGCCGTGGTTCGAGGCTCCCGAGACGCCCGTCACGTGCTGGGCCCGGCCTCCGAACGCGTCGGTGCTCGCCCCGGTCAGGGCCACGGACGCTTGGTACAGCCCGTCGGACTGCACGGCGTTCGCGCGCAGGCCGTAGCCCTGGATGGTGCCGGTGCCGCTCGACTTCGCTGTCGCGGCCAGGTCCAGCGGCGTGTACGAGGACAGCGCGTACGCGCTCCGCAGGTGCACCAGGGCGACGTCACCGGTGGGTGCGGCGCTGATCCGGTCGACGGCGACCGGGGTGCCGCGGTTCACCGTCGAGTTCGAGTGGTAGACGTTCATCGCACCGATGCCGTCGATGCAGTGCCGGGCGGTGAGGACCCACGACGCCGTGATCTGCTAGCCCGTGCACGAACTGGCGTAGCCCGCGGGGATCGTGCCGCCGGTCGCCTGGAGCTGGACGATCGACGTCGCCGCCGGGGCCTTCTCGCCACCGACGACCCTGGTCGACGCGGTGAGCGCCGAGGCGGGGGCGGCGGCGAACAGGCCAGCGGCGATGACGGTCGCCGCGGCTGCGGCGGCGATGGACTTCTGCATGTCGACTCCTCTGTCGATGAACCACAAGACAGTTGCCTCCTGCAACTGCCTCGTATCCTCACCCTCGGCAGAGGGGCGCACCAGTCCGCTCTTCAACGGACCGAGTCGGCCGGGCCCGAGCCTCAGCCCCGCAACGGCGGCGACGCCGCCACACCGTGCTCGTCCGCGAACCCGGCCACCAGGTCACGCATGGCGTCCTCGGCGCTGTGCCGTGCCTCCCAACCGAGCACCTCGCGCGCACGGTCCGTGCGCATGATCGGCACACCGGCCGCGATGTCCACCCAGCCGGCGTCGGTGGGCTGCAGGCGCAGCCGCCAGGTCAGCGTGACGAGCCCGCGGACCAGGCCGAGTGGCACCCGGACCGCTCCGAGCATCCCGAACACCCGCGCCATCCGCGGCGGCGTGAGCACGGGTGTGGCGGCGATGTTGAACGCTCCCCGGGCCTTCCGGTCGATCGCCCGCCAGTACGCGTCAGCGAGGTCGTCGGCATGGACGGCCTGGAACACGAACGGGTACGGCAGCGGCAGCACGGCCCAGCGGATCCAGCGGACGACCCGCATCGGCACGAGGTGCCCGAGGAACAGGCCACGGATCTCGGCGGCAGCGTCGCGCTGGAACACCAGGCCGGGGCGCAGCCGGGTCACGACGACCTCCGGGTGCTCGCGCTCGAAGACGTCCATCGCGCGCTCGTTCTCGGCCTTGTGGATCGAGTAGGTGGCGGTCGGGATGCCGTCGGCGGGCCAGGACTCGCCCACCGGGGTGCGCTTGCCGTCGACGTCGACCCCGCGGTAGGCGCCGACCGAGGACGCGACGACGACCTGCGGCACGCCCGCGGCCGCGACGGCGGCCAGGACGTTCGCGGTGCCGGTCACGTCGGTGCGGTGCTGTGCCGGGATGTCGTGCGTCGGCTGCAGCGCCCACGCCAGGTGGACGACGGCGTCGGCGCCCCGGAACACGGCCGTCAGCCGGTCGATCGCATCCGGGGCACCGACGTCGACGGTGTGCCAGAGCGCGCTGTCGTACGGCTGGGCGTGCAGGTCCGGCCGTCGGCGCGCGACCCCGACGACGTCGGCGCCGGCGTCCCGGAAGCGGCGGAGCAGCGCGGTCCCGACGTTCCCGCTGGCGCCGACGACGACGATCCTGGTCATGCCGCGGCCGGGGTACCTGCGGGCAGTGCGGGGTCGAGGACGACCTTGATGCAGTCGTCCTCCTTCTTCTGGAAGACCTCGTACATGTGCGGGGCGTCCTCGAGCGAGACCCGGTGGGTCGTCAGGTCGAGGGTGCCGAGCGGGTCGGACGGGTCCTCGACGAGCGGCATGATGTCGTCGATCCAACGCTTCACGTTGCACTGGCCTTCGCGGATGGTGATCTGCTTGTCGAACAGCGTCATCATCGGCATCGGGTCGGCCATGCCGCCGTAGACACCACTGAGCGAGACGGTGCCGCCACGGCGGACCAGGTCGATGGCCGTGTGCACGGCGTCCAGACGATCGACACCGGCGGTCTCGATGGCCTTCTGCGCGAGCTTGTCGGGCAGCAGGCCCGCGGCGCGCTGGGCGAACCCGGCGACGGGGTTGCCGTGCGCCTCCATGCCGACCCCGTCGACGACGGCGTCCGGGCCACGACCGTCGGTGAGGTCCACGAGCTCGGCGACGAGGTCCTTCGACAGGTCGAACGTCTCGATGTCGTACTTCGCCGCGAGGTCACGACGGACCTGCTCCGGCTCGACGGCGAGCACCCGGTAGCCCAGGTGCTTGCCGATGCGGGCGGCGAACTGCCCGACCGGGCCGAGTCCGAGGACCGCGAGCGTGCCGCCCTCGGGGACGTCGGCGTACTGCACGGCCTGCCACGCGGTCGGCAGGATGTCGCTCAGGAACAGCCACTGGTCGTCCGCACCGGTGTCGGGCACCTTGATGGGACCGTAGTCGGCGTGCGGCACACGCAGGTACTCGGCCTGACCCCCGGGGACCTGGCCGTACATCTTGGTGTAACCGAAGAGGGCGGCTCCGCTGCCGTACGCGGTCACCTGGGTGGTCTCGCACTGGGACTGCAGCCCACGCTGGCACATGTAGCAGTGCCCGCAGGAGATGTTGAAGGGGACGACGACACGGTCGCCGACCTTGAGGTTCGTGACGGCCGAGCCGACCTCCTCCACGATGCCCATCGGCTCGTGGCCGAGGACGTCACCCTTGTCGATGTACGGGCCGAGGACGCGGTACAGGTGCAGGTCGGAGCCGCAGATCGCCGTGGAGGTGATCCGGACGATCGCGTCCGTCGGCTCCTGGATGGTCGGGTCGGGAACGGTCTCGACGGACACCTTCTCGGTGCCCTGCCAGGTCAGTGCGCGCATGCGTGCGCTCCTCTCGTCGCGGTCGCGGCCGGAAGGGAGGCCCGGCACGCGTCGTCCCATCGGTACGCCTCCGCCTCGCGGAGCCTCCCAGCGTGGGCCGGTCAGCGCACCGGGTCGGAGGCGACGGGTGCGGCGGGCGCGGGGCGCGCCTCCCGGACGTCAGCGGCCACCTGGTCGTCGCGTGCGGTGCGCTCGTCGCGGGCACGCTCCCCGGCGACCACGACACCCAGCGCGACGGCGTACAGCACCGCACCGATCCAGAGCGCTGCCGATGCGGACGGCACCTGGTCGGCGGGGATGTCCGGCACGCCGGCCGCGGCCATCAGCGCGGACTCGGCGCAGAGCACGGCGGTCGAGAGCACCAGGACGGTCACCCGCAGCCAGCGCGGGCTGCGACGGATGCCGGCCGAGACCCCGACCACGCCCGCGGTCAGGAGCAGTCCGGCGAGCAGGAACCCGATCATCACGACCGAGTGCAGGGCCGGGTCGCGGGTCGAGTCGGCCGCGGTGGTGCCGGTGTAGAGCAGCCAGGACCCGCCGACGGCCAGGACTGCGGCGACCACCGGGAACGCGAGTGCCCGGGTCAGCGGGTTGCCGGCCAGGCGACCGAGGCGCTGCAGCGGGACGGGTTCGAGCGTGCGGCGGGCGAGCGTCACCGGCGAGCCGAGGACCAGCAGCACCGGGGCGACCATGCCGATGACGACGTGGCCGAGGACGTGCGTGGTGAGGTCGTGCCCACCGGCGTGGCCGAGCGGCCCGACGAGCACCGCGGCGACGGCCAGCAGTCCGGCGATCCAGGAGACCGTCCGTGCCGGGGGCCAGGCGGCGTGCCCGCGTCGCCGCTGTCCGGACGCCCCGACGATGTACACCGCACCCGCCACGGTGAGGGCGATGAGGGTGAAGGTCCCGAGCGTGCCGCCGTGAGAGTGCACCGATGAGCTCCTGTCGTCGTCCGACCATCCTGTCGGAGACCGGTGCGCGGTGTTCGGCGCGACGGGGTCCCGCGACTGGTCAGCCGCGCAATCGGTCCCGTTCCGCCGGCGGCAGGTGTTCGGTCGCGGTCTCGAGGGCCGCGCGGCTGAGGAACCGGCCCTGCCGCTCGAGGAACGCGACGAGCTCGACCTCGGACGCCCGCTTGCCGACCTCGCGCAGCACCCGGCCGAGGGCCGACTGCACGACGTCGCCGCGCTCCCGGACGAGGCGACCGACCACGGCGAGCGGGACCTCGGCGTCGCCCTGCTTCGCGAACGCAAGGGTCGCCACCACCGCGGCGCGACGGACGAGCGCCACGTCGGACTTCGCGAGGGCGAAGAGCGGCCCGGTCGAGCCGCCGAGCAGCGGGGTGCCGACCAGGTCCTCGGCGGCCAGGTCGACCAGTGCCGGGTCGTCGAGCCGCTCGGCCCGGAGCGCGGACAGGTACTCGTCGGTCAGGTCCGGGTCCGGGCCGCGGTGCTCGGCCTGCCGCTCGCGGGCGGCCTGCAGGAGCAGCACCACGGCGACGAGGCGACCGCCCGGGTCCTCGCTCCAGAGCAGCGCCGACCGCTCCCCGGGGTTCAGGTCCGCGAAGCGCCGGGCGATGCGGCGTGCGGCGCCGACGTCCCCCGGCGTCCGGGCGAACGCGACGAGGACGTCCTCGGCGGTGGGGCGTGACATCCCCACCACCCTACGGCCGGCGTCCGGGACGCCGGCCGTCAGCGGAACGCGAGGATCGTCAGCGGGTCCTTGAGCGTGCCGTTGACCCGCGTCTCGACGTGCACGTGCGGGCCGGTGGACTGCCCGGTGTTGCCGGACTTGCCGAGCTGCGTGCTCAGCGAGACGACCTGGTCCTTGCTGACCGCGATCGAGCTCATGTGCGCCGTCAGCACCGTCGTCAGGCCGTAGGTCACGACGACGTAGTTGCCGTAGCTGGCGTTGTTGCGGACCACCGTCGTCACCCGCCCGCTCCCCGAGGCGTACACCGGGGTACCGATCTTCACGGGCGAGTCGGTGCCCTGGTGGTAGCGCGGCACGTGGCCGGCGCCGCGGTCGTCACCGTAGCGACCGGTGATCGTCGTGCCCGCGACCGGCCACTGCAGTCCGGTGACCTTCTTCGTCGACCAGGAACGGGTGTCCGCCTTCCCGTAGAGGACGACGTTGCCGTCGAGCTGCACCAGCAGCGCTCCGCCGCCCTTGCGCGAGGTGTTCGAAGCCCAGAGCGCCGTGCCGCCGCCCTTCGGGTAGACGACGAGGTTGCCGTCGGTCTGCACCGCGGCGGTCGCGCCGGGGTGCCGGAAGGTCTTCGACGACCACGCCGCGGCGCCGTTCACGTACTGGACGAGGTTGCCGTCCGTCTGCATCGTGAAGGTCTGGTCGCGACCGGCACCGGAGCGCAGCACCGTGCCGGGCAGGATCGTCGTCCCGGCAGGCACCCGGCTCTGGAACGTCTGCAGCTTCCAGGTGGTCGTGTTCGCCGTGTTCAGCAGGAGGAGGGTGCCGTCGCCGCTGACTCCCAGGCTCTTCGTCGGGGAGCTCTTCGGACCCCACTGCGCCAGCAGTTTGCCGTTCTTGATGATCGACAGCGGTCCCTCCTTCTGGACGACCGCGGCGGCGCCGGACTGGTTCGAGGTGTTCGACGCCCAGAGCACCGCGTTGCCGATGCCGTACTCGACGAGGTTGCCGTCGCCCTGCATGACCAGCCGGAACTGCCCGTTCGGCGAGGTCACCTGGTCGCCGGCCCGGAGCCAGGTGCCCGCCGGGGCGGTGCCGGTGTAGGTGGTCGCTGCGTGCGCCGGTGCGGCGACCGCGACGAGTCCCGCGGCCGCGATCGCGACAGCGGTGACGGCCGCGGCGAAGCGTGCTCGTGCCCTGATCATGTGGTGGTCGTCCCTGCTCGTGGTGAGGCCCACCGCGGGCGGCCGAGCGCCAGCGCGGTGCGTGTCCGGTGTCGAGACGTCCCTGTACGACTCGACGATCAAGGTTCGCAGGCGGAACCGATCAGGGCCATCCCCGGTCCGGGGGCGTTGCGCGACGCGTGTCCGTGTGCTCCCGGCGTTCCGGGGACAGGATGGGACCCATGCCCGCTCAGCCGAACCCCGCCTTCGTCCGTCCGGCCGCGGAACGCACCCGTCCCGACCTGCAGGGCACGTTCGGGATGACGGCCTCGACGCACTGGCTCGCCACCGCGTCCGCCCAGTCGGTCCTGGAACGCGGCGGCAACGCCTTCGACGCGGCGGTCGCGGGCGCGTTCGTCCTGCACGTGGTCGAACCGCACCTCAACGGCCCGGGCGGGGACCTGACCGCGGTGTACGCGACCGCGGCGGACCCGACCCCCGTGGTCCTCGTCGGCCAGGGTCCGGCTCCGGCCGGGGCGACCCCGGAGCACTTCCGCGCCGAGGGGCTCGACCTGGTCCCCGGTGCCGGCGCCCTCGCCGCGGCCGTGCCGGGAGCGGTCGACGCCTGGCTCCTGCTGCTCCGCGACCACGGCACCTGGGAGCTCGCGGACGTGCTCGCCCCCGCCATCGGGTACGCCCGCGACGGCCACCCGGTGAGCGCCGGCGTGGTCCGCACGATCGGGGCGGTCGCGGACCTGTTCCGCGACCACTGGCCCACCTCCGCCGAGCGGTGGCTGACGGGAGGCGCGCCTCCCGTCACCGGGGACCTGGTGCGGAACGAGGCGCTCGCCTCGGTGTTCGACCGGCTGGTCGCGGCCGGCGCGGACACGGACGACAGCGGGGCGGACGGTGGACGGGCCTCCCGGATCGACGCCGCTCGCCGGGAGTGGGCCGAGGGGTTCGTCGCGACGACGATCGACGCCTTCGTCCGGCAGCCGCACCGGCACTCGTCCGGCACCGACCACGCCGGCGTCCTCCGGGCCGGGGACCTGGCCGCGTTCCGGGCGACCACCGAACCGGCGACGACCGCGGAGTTCCGCGGCCACACCATCGCGAAGACCGGGCCGTGGGGGCAGGGACCGGCGCTCCTGCAGACCCTGCGGATGCTCGAGCCGCTGGACGACGAGCGCCTGGACCCGTCGACCGAGCTCGGCGCGCACACGGTGGTCGAGGCGCTGAAGCTCGCCCTCGCCGACCGCGAGGCGTTCTACGGCGACGGCACGGTCCCGCTCGACGTCCTGCTCACCGACGCCACCGTCGCTGCACGTCGGGCACTCATCGCGGACACCGCCTCGGCCGAGTTCCGCCCGGGCGACGTGCCGGGCGTCGACCCGGTCCTGCCGCCGCTCCGCACCTCGTACGACGTGACCGGTGCGGCCGGCGTCGGGGAGCCCACCGTGCCCGGTGCCCGGCGTGGACCGGTCGACGAGGCTGCGGAGGTCCCGGTCGAGGACCGTGGCGAACCGTTCGTCGCACCGGACGGCGACACCCGCGGTGACACGTGCCACATCGACGTCGTGGACCGCTGGGGCAACATCGTCAGCGCCACGCCCTCCGGCGGCTGGCTGCAGTCGTCACCGACGATCCCCGAGCTCGGCTTCTGCCTGGGCACGCGGCTGCAGATGACCTGGCTCGAGGAGGGCACCGCGTCGACCCTGCGCCCCGGCGAACGCCCGCGCACCACACTCACCCCGACGCTCGTCCTCCGCGACGGCGTGCCGGTCATGGCGCTCGGCTCTCCCGGCGGCGACCAGCAGGACCAGTGGCAGCTGCTGTTCCTGCTCCGGTGGATCGTCGGCGGGTACACGCCGCAGCAGGCCATCGACGCCCCGGCCCTGCACACGACGTCGTTCCCGGGGTCGTTCTGGCCGCGGACGTGGGAGCCGGCGGGCCTGGTCGTCGAGGACCGGCTCGGCGACACGGTGATCGCCGGGCTGGAGGCCCGCGGTCACGTCGTCACGCGCGCGGGCGACTGGAGCCTGGGCCGACTGACGTGCGTCATCCGGGATCCAGAGACCGGAGTGGTCGGTGCGGCCGCGAACCCGCGAGGCGCGCAGGGGTACGCGGCTGGGCGCTGAACACGCCGTCGCCGCAGCGGGTCAGGCGGTCGATCCCGCGGTCGTGTCCGCGTCCGTCTTCATCCAGAACGGCGACCAGTGGTACCCGTCCGGGTCGTCGAACTGACGCTGGTACATGAACGGGTAGTCGTCGGTGTCGCCGACCGTGCCGCCCGCAGCGGCCGCGCGCTCGACGAGTTCGTCGACGGCCTCCTGGCTGCCGAGGTCGAACGACACCGTCGTCTTCGAGGGGGTGTCCGGACCGCCGATCAGGTCCTCGGTGCCGCCGACGCTGGCGTACATCTCCCGACTGGCGAGCATGACGTACTGCTCGGGCGCGATCGCGAAGCACGACGTGTCCGGGCCGGACATCTCGGCGTTCTGCGTCCAGCCGAGTGCCGTGTAGAACGCGGTCGCGCGCTGGACGCTCGCGACCGGACAGCTGATGAAGAGGGTCATGCGCGCAAGACTCCTGCTGCCCGGGTCCGCCGTCAAGGGTGGGCTACACCGTCGGCATCCCCGGGAAACCGGTGGGGGTGATCCACACCAGCGACGACACGACTTCGCGGCCACTCGCCAGGGCGTTCCGGAGCGATCGGGTGTTGTCGGGGTGGATGTGCCCGCGGAGCACGTCCGAGGGGCCGGCCGGCAGCGCACGAGCGAGTTGCCGGAGCACGAGCGGCCCGTACCCGTGTCCGCGGTGCTCGGCGTCCAGGACGATCTCCTCGACCGTGAAGCCGGTGAAGCCGTCCGCGTCGTCCCGCGTGGCTGCGACGGCCCCGGCGATGCGGCCGGCCACGACCACGTCGAACAGCAGCCCTTCCTCGTCCGCGTCGGCGAGCGAGTCCTCGTCGGCGGCGGTCGCCCACTGGTCCAGGTCCGGCTCCGACCGCCGCAGTCCGTCGTAGGCGTCGGCGACCCGGACCGCGGCCCCCGCCGGCTCGGCCCGGACCAGTTCGACGTCCACACCGGTGCTCGCTGCGCCATCGGCCACCCGTGCCACCGGGGCTGACACCACGAGCAGGTCCGTCACGGCGGTGAACCCGTCCGACGTCGGTGCCGAGTGCTGGTCACCCGGCAGGTGCACACGGAGGCACAGCGGGGCGAAGTCCCGATGGGCCGGCAGCACCTCGGCGAGTTCGGCGATCCCGGCGGCGTCCGGTGCCACGTCGGTGGCGATCACGTCGACGAAGGGCTTCGCGACGTCCCGCCCGCGGAACCGGATGCCCGTGATCGCCCAGTGCCCGGACGACAGCTCGATGCGTCGGTTCGCCCACAGCAACGGATCGGCGACGGGGAGCTGCACGGCGTCGCGGACCGCCGCGCCCCACGAGGCGTCACCGACCAGGGCGAGCGCCGGCTCGGCCGACGCCGCCAGGTCCTGACGCCAGGACGGGTTCCAGTCCGGTAGCTGCACCGGGGACCATGTCTCGAGTGCGGTGCGGACTGCTGCGTCGGTCATCGGACCCGACCATAGGGCCGGACGACCGGCGGACGCTAGAGCGTCGAGACGACCACCGCGCGGCCGCTCAGCTCGCCGGCCTCGAACTCCCGGCAGGCCTCGAGCGCGTCGGCGAGGGCGAACCCCACGGTGTCCGGCTCGATGCGGAAGGGCGGCTCCTGGGGCCGCGGTACCCGAGCGGCCGGAACCACCATCCTGCGTCTTCCCCGGGAACCGTTGCGAGAACGCTCGTTCTCCGATTGACTCGGCACCGAGGGTCGCACCCGGCCCTCACACCCGAACGAAAGGAGCGGCCATGCCCACACGCACCGCACGCACCGCCTGGAACGGCGGCCTCAACGACGGTTCCGGCCAGGTCGAACTCTCCAGCTCCAAGGTCGGCACCTACGACGTGTCCTTCCCGAAGCGCGCCGCTGACGACGCCGGCGGCACGACCAGCCCCGAAGAGCTCATCGCCGCAGCGCACTCGGCCTGCTACGCCATGCAGTTCTCCGCCGTCCTCGGCGAGGCCGGCGGCACCGTCGAGTCCCTCGACGTCAAGGCCGACGTCTCGCTCGGCCCGGACTCCGCAGGCGGCTTCAAGCTCACCGGCATCGTCCTCACCGTGCACGGCGAGGTCACCGGCATCGACGAGGCGACCTTCCTGAAGGCCGCCGACGAGGCGAAGGCGACCTGCCCGGTCAGCAAGGCCCTCACCGGTGTCGACATCGACCTGCACGCCACGTTCGAGCAGTAAGCACCGAGCGCGCTCCTGACGGGAGGCTGCCCACCGGTTCGGTGGGCAGCCTCCCGTCCGTCTCCCCGGCAGCGCGATGCACAATGGTCCGATGGCCGAACCGCTCCTCCCCGGCCCCCGACCGGGCCGACCACCCCGACCGCGACCCCGGGCCCGGAGCGTCGCCCAGCACGACATGCGGGACGTCCGCGCGCGCCTGCGCGGCACGATCTACGAGCACGTCGCCCCCGACACCCGGTCGCTGCGGGAGCAGTACTCGGCCCGGCAGATCGTCGACTTCTGCCTCGACCTGACCGAGGTGATGCTCGCCTCCGGTGCCGACACCCGGAGCGTCGAGACCGCGGTGATCGCCGTGGCGACGAAGTGGAACCTCGCGCCGCTCGACCTGGACTTCTCCGGCAGTGCCGTGACGATCCAGTACTCGCCGACCGAGGGCCCGCCGCTCGTCAAGATGCGCAGCACGCGCTCCGACGGCGCCGACCTCGGGCGCCTGGCGTGGGCGAACCAGATCGTCGAGGACGTCATCCACGACGACCGGGACATGACGAGTGCGGTGAGCGCCCTCGTGGCGGTGCTCCGGATGCCGCCGCGGTGGCCGATGTGGCTCGCCGACGTGGGCCTGTCCGTCCTCGGGACGTCGATCGCGCTGCAGGCCGGCGGTGGCTGGCGGGCCGGCGTCGGGGCGTTCGTCCTGATGCTCGGGATCATCGTCTCCGGGCGGTGGCTGACCGGCCGCGGCTACCCGCAGTTCTTCGTCTCGGGCGCACAGGGCGCGGTGGCGTCGGTGATCGGCACGCTCGCCATCTGGGCCGGCGTGCTCACCCCGACCGGCGCGGCGACGATGGTGGCGGCCCTGGTGGTGCTCCTCCTGCCGCACGTGCAGCTGGTCACGTGGGCGCAGGACGCGATCTCGGGGTTCCGCGCGATGGCGGTCGCCCGGGCGTTCACGATCGGGATGCTCATCGCGGCGATCGTCGTCGGGGTGCCTGCGGGCATCGCGATGACGCACTGGCTCCGGCTCGAGGTCGACCCGTCCGGCATCGTCACGCAGGCCCTACCGCTGTGGGCCTCCCTGTCCCTGACCGTGGTCTCGGCCGGGGCGAACTGCTTCGTGCAGCAGGCGAGCGCTCGCGTGATCCCGGTCGCGGTGGTGCTCTCCGTGGCGGCGGGGGCGGCGCTCTGGCAGCTCAAGGCGTTCGGGCTCCCGCTGCTCGGGGCGACGTTCGTGGCCTCGGTCCTGCTCGGGGTGCTCTCGACCTACGCGGCCGTCCGGATGCGCACGGCCGTCTCGGCGATCGCGGTGCCGGCGTTCTGCGGTGCGCTGCTGCCCGGGGTCGCCGTCTCGAACGCGCTGCTCAACGTGATGAGCGGGTCGTCGAGCTCGGTGTTCGACTTCGGGTCGGCGGTGACCGTGGCGCTCGCGATCGGGGCCGGACTCGTGCTCGGCGGGCTCTTCGCGACGCCCGGAGCCCGGCGTGCGCTGCGCCGTGGCCGCCGGATCGAGGTGCACTCGGTGCACAGCGACACCACCGCGCTGCCGGTCATCCGCGACTCCGGCTACGACCCGGGCAACGGCAGCGTCCCGCGCTGGTGAGCCGCGCGCCCGAGTGGGACCCGCACTGAGCGACACGACGCGGGCACGTGGCCCGGCGCACGGTCGCTCAGCGCGGGTCCCAGCGGAACGAGGCGGTGCCTAGCTCGCGTCCGAGACCGCGCTGGAGACGGCGGTCGGAGCGTCGTACTCGCCGTCCGGGATCGCACGGAGCGCCTCGAGCACGTCGTCGGGAGCGTTCTCCTTCTCGGCGGTCGACACGACGTCGTCCTTCGAGGCGGGGTAGTCGATGCCGCTCAGGTACTTCTGGATCTGGATGGGGTTCGGTGCTGCCACGATCGTTCCTTCCGTTGGGCTTCCCGGCGTACCCGGGGTCCCCTCGGCGACGACCCAGCGGATGCGGTCGGCGGCCAGCACGGACGGCACGAGCCGGCCCGCGCCTCCCGTCAGACCGACCAGGTCTCGTCGTCGGACCAGGACACGTCGCCCCAGGTCGACAGCCGTCGCTGCGCGGTCGCCTCGTACCGTTCCATCCACCCGCGCTCGAGACGGGCGACGGCACGGTCGAACGCCGCGACCAGGTCCAGGTCACTGCGCAGGAGGGCCTGCAGCTGCAGCCCCTCGTACAGTGCGATGAGCTGTTCGGCTCCGCGGCGGGGGTCCATGGTGTGCGGGGCGCGGCCGACCGCGATGTCGTGCTCCAACCCGCGCTTCACCTGCGAGAAGAACAGCTGGTACCGCGAGCGCAGGTACGTCGACATGGCGTGCTCGGGGTTGCCGGCGACGCTGAGTAGAGCGACGAGCAGGCGCATCAGGGCCGGGTCGTCCGCGTTCGAGGCGACGATCGCACGGAGCAGCTCGACCGTGCTGCCGTTGCCGACCTCGCGCGTGACCTCGTCCATCCGGGCACCGTTCCACCGGTCGACCGCGGCCAGGACGAGTCCGTCCCACGACGGGAAGTGCTGCTGGAGCTCGTACGTCGAGATGTCCAGCCGCTCGGCGACGTGCTCGACGCGTGCCTCGTGGAAGGGCACGTCACGAAGCAGGTCGACCGTGGCACCCACGATCCTGATCCGCAGGTGCAGGGTGGCCGCAGCCGCAGCGGCAGCCACCGTGTCGGCGCTGGTGTCCTCGAGCATCTTGCCCTCCGTGTCCGGGACACGCGGTCAGGTCGTGGCCGTCGCGTCCGGGGGTGCGGACGTCCTGTCCGCATGACGATCCTGGCGTAGATCACGGGTGACGCGCATCCCCGGTACGGGGGTCGGCAACATGGGGGACAAGCGACGGCGCTCAGCGGCCACTGCCCGGGCGAGTCCGATGCCCGGTGTGTGACGATGCCGGGATGTCTCCGAACGACTCCACCGCACAGGGCCTGGCCACCATGGCGTCCGCCGGGTTCGAGTTCGCGAGCACCCCGGAGCAGGTGGCGCACGACGTCCGCACCATGTGGGAGCACCTCGGTCGCCCCGAGGGTGCGTTCGAGGCCGCCGCCCAGGCGATCGCCGTCCTGCCGCAACGGCCCGAGGTCCCGGTCGCCCTGCAGGCCCGGCGCCGGGAGTTCGAGCAGGCCGTCGGCATCAACCCCGTCGAGGTCGAGTTGGCCGCCGCCCTCGCGGCGCGCGAACTGCTCGAGTCGATGGCGCGCACCTGCGGGATGCGCTGAACCGACCGTAGACAGACGGGAGGCCCGTGGCTGCGCAGCCACTGGGCCCACGCCTGCCGGTTCCGGCTCGACGCGCCAGCGGCGAGCCGGCCGTGCCCGGTGGGGAACCTCCCGTCCGGTCCGGCGTCACCGCCGGTGTGACGACTACGGCGTCGGCATGCCGCCGTCGACGTGCAGCGTCTCGCCGACCACGTAGGACGACTCGCCGCTCGCGAGGAACACGAACGCCGGCGCGAGCTCGGCGGGCTGGCCCCAGCGGCCGAGGTAGGTCTGCTCCCCGGCGGAGGGCAGCGCCTCGGGCGGCTGGCCACCAGCCGGCTGCAGCGGGGTCCAGATCGGGCCCGGGGCGACGGCGTTGACGCGGATGCCCTTCGGCGCGAGCTGTGCCGCGAGGCCCTTGGCCATGTTGTTCACGGTCGCCTTGGTGGCGGCGTAGTGCACCAGGTGCGGCGACGGCGCGTAGGCCTGGATCGAGGTGGTGTTGATGATCGTCGAGCCCGGCTTGAGGTGCGGGACCGCGGCCTTGGTGATGCGGAAGGTGCCGTAGACGTTCGTCTTGAAGGTCTCGTCGAACTCCTCGTCGGAGATCTTCGTGATGTCGTCGACGTTCTGCTGCTTGCCGGCGTTGTTCACCAGGATGTCGAGGCCACCGAGCTCCTGCACGGCCGTCTCGACGAGCTGCTCGCAGAACGCCGCGTCGGTGATGTCGCCCGGGATCGCGACGGCCTTGCGACCGGCGGCCTCGATGAGCCCGACGATGCGGTCGGCGTCCTCCTGCTCCTCGGGCAGGTAGACGATCGCGACGTCGGCACCCTCACGGGCGTAGGCGATGGCGACGGCAGCGCCGATGCCGGAGTCGCCGCCGGTGACGAGTGCCTTGCGGCCCTCGAGTCGACCGGAGCCGCGGTACGTGTCCTCGCCGTGGTCGGCCGGGACGTTCTGCGCCATCTCGGCGTCGGTGCCGGCACCCGAGAGGTACTGCTCGTCCGGCTTCTTGTCGGCGTAGAGCTTCGTCGGGTCCTGCATGGTGTACTGGTCGATCCGCTGGTCCGTCATGCGTGCGACGGTACGCACCGGGTCACCCGCTTCCGTTCAGGGGACTGTCCCCCGCCGCGCAGTCCGGCTGGTGCTGCGCGGACCGGTGCCGGCGACCGCTCAGACCGGTCGGTAGACCGCGATCGGCGGGGCGTCGTCGCCCTGGTCCTCAGCGTCGCCGGTGCGGGCCCAGGTCCGGCCGTCGTGCTCGATCGTCGACGGCAGGTCCCCGTGGACGATCATCCGCACAGCCGGTTCGTCGCCGTCGATCAGGTCGACGCCGTGCGCCGCGTTGTCTCCGGTGCTGTCCACCACGTACTCCGCCATGGGCCCGACGCTACCCGGGGCGACCGCGTACCGGCCCCGGACCCGCGTTCCGGGAATGTCACGGTCCGGTGACGGTGCGGAACCGTTTCGGTAACACCTGTCGCCCGCTGGGGGAGGTGCGGCTACGGTCGAGCGAGTGACTCCCAGGACCGTGTTGACGATCGGCGCCGTGACGCTCGCCCTCGTGGTGGGCAACGGCGCTGCGGTCGACCACTGGTCCGGCCAGGACGCCGACCGTGCCGCTGCCGCTGAGCCGAGTGCGTCGGCGACCCGCACCGCCGATCCCGTGCCCACGTGGCGCCCGGTGTCCGCCGCCGCCCTGAAGTCCGTCGACGCGGTCGAGCTCCGCGCCGAGTCGATCGTCCTCCGCGCCGATGACCGCACCGTCACCACCATCTCCATGCGGGACGCCAAGCACACCGTCGGGGTGCTCAACCGCGTCCTCGGCACCCCCGCCCGGACGCAGACCGCCGTGGGCGACGCCGGCCGGTGCGTCCCGGCCAGCACGACCTCGACGTGGGGCGGGGCGATCCGCGTCGCGGCCCTGTCCCAGCCCGGCAGGGCCGGCAACCGGGTCGAGGTCCGGGTGCTCCGTGACCATGTCCGTTCCCGTCTCGGGGCGGTCATCGAACTCTCCGGACCGCATGGGGTCCAGGTCGGCGACGACGTCGCGCGGCAGATCGACGACGCGTCGAAGAGCGAGCGTGAGTCCCTCGGGTCGGACGACGCCCAGGCGTGGCAGCTGCTGCTCGAGCGCGGCTGGTCCGACGACGACGAACGCTCGGACGACGGCACCAACGGGGTGTCGGTCCTGACCGACGAATCCGCGGTCACCGTGATCGGCTCGCCGATGCCGATCCGCCCCGCCCGCGGCTGTTGAGTCTCAGACCCGGATCGTCGCGATCACCGGGAAGTGGTCGCTCGCGAACCAGGTCTCCGGCCCGTCGTGGTCGATCTGCACCCGGTCGACGCCGGTGACGTCACGCGTGAACACCCAGTCGATGCGCTCCCCGGTCGCCACCGGTGGCTGCCAGTCGTTGTAGGACGCCGTGTGGTCGTCCGGGTCCCCCGCCACCGTCCATGCGTCGGTGTACCCGGCGTCCGCGAACACCTGTGCGGCCGCACCGGACCCGGCCGGCTCGTTGCAGTCCCCCGCGAAGAGCACCGGACCGTCGACCACGGACAGCCGCTGCACGATGAGCGATGCGCTGCGTCGACGGACCTCGTCGCCGTGCGGGCCCTGCTCGTGGTCCATGTGGGTCGTCAGCAGGGTGAAGGCGGGGCCCTCGGCATCGAGGAACCGCGCGTGGTTCGCGATCCGCGGGTACAGGCTGTCCCAGGTGTTCGAGACGGGCTCGTCGGGGGTGTCCGACAGCCAGAACGAGCCGGACTCGACTGGCCGGAACCGGTCGCGTCGGTAGAACACCGCAGCGTGCTCGCCCGCGGTGCCGCCCTCACGCCCCTGGCCGACGGCGTCGTGGTCCGGCAGGCCCGCGCGGAGGGCGTCCATCTGGTGGTCGAAGGCCTCCTGCACGCAGAGCAGGTCAGGGTCGTGACGGCGGATGACGTCGAGGACCACCGGCAGTCGAGCGGGCCAGTCGTGCACCGGGTCCGGGTTCTTGATGTTGTAGGTCATGAGGGTGATCGGGCGTGCGGTGCTGGTCACCCGTCGAACCTACCCGCGCGGTCCCCGGAGCCTCCGCTGTCTTCGCCTGCCGGACCGACCAGCGTCCGCCGGAGCGTCAGCACGCCGTCGCGGGCCCGGGACTTCGCCGTGCCGGTGGGGACGCCGAGCACCCGACCGAGCTCGGGCCCGGTCAGGTCGGCCAGGTAGCGGAGGGCCACCGCGTGGCGCTGTCGCTCCGGCAGCGCCTCGAGCGCCCGACGCAGCGCCATCCGGTCGAGCACCGACTCGGCGCGGTCGAGGGCACCGTGGTCGACGTCCTCGTGGTCGCGGATCCCCACGCGCCGGTCCCGGTCGCGGTCCGCCTGGGCCTTCCTGACCCGGTCGACCGCCCGCCGGGTCGCGATGGTCCGGATCCAGGCGATCGCGGGGTGTGCCGGGTCGTACCGCGGTGCGAGTCGCCAGACCTCGAGCATCACGTCCTGCGTCACGTCCTCGGCGAGCCAGTCGTCGCGCAGCTGCCGACGGACGACCTGCAGCACGAGTGGTCGGAACCGTTGGTCGATCCGGCGGAAGGCCTCCCGGTCCCCCGCGGCGACCCGCAGCAGCAGCGCGCGTTCCTCGTCCCGTCGTCGGCGCAACTCGTCGTCCACACCGTGCAATGTGACATGCCAGTCTGGACAGCAGCGGGATGTACCGGCCCGCCACGCCGCTCAGTTGATGCAGACGCCCTCTTGGCCGTACTCGTGGACGGCGGTGGACGACGGGCTCGGCTCCGCGGCCTCCTTCGTCGGCTTCGGGGCCGTGGCCTCCTTCGACGGCTCAGCGGGGGCAGGTGTCTCGGTACCCGGCTGCGCGGCCGCCTGCGGGGTCTTGCCGTCCGTGCCGAGCACCAGGGTGACCCCCTGCACGGCGGTGCTCTGGACCGGCACCGCGCCGGGCACGACGGCGACCAGCGCCTTGGCCTGCGCCTCCATGCCGGCCGGGTACTGCACCATCGTCGCCGCCGTCGTGGCCGAGGAACCGGGGGCACCGACCTGGAAACCCCGGCCGGCGAGGACCGTCGAGGCCGCCGCCGCAGCGCCGGTGACACCGCTGCCGTTCGAGACCGTCACCGTGACGGAGCCGGCGGCAGCCGCCGTCGCCTTCGTGTACGCCGGCGGTTCCCCGACGAGCCCCTGGACGAACGCGGGCATACCGGCGGTGTCGACCTCGACGATCGACAGCGCCGAACCGTTCGGGTAGATCGTCGGGGTGCCGAGGATCGGGATGGTCGCCGACTTGATGTTCGACGGGCGCAGGTTGCTCATCTGCCGCGCCAGGGTCAGCATGTCGAGCCCCTGGTCGGTCTCCACCGAGCTGCCGATCGCGTCGATGATGTTCGTGGTCTTGACCGGGTTCAGCAGGGTGCCGGCGGACAGGATCTTCCGCGCCTCCTGCGACAGGAAGTACTGCTGCCGGACTTGACGGTCCAGGTCGCCGTTCGGCAGACCGTGGCGCTGCCGGACGAACGACAGGGCCTGCGAGGCGTTGAGCTCCGAGACGCCGGCCGGCAGGTCCACGCCCGAGTAGTCGTCCTGGGCGGCCTGGTTCAGGCAGACGTTCACCGGCCCGAGTTGCTTGACGATCTCGTAGAACCCGAGCAGCGAGACACGGACGTAGTGGTCGATCGTCAGCCCGCTGAGGCCCTGGATGGTCGCGATGAGCTTCTTCGCGCCACCGGTGTCACCGCCACCGTTCATGGTGCCGTACGAGAACGCGCTGTTGAGCTTGCCCTTGCCGACGCCCGGGATGTCGACGTACGAGTCACGTGGGAACGAGATCATCGTCGCGCTCCGACCGTCCGCGGCGATGTGCAGCACGATCATCGTGTCGGTGTTCGTCGCCCCGCCGTCGGACTGGGTGTTGAGCTCCGCCATCTCCTCCGGCGTCGCGTTGTCCGGTCGGTGGTCGTCGCCGACCAGCAGGATGTTCATCGCTCGGCCGTCGACGTCGTCCTTCGCGGGCGGTGCACTGCCGATGGCGTCGACCTTGGTGACACTGCTGGCGAGGCGGTTGTACGCGTACGCGGCGTACCCGCCGCTCAGCAACACGGCCATGGTGAGGACCCCGGCGAGCGCGGGGAAGACGACTCCCCAGTGGCGCTTGCGGCGTCCGTGGCGGGGCGGCACGGCGCGATCGGCCCGGCGCGGCCTGGTCTCCTCGGGTGCGTTCGTCACGGGGAGAACCATAACCGTGGAGCGCACGGATGACATGGATTCCGCCTGGACGACCTGTACGCACCGGCCGGGAGGCCCGGAGGCGGGCCAGCGCACCGCCGCCGTCCACCCATGGTCGCCCCGTACTGTCGGTCGGGTGTTCCTGACCGTCGTCGCCGTCTGCTGCGCCGTCGTGGCGGTGCCTCTGCTGGTGAACGGCGTCCGCGCCTTCCGCCGGGGTGCGCGGAGCCTGACCCGCCTCCTCGCGCTGGTCGCCGGCCTGGCCGTCCTGGCACTCGGGGTCCTCGTCGCGGTGCTCGCGGCGGTCGGCACGACGGTGAGCACCGCACTGCTCGTCCTGGTGCTGGCGCTGGCGGGCTACCTGGCGCTGGTGTTCCTCGTCTTCCTCGGCGCCGCCCTGACCTACGGCCACGTCCGGGTCACGGAGGAGGCCGAGTCGCTCGTCGTCCTCGGCTGCGGGCTCGTGCACGGCGCGGTCTCACCGATGCTGCGTTCGCGGTTGGACCGGACGCTCGAGGTGTTCCACCGGTCCGTCGCCGCCGGCCGCACGCCGGTGGTGGTGCCCTCCGGCGGACAGGGCGACGACGAGGACCGCACCGAGGCCGACGCGATGGCGGAGTACCTGGTCGCCCACGGTGTGCCGGCGGAGCTCGTGCACCGCGAGACCCGGTCGACGAACACCCGCGAGAACCTCCGCTTCTCGCACGAGGTCCTGCGCGACGCCGGGGTCGACGGCCGGACGCTCGTCGTCACGAACGACTACCACGTGATGCGCACGGCGATGACGGCGCGTCGTACGGGGCTGGACGCCCGGGTGCTCGGGGCGCCGACCGCGCGGCAGTCGGTGCCGAGTGCGTTCCTCCGCGAGTTCGCGGCCGTGCTCGTGATGCACGGCTGGTGGCACCTCGGAGCGCTGGCCGCGATCGTGGTGCTGTGGGGCGCGGGGCTGGCGACGGGGATGCTGCCGGCCTGACGCGCCAGGGCTCAGTCGCGCCAGGGACTCAGTCGCGCCAGGGACTCAGTCGCGTCCGGGCAGCAGGTGCACGGCCTCCATGGCGAGCTCGGCGGCGATCGGGTCACCAGCGCGCACGGCGTCGCGGAGCTCCGCGATGTGGGGCGTGACGGCCGCGACGGGGACGACCTCGGCGATCTCGGGCACGCGGAGCCTGTAGGACAGGCCGTCGGTCGTCGACCGGCACAGCTGCGCGAGTGAGGCGTTGCCGCAGGCGTCGGCCCACATCGCGTAGACGTCGGCGCCGTCGTGCGCCAGTGCGGCCTGCTCACCCTCGCCCAGACGGGTGAGCACCTGGTCGAGCGTCGCCGCGACCTCGCGGCGCTCGGCGTCGGTGAAGCGCGGGACCGCCAGCCGCACCACGCCGCCGTAGATCACGCCGAGCGTCCGGTACGCGTCGAGCACCTCGGCCGCCGTCGGTGCCGCGACCCGGGTGTACCGGTTCGGCGCCATCTCGATGAGCCCGGCGCGGGCGAGTTCGGCGAGCGCCTCACGGATCGGGGTGCGGGAGACACCGAGCCAGGCGATCAGGTCGTCGTCGTTCAGGCGCTCACCGGGCTCCAGCGTGCCGTCCATGATCGCGTCGCGGATCTTGTCCTGGACGGTGTCGCGGAGGAGCTTGCGCTCGGCGGCGGGCTGCGTGGCGGGAACGGGCATGCGGTCAGCGTGTCACATGTCACGCGGTCGGCGCGAGAGGCGCGACGGCCACCAGGCCCGGCGGCCGAGGTCGAGGACGAGCGCCGGGACGAGCAGCGAGCGGACCACCACGGTGTCGAGCAGCACGCCGAACGCGACGACGAAGGCGATCTGCACGAGGAAGAGGATCGGGATCACGCCGAGGGCCGCGAAGGTGGCCGCGAGCACCACGCCGGCGGACGTGATCACCCCGCCGGTGGCCCCGAGCCCGCGCAGCACGCCCTCGCGAGGACCGTGCCGGAGGGTCTCCTCGCGCACCCGGGTCATGAGGAAGATGTTGTAGTCCACGCCGAGCGCCACCAGGAACACGAACGAGAACAGCGGTACCGACGGGTCCGCGCCGGGGAAGTGGAACAGGTGGTCGAAGACGAGCGCGCCGACGCCGAGCGCGGCTGCGAAGGACACGATGACGCTGCCGATGAGGACGAGCGGCGTGACGATGCTCCGGAGCAGCAGCATGAGGATGAGCAGGATCACCGCGAGCACGACGGGGATGATGAGCGTCCGGTCGCGGATGCCGGTGTCGTCGGTGTCGATCGCCGTCGCGGTCACCCCGCCGACACGGGCACCCGGGTCGACGCGCTCGACCGCGGTGCGGAGTTCGCGGACGGTCCGCTCGGCCGCGCCGGAGTCCGCCGGGTCGGCGAGGGTCGCCTCGAGGAGCACCTGACCCCGGGACACGGTGGGGTCGGCGGCCGGGGCTCCGGGCGTCGTGCTCGTGGTGTCGCCCGCGCCGACCGTCGTGGTGCCGGAGGGCGAGTCCTCGGCCGCCGCGGTGACGCCGTCGACCCCGTCCACACCCGTGACCGCGTCGGCGAGCTCGTCGATCCGGTCGGCGTCGCCGAGTACGAGGGCGGGGCTGCCGGAACCACCGGGGAAGTGGTCGGCCAGCACGGTCTGACCGTCGCGCGCCTGCGACTGCCCGATCACCAGCTCGCTCTGCGGCACCCCGTCCGCCCGGAGACCGAGCAGCCCCGTGCCCATCGCCAGGAGGCCCACGGTGCACACGATCCACACGGTCCGGGAGTGCCGGCCGACGAGCCGACCGACGCGGGCCCAGAGCCCCCGGGCATCCGGGCCGGTGAGGACCGGGTGGGCGCTGCCGAACGTCGGCCTGAGCGGCCAGAACGCTGCTCGGCGGAAGCAGAGGAGCAGCGCGGGCAGCAGGGTGAGGGCGGCGAGCACGCTGAACGCGATGCCGATCGCGGCCACCGGGCCGAGCGCCTTGTTCGAGTTGAGGTCCGAGAGCAGCAAGCACAGCACGCCGACGATGACCGTGCCGCCCGAGGCGATGACCGGCTCGAGGCTGCCGCGGAGTGCGGCCCTGGTGGCGTCCCATCCGGCCCGGTGGTCGCGGAGGGCCTCGCGGTACCGGGACGTGTAGAGGAGCGCGTAGTCGGTCGCGGCGCCGATCACCAGGATCGAGAGGATGCCCTGCACCTGCCCGTTCACGGTGACGACGCCGGCCTTCGCGAGTGCCCAGACGACGAGGATCGACGCGGTCAGGGCGAACACGGCGGTGGCGAGCACCAGGAACGGCAGCAGCGGCGAGCGGTAGACGACGATCAGGATGACGAGCACCGCGATCAGCGCGACCCCGAGCAGCAGGCCGTCGATGCCGGCGAACGCCTCGGTCAGGTCCGCGGTGAAGCCCGCCGGGCCGGTGACGTACCCGCGCAGCCCGTCCGGCAGGGCGTCGTCCACGTCCGCACGGATGGCGGCGACCGCGTCCCCGGTCTCGGCGGAGGCGGTCAGCGTGGCGACGACCTCGGCGGCGTCGCCGTCCTCGCTCGGGATGACCGGGCTGACCTGGTCGACGTCGTCCCGGTCACCGAGGGCGTCGGCGATGCGGCCGGCAGCGGCGGTGTCGGCCGCCGTCAGGCCACCGTCCCGCTCGAACACGATGACGGCCGGCGCCCCGCCGGCGTCCCGGAAGTCGCTGCTGCGGTCCTGCACCGCGGTGGCGTCGGCCGAGGCCGGCAGGAACGAGGTCTGGTCGTTCGTGGAGACCTCGGAGATGCGACCGAAGAAGGGGCCGCCGACCGAGGCGACGACGAGCCAGACGAGGACGACGAGCGCGGGGACCACGATGCGGAGGGAGCGGGACACGTCGGCGAGCGTACACCGATCGTCAGCATGCTGATCACTTCCGCTCCGCACCAGGCACGTCGTCAGCCCCACCGTAGACTCGGACCATGGAGGACCAGTCCGCGCAGTGGCCGATCGGACGCCTGCTCGCCGCCGCTTCCCGCGCGGTGGAACGGGAGTGGGACGAGCGCCTCCGGGCCATCGGACTGCAGCACGCCGCCCTCATCGCACTCGACATCGCCCTGCGGAACGGCCCGACCGGCGCCGACGTCATCGCCCGCACCGCCCGGGTGCAGCCGCAGACGATGTCCCGCACCCTCGAGCGACTCGAACGCGACGGGATGATCGAGCGCAGCCCGCACCCGGAGGACGGCCGCCGGCGACTCGTGACCGTCACCGACCACGGGCGGGAGATGTGGGACACCGCGCGGCACATCGAGCGCGAGGTCCTGCCGGACGACCCGGAGCTCCGCGCCCGGCTCGGGGCCATCCTCGCCAACTCGAGGAGTGCGCCTCCCGCACGGTGACACTTGCGTCTGATATGCAGGATGTGACACGCTGGTAGGGTCGGCATCAGGGCCGACCTGATGCCAGGGAGCCCGCATGTCCGGCCGCCGCGCCGCCCGATCCGCACGTTCCGCCGGTTCCGTACGACGCCGACGCCGACGGCCGTTCCTCGTCGCCCTCGTCGTGACGGTCGGCTCGCTCACCGCCGTCGCCGCGGTGCTCGCCGTCGTCGCCGCCACGTTCATCGGCGGCCTCGCGCAGCGGTACGACGCCGGCCGGACCGTGCTCGAGGACCCCTTCCCCGGTGGCACACGCCCGTCCGAGCACGGCGACGCGGTCGACGTCCTGCTCATCGGGTCGGACTCGCGGGCACACGAGGACCCTGACGGTGATCGCGTCTCCGGCAGACGATCCGACACACTGATGCTCGCGCACATCCCGGCCGATCGGCAGGACATCACCCTCCTGTCCATCCTCCGCGACACCTGGGTCGACGTCCCGGGCCACGGCGAGGCGAAGATCAACGCCGCCTACGCCTGGGGAGGCGCCCCACTCACCGTGCAGACCGTCGAGCAGCTCCTCGATGTCCGGATCGACCACGTCGCCGAGATCGACTTCGCCGGGTTCGCCGGCATGACCGACGCACTGGGTGGTGTCACCGTCGACTCGTCGACCGCGTTCGACGCGCGGGGGCACCACTTCACGGTCGGCCCGAACCACCTGGACGGCGCCGCGGCCCTCGCCTTCGTCCGGGAGCGCTACGCCTTCGCCGATGCCGACCACACCAGGGTGCGGAACCAGCAGGCGTTCATGCGGGCCCTCGTCCAGCGGGTCCTGTCCGAGGACACCCTGACGAGCCCGGGCAGGATCCGGCAGTTCGTGTCCTCGACCAGCGAGTACCTCTCCGTGGACCCCGGCCTGGACTTCTCGAGACTCGTCGGACTCGGGTGGTCGCTCCGGGACTTCCGCGCGGGTGACCTGGCCACCACGACGCTGCCGTCGGCCGGCGGCGGCACGAGTGACGACGGTCAGTCGTACGTGCGGGTCGACCGTTCCGCCGTCTCCAGCCTGTCGATCGCGTTGCGCTCCGACGACCTCTCGGACTGGCTCGCGACGCACCCGTCCGGATGACCTGCGCCTCCGGAGGTCCCACGACCCACGGAGGGCCCATGACTCCGGGCGCCCCCTCCGCCCGGACGACGGAGCGCCCCACGACCGAGGTCGTGGGGCGCTTCCGATCGGCGCGAGACGCTGAGCGTCAGGCCGGGAGCTGCAGGGTCTGTCCCGCGTAGATGAGGTTCGCGTCGTCCACGGTCGACGTGTTCGCCGCCCACAGCTGCTTCCAGCCACCCTCGACGCCGAGCTTCGTCGCGATGGTGTCGAGCGTGTCGCCCGAGACCACCTTGTACGTCTTGCCGCTGGTCGGCACGGCGGCGGGCTTGGTCGCGGTCGCCGACGGTGCCGGCGTGCTCGCGACGGCCTTCGGGGCCGCCGCCTGCGGTGCCGGCGCAGCCTGACGGGCCGGTGCCGCCGGGGCAGCAGCCTGCGGAGCCGGTGCCGGAGCCGCCTGCTGGGCGACCGGGGCGGGGGCCGCGCCGCTCGTGCCGCTCAGGCCGAGCTTCGCGGAGCACGCGGGCCAGGCGCCCCAGCCCTGCGAGGCGAGGACGTTCTCGGCCACGGCGATCTGCGTCGCACGGCTCGCACCGGCCGGGCTGCCGGTGCCACCGTTGGCGGCCCAGGTGCTCTGCGAGAACTGCAGTCCGCCGTAGTAGCCGTTGCCGGTGTTCGTGGCCCAGTTGCCACTGGACTCGCAGGCTGCCAGGGCGTCCCAGGTCGAGCCGTCGGCCGCACTGGCCGGTGCAGCTGCGAGACCGACGCCCGTGGCGGCGATGCCGGCGAAGGCGAGTCCGCCGACGAGGGCGCGGGTTCGGGTGTGGTTCTTCATGTCGTTGCTCCACCGGGGTCGCATCGTCGTTCCCGACGCCGGCTGCCCACCCCGACCGATCGCGGTCAGTCTGATGGTGTCACCGGGGGCAGCCTCCGCGCCGGCGTCACGGTGGGCCACCATAGGAAATCCATGCTCGTTATCAAACCGAGACCAACGGTTCTACCCAGTAGTGCTATGTACCCCGCCGCGAACCTGAACGTCTCGATGCCCATGGGCGCGGCGATCGGACGTACCCGGGTACACGACCTTCCGAATTCCCTGGCAATCGCGGATCCGGGCGACCGAGGACGGACGGGAGGCCCGTGGCGGCACCGCGAGCCGCCTCCCGTCCGTCAGCCCCGCGAGAGCAGCGTGACGGCCTCGAGGTGCCCCGTCTGCGGGAACATGTCGAGCACGCGCACCCGTCGCAGGCGGAACGACGGCATCACCGCGAGGTCGCGTGCGAGCGTCACGGGGTTGCAACTGGAGTAGACGACGTGCCGGACCTCGGACGTCTCCAACCACCCCGCGAGCTCGGCGCCGATGCCGCGTCGGGGCGGGTTGACGACGACGAGTTCGGGGGTGGTGCCGGGCCGGGCGCGCAGGGCGTGGGCGGTCGCGTCGTCGGCGGCGAAGCGGACGTCGGTCAGGCCGGCCTCGCGGGCGGACTGCTTGGCGGACACGATCGCCTCACGACTGGTCTCGATGCCGGTGACCGCGCGACCCGGGCGTGCTGCGTGCAGGGCGAACCCGCCGACACCGCAGTACAGGTCCCACATCGAGGCCGGACCGACCTCGTCGATCCACTCCGACGCCTGCGCGTACAGCTGGGTCGCGACGGTGGTGTTCGTCTGGAAGAAGCTCTGCGGGCGCAGGTGCATCGTCACCGGCCCCAGGCGCATCGGCAGGGTCTGCTGCTCGGTGAGGACGACCTCCCGGTCCCCCTCGGTCACGGCCTTGTGCTCGGGCAGCAGGTTCGCGGTGACGACGACGGCCTGCGGCAGGACCCGGTGCAGGTCGCCGAGCCGGTTCCGCAGGCGTGGCAGCTGCCCCTCGCTCCGGAGGACGAACCGGACCATCAGCTCGCCGTCCGGCGACTCGGTGACGAGCACGTACTTCAACTCGCCGCGACGCTGTCGGACGTCGTACGGCATCAGTCCGGCGGAGGCGATGAAGTCGGCCAGGACCGGGAGCGCCCGCTGGATGCCGGGCGTGCAGATGCCGCAGTGCCGCAGGTCGACCCCGCGCTGCCGCTCGTCGAGGATCCCGACGGTGGGTTGCTGCGCGGTGCCGCCGACGACCATCTTCGCCTTGTTGCGGTAGCCGGACTCGGGGCTGGTGATCGCCGGGAGCCACTCGACCGTCCCCGGGCCACCCGCGGCGTCGACGGCGTCGTGCAGGAGTTCGCGGGTGCGGAGCTCCTTGTCGAGGACCTGGTCTCCGTATGGCTGACCCATCAGGGTGCACGACCGGCAGACCCCGCGGTCGAAGTAGTCGCACTGCATGGCCGAGTCAGGATACGTCAGCGGCGGGCAGCGTCCCGGGTGGTCGTCCGGATGCGGTGCACCGAGGTCGTCGCCGTGACGAAGAGGTCGCGGCCGTCGTCACCGCCGAAGCACAGGTTCGCAACGACCTCGGGCACCGGGACGGTCCCGATCCGGGTGCCGTCCGGCGTGTACACGAACACCCCGACCGCGGCGGAGGTCCAGATCCGGCCGTCCTCGTCGACGCGGAGACCGTCCGGCACACCCTCGCCCGGTGCGAAGCGCACCAGGTCGCGGCCGTTCTTCACCCGCACCCCGGGCACCCCGGACGCCGCCGGAGCGTCGGTGACGACGTCGTAGGCGCGGATCACCGGGCGGTCGCCGTCCGAGCTCGCCACGTACAGGACGCGCTCGTCGGGTGAGAACGCGAGCCCGTTCGGTTCGTCGACGTCGAGGACGACCGGGCGCAGGTCCTCGCCGGCCGGGCCGCAGCGGAACACCCAGTGGTCGCCGTACTCCCGCTCCCCGGGGTAGCCTTCGCGCGGCTGCGTGATGCCGTAGGCCGGGTCGGTGAACCAGACGCTGCCGTCGCGGGCGACGACGACGTCGTTCGGGGAGTTGTAGGCGACCGCACCCCACCGCGTCGTGATCGGCGTGACGACGCCGTCCCGGTCACGCTCGACCCGCCGGTGTCCGTGCGAGCACTGCACCACCGAGCCGTCGGGGTCGAGTGTCCGGCCGTTGGTGAACTCGACCCCGTCGGCGTACACCGACACCGTGCCGTCCGTGGCGGACCACTGCAGGATGCGGTCTCCGGGGATGTCCGACCACCGGAGCGTCCTGGTGGCCGGGATCCAGCACGGTCCCTCGGCCCACGTGCTGCCGGTGTGCAGGGTCTCGAGCGCGGTGGGGTCGGGGACGAGGTCGGTGAGGCTCGGCACGGGTTCTCCTTCGAACGGTGCGACCACGCTAGTGCGCGCGCACCCCGCTGGGCCGGCGACCCCGACGGTTCAGACCGTCGCAGCGGCCGCGGCCGCCGCGCTCCGCCGCCGCAGGGCCTTCTCGACCGCGGAGATGCCGAACCCGAGCAGGATCGACGCCACCACGGCCAGCACGGTCACGAGGAACGGCTGGTCCCGGCTCCAGTGCCCGGTCGCCGCAGCGATCCCGACGCAGTACGCGGCCCAGACGACGTCGGCGAGCGCGCAGCTGAGCAGGAAGCGCCGGACGTCCAGACCGCTGTCGGCGCCGACGAGGTTCGTGGTGAGGCGGCCCATCGGGATGAACCTCCCGAGCACGGCGATGCGACCGGGGGCGGCGCGGTAGCGCTCGTCGATCGCCTCCCGCGCTTTCCTGACCTTCGGCCGCGCGAACCAGGACCTCGAGCCGAGGTCGACCGACCGGGCCAGCTGGTAGAGCGCGAGGTCGCCGAGCACCATGCCGATCGTGGCCGCGACGATCAGCAGCAGCACGGGCAGGAGTCCGCCGTCACCGCCGACCAGGAGCGTGCCGATCGCGACGACCATCGCCTGGCTGGGCAGGAAGACCGCGATGCTGCCGACGGCGAGCACCAGGCCGACGACCAGGAACGCCCACGGGGTGCCGACGAGTTGCAGCACCACCTGTTCTGCTGCGTCCACCGGTCACCCTCCGCGGCACGAGTC
The DNA here is from genome assembly GCF_003234615.1 of Curtobacterium sp. MCPF17_001. Lineage (NCBI taxonomy): Bacteria > Bacillati > Actinomycetota > Actinomycetes > Micrococcales > Microbacteriaceae > Curtobacterium > Curtobacterium sp. MCPF17_001. The sequence continues at coordinate 95,990 of NZ_QKSL01000001.1, forward strand.
GGACGCACCGCTGTCGATCATCCCAGGTCCTGCGCCGGACCGCGCGCGCTCAGCGCTGCGACACCGGGGAGAGCACGAGCTCGTCGATCCGCACGTGTGCCGGGGCGGACAGCACGAACCCGACAGCACGGCCGACGTCCTCCGGCGTGAGCATCACGGCACGTGCCGCGGCGTCCGGCACGCTCGGGCGCTGGTCGAGGAAGTCCGTCGCGACGTCCCCCGGGCAGAGGTGCGTGGCCCGGACACCGTGGTGCGCCTCCTGCTGGTTGAGCGTGCGGACGACCGGGCCGAGGGCCGTCTTGCTCGCCGAGTACGCCACGCCCGCGCCCGGCTGCGACGACCACCCCGCGTACGAGGAGACGACGACCACGACCCCGCCGGAGCGCCGGAGGGCGGGGAGCGCCGCGTCGACGACCTGCACCACCGCGGTCAGGTTCGTGTCGATCACGGCCCGGAGGTCGGTCATCGACTGGTCGTCCCACCGCCGCCGTGGGGAGTTCAGCCCGGCCGACAGGACGAGCCCGTCGATCCGACCGTGCCGTCCGAGGAGGGTGTCGCGGGCCGTGGTGACGGCGTCCGGGTCGGTGGCGTCGAGGGGCAGGACGTCCGCGGTGCCGCCCGCGGCGCGGATGCCGGCGGCGACCGTGTCGAGACGGTCGGTGCGACGCCCGCTGAGGACGAGCCTCCAGCCCGACCGTGCCGCCACCTGCGCGGCCGCGGCACCCATGCCGCTGCCGCCGCCCGTGACCCACAGGACGCGGTCGTCCGTCGCCGGCTGGTCCGTCGTGCGCTGGTCTGCCGTGCCGTCGTCCGTCATGGGTGGGACAGTAGACGCGTCGGCGTCGACGGACGCCCCGAAGGAGCGACCGATGCACCTCGACCTCAGCGACCGGGTGGTGATCGTCACCGGCGCCGCCCGCGGGATCGGCCGGACCATCGCGGAGCGGTTCCGCCTCGAGGGCGCGCACGTGGTCGCGCTCGACCTGGCGGCGGCGCTCGCGGACCACGCGGCGGACGACCAGCCGGGAGGCCCGTCCAGCGTCCCGGACGGCGCCCACCCGCTCGAGGTGCTCGCCTGCGACGTCACCGACCCGGAGTCGGTGCGCGCCGCGGTGGACGAGGTGGTGACCCGGCACGGCACCGTCGACGTCCTCGTCAACAACGCGGGGATCAACGTCGAGGGACGGGTGGTCGACCTGGAGTGGGACGCCTGGCGACGGTGCATGGACGTGAACCTCGGCGGGACCTTCCTCATGAGCCAGGCGGTGGCGCCCGTCATGCAGCGGGCGGGGCGCGGCCGGATCATCAACGCGGCGTCCTTCGCGGCGATCGTGCCGAGCGTGGGGAGCGCGGCCTACGCGGCGTCGAAGGCGGCGGTCGTGCAGTTCACCCGGGTCCTGGCATCCGAGCTGGGGCCGTGGGGCATCACCGTCAACGCGTACGCGCCGGGGATGGTGCCGACCGCGATGAACGGCTTCGCGACCATGCCGGCCGCCGCACAGGACCGGCTGCTCGACACGCTGTCGATCCGGCGGTGGGAGACGCCGGACGACGTGGCGGACGTGCTGCTCTTCCTGGCGAGCGACCTGGCCGGGTACGTGACGGGGACGCTGCTCGACGTGTCGGGCGGCAAGCTCGCGACCCAGATCCCGTCGCGGGCGTACGAGGGCTGATCCGGACCCGGGCGGTCGCCTCGGCGAGCGGGCAGAGTCGGAGGCAGTCTGGACCACCGCGGCGGACCCTGTCCGCTCGCACAGGATCTGCTCATGCGGCTCTCCGTAGGCTGTGAGGTGCCAAGAGAGCCGGACTGCAGCCCGACCCCCGAGGAGGTGCCCCTGTGTTCACCGTCCTCATCGCGTTCGGCGTCATCGCACTCGTCGTCCCCGCACTCACCCCCCTGCTGGGGCGTCGCGTCTTCTTCGTCGCTGCCCTCGCCCCCACCGCTGCCGCGGTCCTCACCCTGATCCAGACCGCTCCGGCACTCGGCGACGGCGTCACGGAACGCGTGCGCTGGATCCCACAGCTCGCACTCGACCTGGCGTTCCGGGTGGACGCCCTGTCGTGGGTGCTCGCCCTCGTGGTCACCGTGGTCGGCGCGCTCGTGCTCGTCTACTGCGCCTCGTACTTCCCCGACGACGAGCCCGGGCTCGGACGGTTCGCCGGCGTCCTGACCGCCTTCGCCGGGTCGATGTACGGCCTGGTGATCGCGGACGACGTCATCGTGCTGTTCGTCCTGTGGGAGGCCACGACGGTCTTCTCCTACCTGCTCATCGGACACGACGCCGTGAAGCGGGCCAGCCGGGCCGCGGCCATGCAGGCCCTCGTCGTCACCACCGCCGGTGGGCTCGCGATGCTCGCCGGGCTCGTCGTGATCTCGGTCGCCGCCGGCACCACGTCGCTGTCCGGGATCATCGCCGCCCCCCCGACCGGCACGGCCGTCTCGGTGTCCGTCATGCTCGTCCTGGTCGGTGCGCTGACGAAGTCGGCGATCGTGCCGTTCCACTTCTGGCTGCCCGCCGCGATGGCCGCGCCGACCCCGGTCAGCGCCTACCTGCACGCCGCCGCGATGGTCAAGGCCGGCATCTACCTGGTCGCCCGGCTGGCCCCGGCCTTCGCGCTGCTCGACGGCTGGCGCGAGACGATCACGGTGCTCGGGGTGCTCGGCATGCTCGTCGGCGGGTACCGGGCCCTGCGGCAGACCGACCTCAAGCTGCTGCTCGCGTACGGAACGGTCGCCCAGCTCGGGTTCCTGGTGCTCGCCGCCGGATGGGGTGTACCGGAGATCGCCCTCGGTGGGGTCGTCCTGCTCGTCGCCCACGCCACGTTCAAGTCCACGCTGTTCCTGGTCGTCGGCACGGTCGACCACGTCGCCGGGACCCGGGACCTCTGGAAGCTCAGCGGTGTCGGACGCCGTCTACCCGGGCTCGCCGCCGTCGCAGTGCTCGCGCTGGCGTCGATGGCCGGCATCCCGCCGCTCATCGGCTTCGTCGCGAAGGAGGCCGTGCTCGGCGGCTTCCTCGAGGAACTGCACGGTGCGGACGCCGGGTGGGCCTGGGTCGCACTCGTCGGTGTCACGATCGGTTCGATCCTGACCGTCGCCTACTCGTGCCGGTTCTTCTGGGGCACCTTCGCCCGCAAGTCCGGGGTCGCCCAGACCGAGCCGCACGCGCTGCACGGGCTCTGGGTCGTCCCGACGGTGCTCGGCGTCGCGGGGCTCGTCCTCGGGCTCGCCACCCCGTTCGTCGCGCACGGCTTCGAGTCCGCCGCCACCGCCGCACGGCACGGCAGCGGCAAGGTCCCGCACCTGGCGCTCTGGCACGGGTTCGAGCCGGCGCTCGGCATCTCCGCCCTGACCCTGGTCGGCGGTGGCGTCCTGTTCCTGCTCCGCACGCGGGTCGAGGCCGTGCAGCACCGCCTGGCCGGCTCCCCCTCGGCGTCCGCGAACTACCGACGGATGATGCGCGGGCTCGACCGGTTCGCGACCTGGCTGACCGCCAGCCTGCAGCGCGGTTCGCTGCCCTACTACCTGACCGTGATCCTGTCGGTGTTCGTCGCCGGCGCCCTCGCCAACCTGGTCGTCGGCGGTCCCTGGGCCTTCCACATCCGGTTCGCCGACACCTGGGGCCAGCTGCCCGTCGTCGTCGTGATGGCGATGGCCGCGATCGCCGTCCTCGCCGCGAAGACCCGCTTCGCCGCAGCCGTCCTGGTCGGCGTGACCGGGTACGGCACCGCGATCCTGTTCCTGCTGCACGGCGCCGTCGACCTCGCGCTCACCCAGCTCGTCGTCGAGACCGTGACCCTGATCGCGTTCGTCCTCGTGCTGCGTCGCCTGCCCCCGCGCATCGGCACCGCCAACCCGTCGCGCTTCCGGGTGCTCCGGGCACTGTTCGCCGCCCTCGCCGGCCTGACCCTGGCGATCGTGGTCGTCGTCGCCGCGTCCGCCCGCACCGCCGAGCCGCTCTGGCCCGACCTGCCGGCGCTGACCAGCTCCTTCGGGCACGGCCTCAACGTCGTCAACGTCGCCCTCGTCGACCTGCGCGGCTGGGACACCCTGGGCGAGCTGACCGTCGTCGTGGCCGCGGCGACCGGTGTCGCGAGCCTGATCTTCGTGCGGTCGCGGGAGGACACCCTGCCGCGACTCCGGGACATGCCGGCCTCGGTCGCGAGCGGTGACGACCGGGCCGACGGCGAGCCGCGGGCCTGGCTGCCGACGAGCGCCGCGATCCCGACCGGACGCTCGGCACTGCTCGACATCGTCGTCCGCCTGCTGTTCCACGGGCTCGTCGTGCTGTCGGTCTACCTGCTCTTCGCTGGACACAACTCGGCCGGTGGTGGCTTCGCGGGCGGTCTCGTCGCCGGTGTCGCCCTCGCCGCCCGGTACCTGGCCGGGGGCCCGGCGGAACTCGGGGCCGCGGCACCGATCCGTGCCGGGCGACTGCTCGGCCTCGGGGTCGCCACGGCCGGCATCACCGCGATCACGCCGATGTTCTTCGGCAAGGACGCCCTGTACTCCGAGTTCTTCGAGGCCACCGTCCCGGTCCTCGGCCACGTCGAGTTCGTCACCGCCACGTTCTTCGACATCGGCGTGTACCTGGTCGTCGTCGGACTCGTGCTCGACGTGCTCCGCTCGCTCGGGGCCGAGGTCGACCGACAGCGCCTCGAGGACCGCCGCGTCCCCACCGCCGACACCCTGGAGGGACCCGCATGACCGTCACCCTCGTCCTCGTCATCGCGATGGCCGTGCTGTTCTCGTGCGGCGTCTACCTGCTCCTCGAACGGTCCCTGACCCGGATGCTGCTCGGGTTCCTGCTCCTCGGCAACGCCCTGAACCTGCTGTTGCTGACGATGTCCGGCGCGGCCGGTGACCCGCCGATCGGCAAGTCGGCCGAGGGGATCACGGACCCGCTGCCCCAGGCGTTCGCCCTCACCGCGATCGTCATCACCTTCGCGGTCAGCGCGTTCCTGCTGGCCCTCATCCACCGCTCCTGGCGGTTGTCGCGTGCGGACGAGGTCGAGGTGGACGAGGCCGACGTCGCGATCCGCACCGACCGCGCCGACCCCGCCGACGACGACCCCGAGCTCGCCGAGGACGACAGCCCCCGACGGTACGACCCGAAGTCCCCCGAGGACGCGGACGACCCGCACGAAACGGCCCCACACCCGACCGAGAGCAGGCCCGCACCGTGACCTTCCTCGTCCCGCTCCTGGTCCTCGTCCCGCTCCTCGGAGCCGCCGTCGCCCTCGGACTCCTCCGCCACCAGCAGCTGCAGCGCGCCATCACGGTCGCGGTGCTCGTCATCGCGGTCGCGGTGGCCGTCACGCTCATGGTGCTGGTCGACCGGCACGGCACCATCGTCGTGCAGGTCGGCGGCTGGCAGGCTCCGTACGGCATCTCGCTCGTCGTCGACCGGTTGAGCGCCCTGCTCCTGACGGTGTCGAGTTCGGTGCTGCTCGTCGTCCTGCTGTTCTCCATCGGGCAGGGCCTGGCCGACGACGACGAGGACGCCCCGGTCACGATCTTCTACCCGACGTACCTGGTCCTGGCGGCGGGCGTGCTCGACTCCTTCATCGCCGGCGACCTGTTCAACCTGTACGTGGCGTTCGAGATGCTGCTCGTGGCGAGCTACGTGCTCATCACCGTCGGCGGCAGTGTGCAGCGGGTCCGCGCCGGAACCACCTACATCGTGACGAGCCTGATCGCGTCGTCGATCTTCCTCGCCGCCATCGGCCTGGTCTACGGCGCGACCGGCACCGTGAACATCGCGCAGATCAGCCAGCGGGTGGCGGAGCTGCCGGACCACGTCCAGCTGCTGCTGCACACCATGCTGCTCATCGGGTTCGGCATCAAGGCCGCCGTGTTCCCGCTGGCGTTCTGGCTGCCGGATTCGTACCCGACCGCCCCGGCGCCGGTCACCGCGGTGTTCGCTGGTCTGCTCACGAAGGTCGGGATCTACGCGATCATCCGGCTCGAGACGATCATCTTCCCCGGACCGCAGTTGAACGGGGTCCTGCTCGTCGTCGCCGTGTTGACGATGGTGGTCGGGGTGCTCGGCGCGGTGTCGCAGACCGACGTGAAACGGCTGCTGTCCTTCACGCTCATCAGTCACATCGGGTTCATGGTGATGGGCATCGGACTCGGTTCGGTGGTCGGCACCGCGGCCGCGGTGTTCTACACGGTGCACCACATCGTCGTGCAGACCACGCTGTTCCTCGTCTCCGGCCTCATGGAACGGGTCGGCGGCACGACCTCGACGCGCTCCCTCGGTGGCCTGCTCAAGACGGCGCCCCTGCTCGCGGCCCTCTACCTGGTCCCGGCGTTCAACCTCGGCGGCATCCCACCGTTCTCCGGCTTCATCGGCAAGCTCGGTCTGTTCCGGGCCGCGGCCGAGGACGGTTCTCCCCTCGCGTACGTGACGATCGGCGCCGGGGTCGTGACGAGCCTCCTGACCCTGTACGCGCTGATGCGCGTCTGGGACGCGGCCTTCTGGCGCCCCAAGCCGGCCGCCGAGGCCGCCGCCCCGCACGCCAGTGTCGCCGAGCCGCACGAGCACCTGCGTGCACCGGAACCCGCGCCGGTCACGGTCCCCGAGACGGAGACCGAGGGCCGGACAGGAGGCCCGTCCGACACCGGTGCGCCGGCCGCGGTCGTCCGCGCCCCGGCCGGGGACGGCTCGGTCGCGACGCTCGACGACCCGACGCGGTCGGACGCCCACGACCACGGCGACGCACCGTCGACCGAGCACGCCCGGTCCAAGCTGCCGCCGATGCTCGTCGTCGTGACCACCGTCGCCGTCCTCGGGTCGGTCGCCCTCACCGTCCTCGCCGGGCCCCTCTACGGCTACGCGACGCGTGCGGCTGAGTCCCTCGAGTCGCCGGACCGATACGTGCAGGCCGTCCTCGGGGGTGACGCGCGATGACCGACGTCCGACGCTTCACGAACGCCCGCCGGATGGCGCTGGCGTGGCGCTACGACGTGCCGCTCGTCGCCGGGCTCACGGTGCTGTGGGCGCTGCTCTGGGGGAACTGGTCACCGCTCACGTTGCTCTGCGGCGTCGTCGTCGCGCTGCTCGTCACCCAGTCGCTGCCGCTGCCGCCGGTCCCGCTGTCGGCACGGTTCTCGATCGTGCACGTCGTGTGGTTCCTGCTGGTCTGGGCCGGGTACGTCGTGCTCGCGTCGTTCCGGGTCGCCTGGGTCGCGGTCCGGCCACGAGGGGTCCGGAAGAGCTCCATCGTCCTCGTCCAGCTGCACACCACGTCGGAGATGACCTTCACGCTGTCCACCATCGCGATCTCACTCGTCCCCGGCTCCTACGTCATCGACGAGGACCTGCGCCGTCGACGCCTGCTCCTCCACGTGCTCGACACCGAGCGCCCCGAGCAGGTGGACGCCGCCCGACGGGAAGCGCACCGGATCGAGGCGCTCGTGATCCGTGCGATCGGGTCGGCGCAGGACGTCTCCGAGCTGTCCGAACCGCTGCCCGAGGTGGTCCGGTGAGCGCCGCCGTCGTCGTCATGGCGGTCGGGATCGCCCTGGTCCTGGCGTTGCTCGGCGCGACCCTCGTCCTCGCGGTCGGTCGGATCGTCCGCGGCCCCACCATCCTCGACCGGATGATCGGGTCCGACATGGTGCTCACCACCGTCCTGCTCGTGATCGCCGCATCGATCGTCGTCCGCCAGGACGCGAGCGCCGTGCCGGTGCTCGTCGTGATCGCCGCGACGAGCGTCTTCGCGACCGTCGCCGTCGCGCGCGCGGTCACCCCGTCGACCGACCCCGAGGACGAGGGCATGGACGCGACCACCCCGGAGCACGCCGTGCAGGCAGCAGACGAAGAGGCTGCGGACGACGCGCACACCACCGACGACGGCCACAGCGCGGGAGGGCAGCGATGACCGAGATGACGGACATGCTCCAGGCGTTCCTCGACGACGCCGGCATCCGGGCGTGGATCGCCCTCGCGCTGCTGCTCGTCGGGGCTGCGCTGTCACTCGGCGCGGCGATCGGCATCGTCCGGTTCCCCGACCCGCTGGTCCGACTGCACGCGATGTCGAAGCCGCAGGTCCTCGGTCTCGCCTGCTGCCTGGCGGCCGTCGTCGTCGCCGTGTGGACCTGGTCCGTGCTGTGGATGGTGATCCCGGCGATGGTGTTCCAGCTCGCACTCGTGCCGGTGTCGACGCACATGATCGCCCGCGCCGGACTGCGCTCGGGCGACTACCGGCACGAGGACCTGCTGGTCGACGACACCGAGTGACTCGGGTTTTGGCAGTTGTGATTGTTTTATGAGCCCTAGATAAAGCGCACTAAACTCCGTAACATGGGTCGCGATGGACAGCATCAGGAACCCGTACACGCCCAACGCGGGAGCGACACCCGAGATCATCGCTGGACGAGCAGAGCAGACGAGGTCCTTCACTGTCCTCCTCGAGCGCCTCGCGCGCGGACGCACAGAACAGTCGATGATCATGACCGGCCTGCGAGGGGTCGGCAAGACAGTCCTGTTGAACGAGTTCGCAGACCTCGCCCGACAGGCTCGTTGGGAAGTCGTGGAGATCGAAGCGAGCAAGCGGGGCGACGATCGCTTCCGTCAGATGATCGCGTCGTCCCTGCGGTCGGCGCTTCTCCAGATCTCGCCGCGCAAGAGGTGGGGGGAACGAGCGCAGCGAGCAGCCGAGGTGCTCACCGCGTTCTCCGTCAACGTCACGAACGAGGGGTCCTGGGCTCTGACGTGGGACGTCGAGGCTGCTGAGGGCCTCGGCGACCACGGGGACCTCGCACTCGACCTCACCGACGTCCTCGTCGCGGTCGGAGAAGCGGCCAGGGAGAAGGAACGAGGGGTCGCGATCCTCATCGACGAGGTCCAGTTCCTCAACCAGGCACAGCTCGAGGCACTCATCCAGGCCATGCACAAGACCGTGCAGCGCAAGCTGCCGGTGACCTTCGTCGGTGCAGGGCTCCCACAGATCGCCGAACTCGCGGGCGATGCGAAGTCCTACGCGGAACGGTTGTTCCGGTTCCCCCTGATCGATTCCCTCGGCGACGACGACGCACGCGAGGCACTGATCGCTCCAGCCGAACGTGAAGGGGTGGTGTTTGAATCTGCCGCGGTCACAGAGGCGCTCGCCATCACGAAGGGCTACCCCTACTTCATCCAGGAGCTCGGCTACCAGGCTTGGGAGATCGCGGAAGGCGGGAGCATCACCGCCGATGACGTCTCAACCGCCAAGGAGGCGTACCTGGCAAAGCTCGATTCGTCGTTCTTCCGCGTCCGACTCGACCGAGCGACGCCACTGCAGACCGCCTACATGCGCGCAATGGCGGAGCTGGGTCCGGAGGCCCAGAAAGCGTCTGAAGTCGCGCGCGTCATGCTCCGCGAGTCGACGCAGTTGGGCCCTACCCGGGCCGAACTGATCGACATGGGTCTGCTGTTCACGCCGGAGCACGGGTATGCGGCCTTCACCGTCCCGGATTTCGACCAGTTCATGCTCCGCGCAATCCCGGATCTGATCGTTCCTGAGGTCCGTCGCCGCCCTCGGCCGAGCTGAACGAACCGCCCGTCAGCGCAGCGCGTCCCGGCGGGACAGCACCAGGTTGGCCGCACCGGCCAGCACGACGACGGCGGCCGAGAACGCCGGGAACGCCATCGCGGCCGGGGTGCCGGCACGCTCGGCGACCTCACCGACGACCGCACTCGCGATCGACTGCCCGACGATGACCGCCGAGCCGAGGATCGTCATGGTGGTCGCCGAACGGCCCACCGGCGACCGGTCCGAGCCCAGGCTGTACTGGGTGACGAGGGTGGGGCCGATGCCGATCCCCATCACGGCGAGGACGATCCCGACCGCGAGCACGGAGTCCGCGGTGGCGAAGACGATCGCGGATGCCAGCAGCACCACGCCGAACAGCAGCCAGCGCCAACCGAGCCGGAAGGCCCGCGGGAACGCCGCCGACCCGAGCGCGAGCCCGGCCGAGCCGATGCCCATCAGGCCGTAGAGCAACCCGGCCCGCGAGGACCCGCCGTGGTCGGCCATGAACGCGGTCAGCGCGGTCAGCGTCGACCCGAAGAAGAACCCGATGCCGAGGATGCCGACGACGACCACCACCAGTCGGGGCCGCAGGAGCTGCCGGGCCGGTGCCGGACGCGGGTCGGACGCATGCCCGAGGGTCAGGCGACCGGTCGGGTGCAGGGCGAACGCGGTGACGAACACGAACGTCAGCACCGAGGCACCGGCGACGGCGACCCACGGCGCGATGGCGCTCGCGAGGACGCCGACCAGGAACGGTCCGACGATGAAGACGGTCTCGTCGGCGGCGGACTCGTACGCCATGGTGCCGCTGAGGACCCGCTCGTGCCGCTTCGGTTCCATCCGGTTCCGGATGATCGCGACGAGCCGGGTGCGGGACATCGGCGCCACCTGGGGTGCGCTCGCCCCGATGAGGAACGACATCGCCAGGACGGCCAGGGCCGGGGCGCTGCCCTGCACGACGAAGGGCAGCGCCCCGAGCAGGACGGCGTTGGCCAGGCCGACGGGCACGAGCACGGCGCGCTGCCCGTACTTGTCCGCGGCGGCGCCGACGAGCGGCCCGAACAGCGCCGAGCCGATGCCGACCGAGGCCGAGTTGATGCCACCGAGGGCGACCGAGTCGCGTGCGGCGACGACGAGCGTCAGCACGCCGACGACCATCATCGCGAACGGCAGTCGCGCCACGAAGGCGATGGGGAAGTAGGACCGCCCGGCGAGGGCGATCAGGGAAGCGCCGGAGGAACGCGCCTGGAGCATGGTGGGGGTGTGCCTTCTCGGCCCACTCGTGTGGAGCGGACCCATCGGGTGCCGCCGCTGTCCGCCGGGGTGCCGGCGTCCGGTAGATACACGGTTGTTGCTGGTTTGCCCGTCCACTGTACCTGCCGGACGGGAGGCTCACCCAGGGTCCAGCACCGAGCCTCCCGTCCGGCGCTCCTCCGTCAGAGCGAGCGCAGCCGTCAGCCGCGGCGGCCGGCGCGAGCCGCGAAGGCGTCGAGGGCGCGGAGGACATCGTCACTGCGGTAGACCCGCGAACGCAGCGAGTACTCGGACTTCGCCTGCAGCACGCCGGCCGCGATGAGGGTGTCGAGGGCCCGGTAGACGTTCACGGACGGCCCGAGCTCGACTCCCAGTGTCGCCGCGGTGACGACCGGCTGACGGGCGATCACCTCGAGGACGCGCCACACTGCGGAATCGCTCCGGGACCGGACCGTCTCCCGCCAGCGCTCACGCACCGCGTGCACCTCGTCCACCAGGACCGTGGCGTTGTGCACCGCTCGGAAGCACGCTTCGGCGGTGGCGAGGACGATCGCCTCGACGTCACCCGCGCGGTACGAGTCGAGGGCTGCGTGGTACCCAGCGGTGTCGGTCAACAGGCCGGCGGAGACGGGGATGGTCACGTTCCTCGTCAGTCCGGTTCCGCGGAACATCGCCTGCATCAGCGCCCGCCCGGTCCGGCCGTTGCCGTCGGTGAACGGGTGGATCGTTTCGAACTGCGCGTGCGCGACGGCGATCTGGACGAGCCGTGGCAGGTCGGACCGCCGCGCGAACCGCATGACGTCGTCGATCAGCGCCGGGACGCGGTCGGCTCGGGGCGCGACGAACTCCGCACCCCGAGGACTGTCCGCGGCCCGTCCGATCCAGACCGGTTCGTCCCGCCACGCTCCGGCGTCGTGGTGCGGATCGCCATGGAGGAGCGCGGCGTGCATCGCGAGGACCGTCTCCGGCGTGAGTTCGTCCGCCAGGTCGAGCGCCGCCTGCATCGCACGCGTGTTGGCGACGATCTGTGCAGCGTTCTGCCGGGACGTGTCGCCGAGCTCAGCGGTGAAGACGGCTCGCGCACTCGCGGTCAGGTGTTCGATCTGCGATGAAGCCGCGGCTTCGGAGCGCATCAGGAGCGGCGCGAACGCAGCGATCTCGCCACCGAGGCCCGCATCGAAGCGGACCAGGGCCTCCGTCGCATCGTCGACGACGGCGGCCGTCGCGGACGACACCACCGGGTCGAGGTCGACGATGAGCGGCGGGACGGCAGCGCTGTACGCATGCCCGACGCTGGATCGTCGGCTCGCGGCGACGCCGAATCCGGCGTACCGGGACTCGAACCACAGCTCTTCGGAGTCGACGGCGGGCCATCCCATGTCGTCCTCCTGTCACTGCGTGGGCTCGAGTTCGACACTTAGCCTACCAAGTGTCGAACTCGTGCCCCGCTGGTGACACTTCCGTCGGGCCGGCTCGGGTCAGGAGACCTCGCCGGAGCGGGCCCCCGCCCAGAGGTCGACGTCGGTGATGCCGACCGTGTGCTCGTCGATGGTGCGGAGCTCGTCGTCCGAGAACGACGTGTTCGCGAGCGCGGCGACGTTGTCCTCGAGCTGTTCCACGCGGGAGGCGCCCATCACGAGCGAGGTGACCCGCTCGTCCCGCAGCGCCCAGGCCAGGGCGAGCTGCGCCATCGTCTGGCCGCGCGACTCGGCGACGGCGTTGAGCGCACGAAGGTGTTCGACGACCTCGGGCGTGATCGACGAGGGGTCGAGCGACTTCCCGGCCGCGGCACGCGAGCCCTCGGGCACGCCGTCGAGGTACTTGCCGGTGAGCAGCCCCTGCGCCAGGGCGGTGAACCCGATCACACCGAACCCGAGCTCGCCGGCCGCGTCGAGCAGCCCCTCCGTCTCGATCCAGCGGTTCAGCATCGAGTAGGACGGCTGGTGGATGAGGAGCGGCGTGCCGAGGTCGCGGAGGATCGCGGCGGCCTGACGGGTGCGTTCGGCGTCGTACGACGAGATGCCGACGTAGAGCGCCTTGCCCTGCTGGACGGCGGTGTGCAGCGCGCCCATCGTCTCCTCGAGCGGGGTGGAGGCATCGAGGCGGTGCGAGTAGAAGACGTCGACGTAGTCGAGCCCGGTGCGGCGGAGGGACTGGTCGAGTGAGGCGAGGACGTACTTGCGGGAGCCGCCGCCCTGGCCGTAGGGGCCGGGCCACATGTCCCAGCCGGCCTTCGTCGAGACCACCATCTCGTCACGGTACGGCGCGAAGTCCTCGCGCATGAGCTTGCCGAAGTTCAGCTCCGCGGCACCGTAGGGCGGGCCGTAGTTGTTCGCCAGGTCGTGGTGGGTGATGCCGAGGTCGAACGCCCGGCGACTGATCGCTCGCTGGGTCTCGAACGGGACGTCGTCGCCGAAGTTGTGCCAGTAGCCCAGCGAGAGCAGCGGCAGGTCGAGCCCCGAGTGCCCGGTCCGCCGGTAGGTCATCGAGTCGTAGCGGTCGTCGGCAGCGATGTAGGTCATGGACCCGAGCCTGCCACGGCGCTACCGTGGGCTGCACCGACGAGGGAGCACCCATGGCAGCACGCGACGACGCGTCCGAGACCACCTTCACTGCCGAGGAGCAGGCTGCCATGCGCGAGCACGCGGCCGAGGTGAAGGCGAGCCGGAAACGCGGGACGACGAAGGCCGAGAAGGCGGCGCTCGACGCCCAGGCCGTGGTCGACAAGATCGCCGCGATGCCCGAGCCCGACCGGGGCCTGGCTGAACGGATCCACCGGATCGCGCTCGAGGCTGCTCCCGACCTGGCACCGAAGCTCTGGTACGGCATGCCCGCGTACGCCAAGGACGGCGCCGTCGTGTTCTTCTTCCAGGACGCGGGGAAGTTCACGGCGCGCTACTCGACGCTCGGGTTCCAGGACCCGGCGACACTGGACGACGGATCGTTCTGGCCGACCTCGTTCGCGGTGACGCCGGAGTTCTCCGGCGCCGACGAGCAGGCCGTCGCCGAGCTCATCCGTCGCGCGACGGCCTGAGCCCCGCCTCGATCCGCTCGAGCAGGCCGACGGCGGACACCACGGCGGCAGCGTCGATGCCCTGCGCCCCGAGCGCTGTCCGGAGCGCCTCCGCCCACCGGGCCCGCAGCACGCCGATGTTCTCGGCCGCGAGCGCCGTCGGGAACAGCTGTGCGGTCCGGGCGTCGTCCGGGTGCGTACGGCGTTCGACCATGCCCTTCGCGACGAGCGACCCGAGCGCGACGCTGAGGTTGCTCCGCCGGAGCGCGGTCGCGTCCGCCGTGGCACTCGGCGTCGTCCCCGGGTTCGTGTCGACCCAGCGCATCACCAGGACCTCGGTACCGGTCAGTGGCACGACGTCGACCGCGCGCGGACCGGTCGGGTCGAGCTCCCGCGCGACGCTGAGGACGACGTCCGCGAGCCGGGCCAACGCGTCGTCGGAGGTCGGGGAGGTCATCCCCGCACCGTAACCCGCGCCGACGGACAGCCTGCTGGGCGACGGACGGCGCTCAGTGCCGTGCGGTGAGCGCCGGGCGCCGCAGCACGGGGATGCGCGGCATCGCCCAGTCCACCCAGACGAGCCGGGCGGCCGGCGCGACGGCGAGCGCCCACACCACCGACGCGACGGTGTCGGTCGGGTAGTGCACGGCGTCGATGGTGAGCGACAGCACGACCACCACGACGACCACGGTGCCGAGCGTCACCGCGAGGGTGTGCCATCGGGTGTCGCGGAGCACCCACGTCAGGGCGATGACGATGGCGACGATGAAGACCGTGTGCCCGCTCGGGTACGAGGGGTCGGGCTGCGTGGCGAACGGGTGCGGCAGCAGCGACGTGTCCGGGCGGGGGCGCTGGACGAGTTCCTTGACGAGGTCCGATGGCACCCAGGTGATCGCGACCGTCCCGGCGAACGCGGCCGCCGGGCGGACGTCGCGCTGCACGGCCCAGACCACCCCGGTGACGATGATCGTGACGCCGATCGCCGGGGCGGGGCTGATCACGTGGTAGACCGCGGTGGCGAACGCCCCGAGGGGTCCGGTGTGCAGGGTGTTCAGCGCGTGCGCGAGGCCGAAGTCGACGTCGCCGAGGACGAACCCGACGATCGTGATGACGATCACGGTGCCGAGGGCGATCGCGAGCGTCGCGAGCGGGTACGGCGTGCGCACGAGGATGCCGGTCGACGTGCGCTCCCGGCGGGCGGGCGTCAGGGTGGGCGCGTCGGTCATCCGCTCATCCTCCAGCCGGCGCACTGCTGCCGTGCCGAGAGTCCGGCCCCGGCAGATCAGAGAGCGCTCAGCCCCGCCTCGGCCGCCCCTCTGACGACGAGCCGCCGCACCTGCGCCGCCGCCCCCAGCGCCACGGCGTCCGGCCCGAGCGCCGACTGCTCGACCCGGATCGTCGCGCCGCTGACCGGGGGTTCCGCCGCGAGGGCCGCGGCGACGGCCGGCGCGAGCAGGTCCCACGACCGTGCGACACCGCCGCCGATGACGACCGTCGTCACGTCGAGGATCCCCGCCGTGAGCAGGACGGCGCGGGCGACGCCCCACCCCGCGGTCGTGAAGACGGCCTGCGCGTCCGGGTCCCCGGCACGTGCGGCCTCGGCGACCTGGTGTGTGCCGAGTCGTCGGCCGGTGCTGGCGGCGTAGCGGTCCGCCATCCCGCGGGCACCCGCGACGGTCTCGAGGTGTCCGCGCTGCCCGCAGGTGCAGGGGGTGTCGCCGAAGCCGGGCACGTGGCCGATCTCGCCCGCGGCACCGTGCGGTCCGCCGAACAGCGAGCCGCCCAGGACGAGGGCACCGCCCACGCCGGTCCCGAGCGTCATGCCGAGCACGTCCGACTCCCCCGCGACGGCGCCGGTGGCGACCTCGCCGAGCAGGAACGCGTTGACGTCGTTGTCGAGCGTGGCCGGCACCCCGAGCCGTGCGGTGACGGCGTCGGTGACGCCGTACCCGGCCCAGCCGGTGAACGAGTTCGCGGTGACGAGCACCGTGCCCGTGGTCGGGTCGACGACACCGGCAGCGCCCACCCCGACACCCGCCAGGGAGGCCCGGTGCCGGTCGAGCAGGGACCGCACCGCCGCCTCGGCCGCGTCGAGGATCGCGTCGCCGCCGTCGTGCGCGGGCGTCGGCAGGTCGATGCGGTCGAGGACCTCGAGGTCGGTGGTGGCGAGCAGGACCTTGGTGTTCGTCCCGCCGACGTCGATGCCGGCGACGACCTCCGCGGTCACGGGGTCACCGCGGCGAGGGAGGCCAGGCGCTCGGTCCGACGCTGTCGTTGCACCACCGGGTCCGGGACCGGCACGGCGGCGAGCAGCCGTCGGGTGTAGTCCGTGGTGGGGTGCAGGAGCGTCGAGCCGGTCGGGCCCTGCTCCTCGACCGCGCCGGCGCGCATCACGACGACCCGTTCGGCGAACTGCTGCACGACGGCGAGGTCGTGCGAGACGAACAGGCACGCGAAGCCCAGGTCGGCCTGCAGGTCGGTGAGGACCTCGAGCACGGCCTCCTGCACGCTGACGTCGAGCGCGCTGGTCGGTTCGTCGGCGACGAGCAGCCGCGGGTCGAGCACGAGCGCCCGGGCCAGGCTGACCCGCTGGCGTTGCCCGCCGGAGAGTTCCCGGGGAGCCCGTGTGGCCAGGGTGCGGGGCAGGCGGACGGCGTCCAGGACCTCGTCCACGCGGCGGCGACGGTCGGCGCCCGAGGTCCGCCGCCGGTGGATGGCGAGCGGTTCGGCGATGCACTCGCCGACGGACATCCGTGGGTCGAGGGACGCCACCGGGTCCTGCAGCACCACGCCGATGCCGGAACGGAGCGCCAGGCGGTCCCGTCCACGGGTACGGCGGAGGTCCGAGCCGAAGAGCCGGACGCTGCCGGCGGTGGGGCGGACCAGGCCGAGGGCGACCCGGGCGGCGGTGGACTTCCCCGAGCCGGACTCGCCGACCAGGCCGACGGTCTCCCCGGCGTGCACGGTGACGTCGATGCCGCGCAGGGCGTGCACCGCGCGGGCGCCGCGGCCGAAGGTGACCGAGACGTCGCGCAGGTCGACCACCGGGGGCGCGGCGGGCCTCCCGTCCGCATCGTCGGCGGACGCCGGCCGGTCCGCGATGGCCGGGCGTGCGTCGGCCGAGCCGTCGGCGACCGACGCGGCGGTCTGGAGGCGCGGCACCGCGGCCAGCAGCCGCTCGGTGTACTCGTGCTGGGGCCGGAGCAGGACGTCCTCGACGCCGCCGGTCTCCACGATGGAACCCTGCAGCATCACGGCGACCCGGTCGGCGAAGTCCGCGACGACGCCCATGTTGTGGGTGACGAGCAGTACCCCGGTGCCGGTGTCGACGGCGAGCGCCCGGAGCAGCTCGAGGATCTCGGCCTGCACGGTGACGTCGAGCGCCGTGGTCGGTTCGTCGGCGATGAGGAGCGCCGGCTCGTTGGCGATCGCCATCGCGATGACCACACGCTGCCGCTGACCGCCGGAGAGCTGGAACGGGAAGGCCTTCGCGCGCTCCTCCGGGGACGGGATGCCGACGCGGCGGAGGAGTTCGACGGCCTCGGTCGCGGCGGACGCGGCGGACACCTGCCGGTGGTTCCGGATGACCTCGGCGATCTGCGCCCCGACCCGGGTGAGCGGGTCGAGGGCGGTGGCGGGCTCCTGGAACACCATCGAGACCGTGCGGCCGCGGAGCCGCCGGAGTTCGGGTTCCGGCGCACCGACGACCTGGTGGCCGTCGACGACCGCGCTGCCGGTGACGGTCGCGTTGCCGGAGAGCAGCCCCATCGCGGCCAGCGCGACGGTCGACTTGCCGGAGCCGGACTCGCCGACGAGGGCGAGGGTCTCACCGGGGGCCACGGCCAGGGAGACGCCCTGGACGGCGTGCACGTCGCCGGACTCGGTGCTGAAGTGCACCCCCAGGTCGTCGACGGCGAGGATCGGTTCGGTGGCGGTCATCCGCGGCCCTTCACGTCGAATGCGTCCCGGAGTCCGTCGCCGACGGCGTTGAGCGCGCAGACGACGAGGATCACGGCGAGTCCCGGCGGCACGATCAGCCACCAGCGACCGGAGTAGGCGGCGGTGAGTCCCGCCGAGAGCATGCCGCCCCAGTCCGTGGCCGGCGGCTGCACGCCGAGGCCCAGGTAGGAGACGTAGGCGACCAGGAGGATCGCGTCGGCGACCTGGAACGTCGCGGCCACGACGATGGTCGACACCGAGTTCGGCAGCAGGTGTCGGCCGACGGCACGGGCGTGCGAGCCACCGATGGCGCGGAGGGTGAGCACGAAGTCGCGGTTCTTCAGTGTCAGGGTCTCGGCGCGGATGAGCCGGGAGGGCACGAGCCAGGACACGAAGCCGAGGATCACGATGAGGCCCCAGACGCCCGGGGTGGTGATCGCCGAGATGACGAGCAGGATGAACAGCGCCGGGATCGCGATGCCGGCGTCGACGACGCGCATCATCACGGCGTCGACCCAGCCGCCGACGTACCCGGCGACGGAGCCCCACAGTGTGCCGACGACGGTGGCCAGGATCCCGGCGGCGATGCCGACCATGAGCGAGACCTTGCCGCCGTACATCAGGCGGCCGAGGACGTCGTGGCCGACGGCGTCGGTGCCGAGCAGGTGGGCGCCGCTCGGGCGCTGGTTCGCCTGCTCGAGGAGGGTGTGGGTCTGGTCGGTCGGGTACAGGAAGGGTCCGACGAAGCAGAACAGCACGATGAGGACGAGCACGGCCAGGCCGATCACGGCGAGGGTGTTGTGCCGGAACCGGCGGGCGGCGAGCCGGAAGCCGGTCGCGGCGACCGTGACGGGGGCGCCGGGCGTCTCGGGGGCGAGTTGGACGGTGGTCATGCGCGGCCTGCCTTCACACGGGGGTCGATGAGGGACTGGGCGACGTCCGCGAGCAGCGTGCCGATGACGGTCGCGACGGAGATCACGAGCACGCAGCCGAGCAGCGTCGGGTAGTCCGACGTCTGCGCCGCGTTCCAGAACAGCAGCCCCATGCCGGGGTAGTTGAACAGCTGCTCCGTGACGAGCGCCCCGCCGAAGAGCACCGGCAGGTAGTAGCCGAGCATCGCCACGACCGGCGTCAGCGAGTTCCGGAAGACGTGTCGGCGCAGGATCGTCGCCGTCGACGAACCGCCGGCGCGGGCGGTGCGGACGTAGTCCTCCTGCAGGTTCTCCAACGTCGCCGCCCGCATGTAGCGGCTGAAGACGGCGATCATCGCGAGGGCGCCGGTGAGCACCGGCAGGACGAGGCCGGCCGGCTGCTGGAACACCTCGGCGAGGGTGGTGCCGCTCGGCGCCTGCGACGGCAGCCACGGCAGCTGCTGGCTGAACACGATGATGAGCACGAGGCCGAGGAAGAACGCGGGCGTCGCGTAGAAGACGAACGCCAATGCGGTGGCGGCGTAGTCGATCGCTCCGTTGCGTCGGGCTGCCTGCCACATGCCGACCGGGATCGCGATGACGATCCCGAGCACGGCGGAGAGTCCGGTGAGGACGAGGGTCTTCGGGATGCGCTCCTGGATCAGTTGCGAGACCGGTTCGTTGAGCGTGTACGAGGTGCCGAGGTCACCGGTGAGCAACCGTCCGAGGAACCGGAGGTACTGCACGGGCAGCGACTGGTCGAGGCCCTGCGTCTGGTTGAACGCGGCGATCTGGGCGGGCGTCGCGGAGACGCCGAGCACGCCGCGGGCGGGTCCGCCGGGCAGCGCGTGCAGCAGGCAGAACACCACGACGGTGACGATGAGGATCACCGCGAGCGCCTGCAGGACGCGGCGGGTGAGGTAGAGGGCAGTGGTCATGCTGCTTCCGTTGGTCGGATGCTGACGGGACTCCCGGGAGGCGCGGTGCGGGTCGGACCCGCACCGCGCCTCCGGAAGGGGCTCAGTGGGCTACTTGGTCCACTTCCACTGCGCGGGGTGGAAGTTGGCGAGCGAGTCCTGGTCGAACCCGGTCAGACCGCTCTTCTTGACGGAGATCTGGTAGTCCGGGCTCGGCAGCCAGATCACGGGCAGGTCCTTCGCGACCGCGGCGCTGTAGTCCTGCACGGCGCTCGCGTCGGTGGAGGTGGTCGTCGCGTCGATGAGGGAGTCGACCTGCTTGTTCGAGTAGCTGCCGAAGTTCGCCGAACCGCCGGTGGAGAACAGCGACTCACCGGTCGGGTAGGCCGGGAAGTACCAGCTGCCGGCGGTGCCGAAGAAGGACAGGTCCCAGTCGCAGCTGGGCTCGTCGGCGGTGCAGGTCGGGGTCTGCGACAGGACGCTCGACACCGGGGCCGTCTTGATCGAGAAGCCGATGCCGGTCTTCTCGAGGGACGACTGGATGGCGCTCATCATGTTGTCGGTGACGGTCGAGCCGGACTGCGAGAGCACCTTCATGGCGAACTTCGTGCCCTCGGCGACGCCCTTGCCGCACTGGCTGGACGAGGTGCCCGGGTCGGTGCAGACCATGGTGCCGCCCTGCTTCGTCCAGCCGTGACTCGTCAGCAGTGCCGCGGCCTTCTTCGTGCTGAACGGGTACGGGTTGTCCTTCTGCACGTCCGAGACGTAGTCGGACTCCTGCGCCTGCGGGATCGGCCCGTAGGTCGAGGTGGCGGTGCCGTTGAAGACGACCTTCGACAGGGACTTCTGGTCGATCGACATCTGCACGGCCTGCCGGGCGTACAGCTGCTTGAAGACGGCGCCCATGTCCGGGTTGTTGAAGTTGTACGGCATGTACGTGATCGCCCAGCCGGTCCACGGGTCGACCTCGTAGCCCTTCGACGTGAAGGAGTCCTTCTGGTCGAGGTCGGTGGCGTTGATGTAGCCGTAGTCGACCGCACCGGAGCGCAGCGCGTTCGTCTCGGCGTCCGCGGTGGTGAAGGGCAGCAGGTTGACGGTCTTGATCGATGCCTTCTCGCCCCCGTCGTACTTCGGGTTCGCGGTGAGCTGGACCTTGCCGGCGGTGGTGAACGACGACAGGCCGTAGGGGCCGGAGATCGTCTTCCACAGGTCGTCGGAGTCGTAGTCGGCGATCTTGCCCGCGGCGGTGTTGAGGAACTTCCAGACCTGCTTCGCCCCGGTCGCGGTGCGGTCGGCGTCGGTCACCTCGCCGGAGGCACTGGTCTTGTCCCAGGCGTGCTGGGGCAGCGGGATGATGTAGCTCAGCTGGTTGGCGAGCATCCAGTCCTTGTTGTACGCCTTGTCGAACGTGATCGTGAAGTGCGTGTCGTCGACGGTCGTGAAGGACGTCCAGTTGTCCGGCGCCTTGCCCTCGGAGTACGAGCCCCAGTCCTTCGCGTTCGCCTTGATCAGGTTGAACCAGAACTCCGCGTCGCGGCTCGTGATCGGCTCGCCGTCGGACCAGTGCCGGTCGCCGAGCGTGATCGTGACGCTCTTGCTGTCCGAGGCGAAGTCGGCGGCGGTGGCGACGGACCCGGGCTTGTCCCAGCCGATCTTGCCGGTGGAGCCGTCGTAGGCGATGAGGCGCTCGTACAGCGACTGCGCGATGGAGCCGTTGTTGGTGTTGAGGTGCGCGGCGGTGCCGATCGGCAGGATCCAGTTCGGCGTGAAGTTCGCCGGCAGCGCGTAGTCGATCTCGTCGGACTTCGTGCCGGTGGTGGCGGAACCGCCCCCGGAGCACCCGGCGAGCAGTGCGCTCACCGCGAGCGCGGCTCCGGTGAGGAGGGCCCAGCGACGGGGCTTGGTCATGCGTGTCTCCTTGCGCGAGGACGCCATCGTCGGCGTGGTGGAGGGACGGGAGTGCGACCAGGACCAGGCCCCGGTGGCACGTGCACAGTCAATGGCCGAAGTCGTTGGAAAAACAAACGTTCTCGTGTAAATAGTCTGTTTCTGCGGAACGGCGGAAAGCGCGGACCGACACTTCTGCCCCGTAGGCTCGGTGACGTCGGGCGGTCACCGCGCCCGGTTGACGCCGATTGGAGAAAGTCGTGCCGGACCTCAGCTCGCGCGTGCTCGAACTCATCGCCAGCGGACAGGCGTCGAGCCGCACCGAGATCGCCCAGGTGCTCGGTGCCGCCCCCTCGACCGTGTCCCACGTCGTCGGTCAGCTCCTCACGCACGGCATCCTCGCCGAGGAGGGCACCGACGTCTCCACCGGCGGCCGGCCCCGCAAGGTCCTCCGGATCGGCGGCACCGACGAGTACGCGGTCGCCGCCGACCTCGGTGGCGGTCACGTCCGGATCGGCATCGTCCTGCCGGGAGGCGCGCTCGAGTCCGTCTCGACCGTCCCGTTCGCGCTCGCCGACGGTCCGACCGCCGGCCTGGCGGCTCTCGCGGAGCTCCTCGACGCCCTGGTGACCGAACGCGGACGGGACGGACTGCGCGGAGTCGGGCTGAGCCTCCCGGGCCCGGTCGACGTCGAGGCGGGCGTCGTCGACCTGCCGAGCCGGATGCCCGGATGGAACGGCTTCCCGGTCGCCGCGTGGCTCACCGAGCACTTCGGGGTGCCGGCCGCGATCGACAATGACGCGAACTGCATGGCCGCGGGCGAGCAGACCGTGCAGCCGTCCACCCGACGCCAGGCGATCACGGTGAAGGCCGGGTCGGCGATCGGCGCCGGGATCATCATCGACGGCCACCTCTACCGCGGCTCGACCGGTGCCGCGGGCGACATCACGCACGTGCGCATCGACGCCGCCGGCGACACCCCGTGCTCGTGCGGCAACACCGGTTGCCTCGAGACGGTGGCGTCCGGCGCCGCACTCGTCCGGATCCTCCGTGAAGCCGGCGTGGACGTCAGCTCCACGCAGGACGTGGTCCGGCTGGCGTCGGAGGCGCACCCGGAGACGACCCGCGCGGTCCGCCTGGCCGGGCGGTACCTCGGCGAGGTGCTCGCCGCGAACGTGAACTTCTTCAACCCGGACGCCGTCTCCCTCGGCGGCATCCTCTCCACCCTCGATCCGTTCGTCGCCGCCGTGCGGAGCCAGCTCTACGAGAGCTGCCACCCGCTCGTGACGCAGCACCTCGTCATCGAGCGCGCATCGCTGGGCGCCGACGCCGGACTCGTCGGGGCCGGCCAGTTCGCCCTGCAGCGCGGGCTGGCGGCATCGCTCGAGGAACTGTCCACCCCCGTCCCGCTGCGCACCACCAGGAACAGGAGCACCCGTGTCTGACACCGGAACCACCGCCGACACCCGACGTCCGGTCATCGCGATCGCCGGCCTGGCCATCGAGACGTCGACGTTCACGCCGACCCGCACCCCGGCCGCCGCCTTCCACCCGGACCGTGGCGACGAGGTCGTCGCCCGGTACGACTTCCTCGCACCGCTGTCCGAGCGTGCCGAGTTCCGGGGCGCCCTGATCGGCCACGCGCTGCCCGGCGGGGTCGTGCTCCGCGAGTCCTTCGAGGAACTCAGCGCCGAGATCACCGACCGACTGTCCGCGATCGCCGCCGACACCACCATCGACGGGCTGTGGTTCGACATCCACGGCGCGATGGTGGTCGAGGGGCTCGACGACGCCGAGACCACGCTGCTCGAACGGATCCGCGCGGTGGTCGGCCCGGACGTCGTCGTGTCGGCGTCGATGGACCTGCACGGCAACGTCTCGCGCGGACTCGCCCACCAGTGCGACCTCATCACCTGCTACCGGATGGCCCCGCACGAGGACGCCCTCGAGACGAAGGAGCGCGCGGTCCGCAACCTGGTCGACGTGCTCACCACCCGGCCGGTCGGCGCACAACGGCCGCTGAAGGCCTGGATCCCGGTGCCGGTCCTGCTGCCCGGCGAGAAGACCTCGACCCGCATCGAACCCGCGGCGTCCGTCTACGCACAGGTCTCCGACGTCGAACGAGGCGAGGGCGTGCTCGACGCCGCGATCTGGGTCGGCTACGCCTGGGCCGACCAGCCCCGGAACCGTGCCGTCACCGTCGTCACCGGGTGGGACGAGGACGCCGTGAGCGCCGGGGCCGAACGGCTGGCGCGGGCGTTCTGGGACGCCCGCGAGGACTTCGCCTTCGTCGCACCGACCGGGTCGTTCGACGAGTGCCTGGCCGCCGCGCTCGCCCCCGGGGCCGCCCGCCCGTACTTCGTCTCCGACTCGGGCGACAACCCGACCGCCGGCGGCTCGGGCGACATGACCTGGGGCCTGACGCAGCTGCTCGCCCGCGACGAGTTCCGGAGTGCCGACGGCCCCGTCGTCCTCTACGCCAGCGTCCCCGGCCCCGCCGCGGTCGCCGCCTGCGTCGAGGCCGGCGTCGGGGCGATCGTCACCGTCACCGCCGGTGCCGAGGTCGACGACCTGCACGCCGGACCGCTCACCATGACCGGGCGGGTGCACGCGGTCAAGACCGGCGACCGGGACGCGCGGACCGAGGTCGTGCTGCAGGTCGGCAGCGTCTTCGCGATCCTCACCGAGCTGCGGAAGCCATACCACCACGAGCACGACTTCACCGACCTGGACCTCGACCCGCGGAGTGCCGACCTGGTCGTCGTGAAGATCGGGTACCTCGAGCCGGAGCTGTACGACATGGCCGCCGACTGGATGCTCGCGCTCACCCCCGGCGGTGTCGACCAGGACCTCGAACGCCTCGGCCACCACCGGATCGAACGGCCGGTCTTCCCCTTCGACCGGACCTTCCCCGAGCCGCCCGACCTGACCGCCCGGATCATCCCCGCGTCCGACCGACCGCTCGGAGCCCACGCATGACCGGACGCCCCGCCACCCGCTCGCTCGAGATCGCCGTCACCTCGGCGACCGGGGCCGCGACCGCACTGGCCGGGGGTGCCGACCGGGTGGAACTCTGCAGCGCCCTGGAACTCGGCGGGCTCACCCCGTCGCAGGGGCTCGTCGAGGCCGCCGTCGCCACCGGGATCCCGGTGCACGTCCTGGTCCGCTGCCGTCCGGGCGGCTTCGTGCACGACCCCGACGAGGTCGACCTGATGGAGCGCGAGCTCGTCGCCGTCCTGCGTTCCGGGGCCACCGGCGTCGTGGTCGGCGCGCTCCGCCCGGACCGCACGCTCGACGCCGACACCCTGACGCGCTTCGTGGCCGCCGCACGCACCGAACGCCCCGACGCCGAGGTCACGCTGCACCGGGCGATCGACCACGCCGCCGACCCGGTCGCCGCCGTAGCCGGACTCGCGGGCCTCGGGTTCACGCGGGTCCTCACCTCCGGTGGCGCCCCGACCGCCCTCGCCGGTGCCGACACCATCGCCCGGATGGTCGTGGCCGCGGGTCCCGTCCAGGTGATGACCGGCGCCGGGGTCACCCCGGCGGACGTCCCCGTGCTCCTCGCCACCGGCGCCGCCGCCGTGCACCTCTCGGCCAAACGTCTGGCGGACACCGCGCACGGGGGCGTCCCGATGGGCGCAGGGGACGCGGGGACCGGTCACTTCGAGACCGATGCCGAGGTGGTGCGGGCGGCACGGGCCGCAGTGGACGGACACCGCGGCTGACGCGGGCGATGGGTCGGGCGCGCCCAGGGCCTCCCGGCCGTGCCGTGCGTGCCGCGGCCTGCCGAGCGGTGAGCCGGTCAGTCCTCGGCGTGCACGCCGCCGCGGAGCGTCACGCTCGGCAGCTCCCCGAACCGTTCCCGGTACGCGCCGGAGAACCGGCCGAGGTGGGCGAAGCCCCAGTCCCGGGCGACCTCGGCGACCGCGGCGGTCGACGGGTCCGCTGACCGGAGCGCCTCGTGCACGGCGTCGAGCCGGACGTTCCGCAGGTGCGCGAGCGGGGAGACCCCGACCGAGCGGTTGAAGGACTGCTGGAGGCCGCGGGGGCTCATGCCGGCGGCAGCGGCGATGTCCGCGAGGGTGACGACGCCGTGCGCGTGCTCCTGGATGTACGTCAGGGCATCGCGGAGCCGTTCGCTGCTCGTGGTCGCGGGGACGTCCACCGGGAAGGTGGCGACGACGACGCGGGCGACGCGGAGGTTCAGCTCGGCACGCGCTCGACCCTCGACCTCCGGCGCGGTGATCGCCGTGCCGAGGGTCTGCAGCGCCGACCGGAGCGGCGCCAGGTCGGTGTCCGACTCGACCCGGCGGAACCGCAGCGGGCCGGCCACCTGCACGCCGTCGGCGGCGAGCGCCGAGCGGAGCAGCCGATCGGACAGGTGCAGCATCGACACGCGGCTGGTCGCGGCCTCGAACTCGTACCGGAGCGAGGCGGCGAGCAGGAACGGCTGGCCCGGACGCACCGCGGAGCGGACACCGTCCTCCCCGGTGATGACGGCGCTGCCGTCACCGATCCAGAACACGATGTGCGACGGTCGGGGTTCCATCGTCCCGGTGCGGGGGCCCTCCACGGCGGAACCGCTCAGGGACAGGTCGGCGTCGCCCGCGCCCGTGTAGCGGAACGCGGAGCGCTCGTCGCCGATGCCACCGCCGGTACCGTACTTGTCGTCGAGGACGGCAGGACGGGTCGCACTCGTCCCCGCCAACCGGACGGCGCGGAAGCCGTCGGGGGTCCCCGAGCTCGGGCGCACATGGGTCACGACCTGATGTTCCCATGCCCGTCCGCCGCACGCGAGCACCGCGCCGCCCGTCGTCCGCCGTCGGGGTACGCCGTCATGCGCCGCCTCGGGGTACGCCGATCGATGCCGAGCACAGTCGCCGACCGGTAGAAGGAGTCATGACCTCCTCCACGCGGAACCCGCTCGGCGTCACCCTCGTCGACGGCGGCGCCAACGTCGCCGTCTTCTCCAGCACTGCCGAGCGCATCGAGTTCTGCCGGTTCGACGACGACGGCACCGAGCACCGGACCGAGCTGACGAAGCGCACCGGCTACACCTTCCACGACGTCGTGCCGGACGTCACCGTCGGCACCCGCTACGGCTTCCGCGTCCACGGCGCCTGGGACCCGGCGAACGGCCTGCGCCACAACGCGGCGAAGCTCCTGCTCGACCCGTACGCCACCGCGATCGACGGTGACTACCGATGGGGCCAGGAGCTGTTCGGCCACGACATGAACGAGCCGGAGCAGATGGACGAGTCCGACTCGGCCGACGCCATGCCGCGCTCCGTCGTCGCCGACCGCTCGTTCGACTGGCAGGGCGACACCCGACTCGAGACCCCGCTCGCCGACACCGTCGTGTACGAGGTCCACGTGAAGGGCTTCACCAAGCAGCACCCCGACGTGCCCGAGGAGATCCGCGGCACCTACGCGGGCCTGGCACACCCGGCCGCGATCAAGCACCTCACCGACCTCGGCATCACCGCCGTCGAGCTGCTGCCGATCCACCAGTTCGTGCAGGACTCCACACTCGTGGACAAGGGCCTCCGCAACTACTGGGGCTACAACAGCATCGGCTTCTTCGCCCCCCACAACGAGTACTCCGCCTCGGGCACCGCCGGCCAGCAGGTCACGGAGTTCAAGGAGATGGTCAAGGCCCTGCACGCCGCAGGGCTCGAGGTCATCCTGGACGTCGTCTACAACCACACCGCCGAGGGCAACCACATGGGCCCGACGCTCTCCTTCAAGGGCCTCGACAACCAGTCGTACTACCGCCTGGTCGAGGGCGACGAGGCCAACTACTTCGACACCACCGGCACGGGCAACAGCCTGAATGTGTCGCACCCGAACGCGCTCGGGCTCATCACCGACTCGCTCCGCTACTGGGTCGAGGAGATGCACGTGGACGGCTTCCGCTTCGACCTCGCCACCACGCTGACCCGGCAGGACGGCGAGGCCGAGAAGCACTCCGCGTTCCTCGACATCATCCACCAGGACCCGGTACTCCGCGACGTCAAGATGATCGCCGAGCCGTGGGACACCGCGGGCTACCAGGTCGGCGGCTTCCCGGCCGACTGGTCGGAGTGGAACGGCAAGTACCGCGACGACCTCCGCTCGTTCTGGCGCGGCGACGAGGGCACGCTCGGCGACGCCGTGCAGCGCGTCCTCGGCTCCCCCGACGTCTACGAGGGCTCGCGCCGGTCGCCGCTCTGCTCGGTCGACTTCGTCACCGCGCACGACGGCTTCACGCTGGCCGACCTCACCATGTACGCCGAGAAGCACAACGAGGCGAACGGCGAGGACAACAACGACGGCGAGAGCAACAACACCTCGTTCAACGGCGGCATCGAGGGCCCGAGCGACGACGAGAGCGTCAACGACTACCGCAACCGTCAGCGGCGGAACTTCCTCGGCACGCTGCTGCTCTCGGCCGGTGTGCCGATGATCCTCGGTGGCGACGAGATCGCCCGCTCGCAGGGCGGCAACAACAACGCCTACTGCCAGGACGACGAGATCTCCTGGTTCGACTGGGCCCGCGCCGACCAGGACCTGCTCGCCTTCACGACCGCGGCCATCGCGTTCCGCAAGCAGCACGTCGCGCTCCGTCCGGAGTGGTACCGCACCGCGCCGGGCATCTCCCCCTCGACGGTGTCGGTGCTCCGTGCCGACGCGAACGACTTCGAGGACGGCGACTGGACCGACGGCGGCAACCGGGCCGTGATCCTGGTGCTCGGACAGGGCGACGACAGCATCGCGTTGCTGCTCAACGCCTCGGAGACGACCGTCGAGTTCACCCTGCCGGAGCGTCCGGGCGGCGGCTCGTGGTCCCTCGGCCTGTCGAGCGACCCCGACCAGGCCGTGGACGACGACGCGACGACCCTGCTCGTCCGCGACGCCTCCTTCACGGCCCTGCAGTAGCCCGAGAGGACAGTGAGTCCATGAGCCAGTACGAGAAGCAGGACCCGACCACCCTCTACCCGGTGCCACCGTTCCCGAAGCAGGAGCAGTCGCTGCCCGGGGCCGCGTGGAAGATGGACCCGAAGCCGGACCACGGCGAGGAGAGCTACGTCGGCAAGGGCCGGCTGGAGGGCTTCCGCGGCATCGTCACGGGTGCCGACTCCGGTATCGGCCGCGCCGCCGCGATCGGCCTGGCGCGGGAGGGCGCCGACCTGGTGCTCTCGTACCTGCCCGACGAACAGCAGGACGCGGAGGAGGTCCGCGACCTGCTGCAGGGCGAGGGCCGCACGATCGTGCTCTTCCCCGGGGACATCTCCGACGAGCAGTACTGCAGCGACCTGGTGCAGAAGGGCGTCGACGAGCTCGGCGGCCTGGACACGCTCGTCATGGTCGCCGGCCGGATGGACAGCAACGACGACATCCTGACCCTCGACACGTCGATGTTCGACTCGACCTTCAAGACGAACATCTACTCGCTGTTCTGGCTGACGAAGGCCGCGGTCCCGCACCTGGAGCCCGGCTCGACGATCGTCACGACGGGCTCGATCCAGGCGTCCACCCCGTCGCCGGACAAGATCGACTACGCCGTCTCGAAGGGTGCGATCAAGCTCTTCACCGAGGCGGTCGCCCAGCAGCTCGCGCCGAAGGGCATCCGCGTCAACTCGGTCGCCCCGGGTCCGGTGTGGACACCGCTGCAGCCGGGATCGGACGACGCCGAGACGGTGTCGACGTTCGGGCAGCAGGCGCCCTACGGGCGTCCGGGACAGCCCGCCGAGCTGGCCGCGGCGTACGTCCACCTGGTCAGTCCAGAATCGAGCTACCAGTCCGGTTCGACGATCACGGTCGCGGGCGGCACGCCCGCCTTCTGACCGACGTCCGAGTCCGGCCAGCACTGCGAAGGAGCACACGATGAGCAACGACACCACGTCGCACGACCCCGAGGGCACGCCGAAGCCGGACGGCCTCGGCGACGACGGGACCGTCCCCAACGAGCCCGAGGGCGTGGCCGCCGGGTTCGTCGGAGACGACTCGCACTTCAACCCGGAAGAGGACGCCACCGACGGTGACGCCGCTGCGGGCGACGCTGACGCCTGACCGGACGGCGAACACGCGCTGACCACATGACGGGAGGCCCGGTACCAGCTGGTACCGGGCCTCCCGTCATGTGTGTGCGCCGTGGTGCGCTCAGTGGTGCCCGTGCACCTTCGCGTGGCCGAGCCCGCGGCGCATCAGTGCCCGGTTGACGGGGGTCGTGACGACGAAGGCCAGGGCGAGGGACAGCGCCAGGGAGCCCCAGAACAGCCACTGGTCGAGCTGCGCGTCGAGGGCGCCCGGGATCGCGACGACGACCGTGTTGTCGATGACCTCCATCACCGCGATGGACAACGTGTCGGCGGCGAGCGCCACCCGGAGAGCCGCGCGCAACGACAGGCCGGAGCGGAGCACCCCACGCATGGTCAGGGCGTAGCCGAAGACGAACGCCAGCACGATCGACAGCACCACGGTGCCGGCGTTGTGCAGCCCCGTGGCGGTGCCGATGACCATGCCGAGGACCTCGCCGATCGCGCAGCCGGTCAGGCAGTGCAGCGTCGCCTGGGCCGCCGTCGACCACGTGGTCGTGTCGTGCGCGTGCCCGCTCACCGTGCGCTCCCGTCGACCGACCGGAAGCGGCGGAGGCGCAGGCTGTTCGTCAGCACGAAGACCGACGACAGTGCCATGGCGGCACCCGCGATGACGGGGTTCATCAGCCCGGCCATCGCGAGCGGGATCGCCGCGACGTTGTAGGCGAAGGCCCAGAACAGGTTCGTCCGGATGGTGTGGAGCGTGCGGCGCGACAGCCGGACGGCGTCGACGGCCGCCCGGAGGTCGGCGCGGACCAGGGTGATGTCCGCGGCCTCGACCGCGGCGTCCGTCCCGGTGCCCATCGCGATGCCCAGGTCCGCTGCGGCGAGCGCGGCCGCGTCGTTCACGCCGTCGCCCACCATGGCGACGGTGCGACCGGCGGCCTGCAGTTCGGTGACGACGCGGTACTTGTCCTCGGGTCGGACGCCGGCCGTCACCCGGCTGATGCCGACCTCGGCCGCGACACGGTGCGCGACCCCGGCGGCGTCACCGGTCAGGAGCATGGTGTCGAGGCCGAGCTCCTGCAGCCGGCGAACGGCCTCGGCCGCGCCGGGGGCGACGGTGTCGGCGACGACGACGAGCCCGCGGACCCGGCCGTCCCACGCCACCGCGACCGTGGTGCGCCCGGCCTGCTCGGCATCGGTGACGGCGACGGCCAGCGACCCGGGCATCGGGACGGACCACTCGTCGGTGAGCCAGGCCGGTCGACCGACGAGCACGAGGACACCGTCCACGACGGCCTGCACGCCGAGGCCGGCGCTCGACGCGAACGACTCCGGTCGTGCCGCATCCGGGACGGCAGCGACGAGTGCCCGGGCGATCGGGTGCTCGGAGCCGGACTCGGCGGCGGCCGCGGCGCGCAGGACGGCGTCGGCGTCCTCGCCCTCGGCGGGCAGGACGTCGGTGACGCGCATCGTGCCGGTGGTGACCGTGCCGGTCTTGTCCAGCAGGACGGTGTCGATCCGGCGGGTGGCCTCGAGGACCTGCGGGCCGCGGATGAGGATCCCGAGCTGGGACCCGCGGCCGGTGCCGACGAGGAGCGCCGTCGGTGTCGCGAGGCCGAGCGCGCAGGGACAGGCGATGACGAGCGTCGCGACTGCGGCGGTCAGGGCGGCCTCGACGTCCCCGGTGAGCACGAGCCACCCGACCAGGGTCAGTGCGGCGAGCCCGAGCACGACGGGGACGAACACCCCGGAGACCCGGTCGGCCAGGCGCTGGACGTCGGCCTTGCCGGTCTGGGCCTCGGTGACGAGCTTGCCGATCCGGGCGAGCTCGGTGTCCGCACCGACCCGGACGGCCTCGACGGTGAGCAGCCCGCCGACGTTGACGGTCGCACCGGTCACCGCGGTGCCGGGGCCGACCTCGACGGGGACGCTCTCCCCCGTCATGACGCTCGTGTCGACGGCGCTGGTCCCGTCGACGACGGTGCCGTCGGTGGCGATCCGCTCACCGGGTCGGACGACGAACCGGTCGCCGACACGGAGGGACGCGGCCGGGACCTCGACCTCCCGACCGTCGCGGAGCACCCGGGCGGTGCTGGCGCCGAGGGCGAGCAGCGCCCGCAGGGCGGCGCTGGACCGGGTCTTCGCCCGCCCCTCGGCGTACCGGCCGGCGAGCAGGAACACGGTCACGGCGGCGGCGACCTCGAGGTACGGCTCGGGGGCGGCACCACGGGGCGCGGTGAACGCGAACGTCATGTGCATGTCGGGCCCACCGGCGCCGCCGAACACGAGCGCCCACACCGACCAGAGTCCGGCGGCGACGATGCCCAGGCTGACGAGGGTGTCCATCGTCGCGGTGCCGTGCCGGGCGTTCAGTGCTGCGGCCCGGTGGAAGGGCCAGGCGCCCCAGGTCGCCACCGGGGCGGCGAGCACCAGCGCGACCCACTGCCACCAGGGGAACTGGAACGCGGGGACCATCGACAGCGCGACGACCGGGACCGCCAGGACGGTGGAGACGACCAGGCGTCGTCGGAGCGGGGCGAGGGCGTCCACGTCGGGCTGCTCGGGCTCGGGGCGGTGCGCTCCGTAGCCGGCCTGCTCGACGGTCGCGATGGCGTCGTCCACCGCGGTGCCGTCAGGCAGCGAGACCGTCGCGGTCTCGGTGGCGTAGTTCACGGTCGCCGACACCCCGGGCATCCTGTTGAGCTTGCGCTCGATGCGGTTCGCGCACGAGGCACACGTCATGCCCTCGATCGCGAGCTCGACCGCTGGAGCAGGTGCCGCCACCGGGGTCAGCGCTCCGCCAGGGTGTAGCCGGCGTCCTCGACCGCGGCGTCCACGGCCGTGCCGTCCAGGGGTGCCGCGCTCGTCACGGTCGCGGTGGAGCGGCCGCCGGCGACCAGGTCGACCTGCACGTCGGTCACGCCCGGCAACTCACGGAACGCCTCGTCGATGCTCATGACGCAGTGCTCACACGTCATGCCGTCGATGCCGTAGGTCACGGTCTGCTGCTCGGTCATCGGTC
This sequence comes from Curtobacterium sp. MCPF17_001, assembly GCF_003234615.1. Taxonomy (NCBI): domain Bacteria; kingdom Bacillati; phylum Actinomycetota; class Actinomycetes; order Micrococcales; family Microbacteriaceae; genus Curtobacterium; species Curtobacterium sp. MCPF17_001. The sequence goes on from NZ_QKSL01000001.1 coordinate 128,482, forward strand.
CTCCTCGTGTCGCCCGTCGGACGGGTACGATGTGCACATACCCATGGGGGGTACCCCTACCGTAACGCCGACGACGAGGATGTGTTCCCGATGAGCGACGAGACAGCACAGAGCGCGCACCACCACGGCTACATCTCCGCGAAGGACGACTACCGCAAGCGGCTGCGCCGCATCGAGGGCCAGGCGCGTGGGCTGCAGCGCATGGTGGAGGACGAGGAGTACTGCATCGACATCCTCACCCAGGTGTCCGCGATGACGAAGGCGTTGCAGGCGGTGTCGATGGGCCTGCTCGAGGACCACCTGCGTCACTGTGTCACCGACGCGGTGGCCCAGGGCGGCGACGAGGCCGAACAGAAGATCCAGGAAGCGACATTGGCCATCAAACGCCTCGTCCGGTCGTGACGGCTCCGCCTCGTGTACTGCTGGGTTCTCCCACCAAACCGACTGCTGGTCCACTCCGAATGTCCTGCGAGGCGCATGGCAACCGACCGCGTCGACTCCTGACGAAAGGTTCCTTCATGACCACCAACGCATCGACCCGCACCGACCACGGCTACGGCCGCACGCTCACGCAGAAGGGCGCGCTGGTCTTCGGCGTCGTCTTCCTCATCGTCGGCATCGCCGGCTTCATCCCCGGCCTGACCATGGACATGGGCAGCATGATGGCCGCCGGCAACGACTCGAACGCGCAGCTCCTGGGCCTGTTCCAGGTCTCCGTCCTGCACAACATCGTGCACCTGCTGTTCGGCATCGTCGGCCTGATCGCCGCTCGCTCGCACGGCTTCTCCCGCCAGTACCTGCTCGTCGGCGGCATCATCTACGCCGTGCTCTTCATCTACGGCCTGTTCACCGCCGGCATGGCCAGCGCCGCGAACTTCGTGCCGCTGAACAGCGCCGACAACGTGCTGCACCTGGTCCTCGCCGTCGCGATGATCATCCTCGGCATCGTCCTGCCGCGCGCCGGAGCCCGGACCGCCCGCTGAACACGGTGACGGTCCGCGCACCGCGCTGACGCATGACGGGAGGCCCGTGACCAGATGGTCACGGGCCTCCCGTCATGCGGTCCGGCCGTGCGACGTCGCACGGCCACTCCGTCGTCAGCCCTGCGGCGGCGAGTACAGCTGCAGGTCGTTGCCCTCGCTGTCCTTGAAGGGGATGATCTTGCCCCACGGGTGCTCGCTGATCTCGCCCTGGATGTCGGCACCGCGCTCCTTGAGCGAGGCGACCTCGTCCTCGATGCTGCCGTCCGGCTGGAACGAGACGACCGCGCCGCCGTCGCTCGACTGGCTGGCGGACTCGCGTCCGTTGAGACCGATCATCACACCGCCGGCGTCGATCTCGCTCCAGTCCTCGGACTGGTCCTTCACCGTGAGACCGAGCGTGTCGCGGTAGAACGCGACGGCGCGCTCCATGTCGCTGACCGGGACCCAGACTGCTGCGACTCCACTTGCCATGGTGTTTCCTCTCGTCGTGGTGTGCCCTGGACGCTAGGCCGCCGGGTGCCCGCGACGACCCAGCCCCGGGCGGGTTCGGGGTACATCCAGCACGGCGGCGGAGGCTCGGGGTGATCCCCCGCCGACGGTGCGGGACGTGACGGGAGGACGACCATGACCGAGATCCTGCACGTGGTGCTCGTGGACTGGGACGGCGAGGACGGGACCGCGCCGGAACGCGCGAGCGCCCTGGTCGCGGAACACCTGCCGACCATCGACGGGGTCGTGTCCGTGGCGTCCGGGCCGAGCGTCAGCCCCGAGGGGCTCGAGGGCGGCTTCGACTGGGCGCTCGTCGTCCGCTTCCGCGACGCCGCCGCCCGGGACGCCTACCTGCCGCACCCGGCGCACCAGCCGGTGGCGGACCACATCGGGGCGCGGAGCGCGCGGGTGGTCGTCTTCGACGTCACGGGCTGATCCGATCCCCAACCGGGACGGGGTCGCCGTCAGCGCACGCTGGCGTGCACGGAAGCGGTCCGTCAGCGGAGCGTTCCCGGGGCGAGGGCAGCGAAGGCGTCCTCGACGAGGTCGCCGAGGCGCTCAGCTCCGCCACTCTCGACCCATCCGTCGTACGCGACGATGACGCACCCGAGGGCAGCCATCACGAGTGTCTGCACCGCGATGCGTCGCAACTGGCTGCCGGCCGCACGTTCGACGAGCAGGGCAGCGAGTCCTGCTCGCCAGGTTGCCTGCTTCTCGTGGAGCCGAGCCCACAACGCGGGCGTCGACCAGACCAGGTCGAGTCGCGCCAGGCCTGTCGCTGGGTCGTCCTCGATCAGGGTCACGGCGGGCCGGACCGCATGACGAAGAGCAGTCCAGGTGTCCTCCGAGTCCGGACGCTCCCGGAGGGCGTGCGCCATCTGCTCGCCGAGGGGGTCGAAGACGTGGAGGACGACGTCCTCCTTGCTGCCGAAGTAGCGCAAGAAGGTGCTCCGCGAAACCCCCGCGCGGCCGGCCAGGTCCTCGAACGTGACGGCATCGAAGCCTGACTCCAGGAAGCAACGGAGTCCGATGCTGCCCAGCTCGTCCCGCACCGCCGCTCGTCCGATCGCTCGCGTGCTCATGGCGTTCATGCGTCGATCCTACGAGCAGGTGGACTCACTTGCAGTCGTGGTACGGAGTGCTTATGGTGATACTCAGTGTCAGACTCGACGCTCGGCGTCACCGCTGTACCTCCTGAGGAAGAAGCCCCATGACCTACGACCTGCCCGCTCTTCGTGTCACCGTCACCGACGGCGTCGCGAACGTCTCCATCGACAACCCGCCGCTGAACCTCTCCGACGGCACCCTGCTGCCGTCGCTCCGCCGGTTCGTCGCCCAGGTCCGTGATGACGAGGACGTGCGCGTCATCGTCTTCGACAGCGCCGACCCGGACATCTTCATCGCTCACGGCGACACCCGGTTCATCACCGAACCCGACGTCATGGCCACAGCGGTCGCCGCGGCGATGGAGGCGAACCCGGACGCGGAGTTCCCCGCCGACCTCAACCTCATGCAGGTCGTCCACGAGGAGGTCCGCTCGCTTCCGCAGGTCACGATCGGCAAGCTCACCGGCCTCGCCCGAGGTGGTGGCAACGAGTTCCTGATGGCCCTCGACATGCGCTTCGCCGCCATCGGCACGGCCGGGCAGGCGCAGCCGGAGGTGCTGATGGACATCATGGCCGGCGGTGGAGGCACCCAGTACCTCACCGCACTCGTGGGGCGGGCGCGTGCACTCGAGATCCTCCTCGGTGCGCAACTCGTCGATGCCGAACTCGCGGAGCGGTACGGCCTCGTCAACCGAGCGCTCCCCGCGGACGAGATCCACGCCTTCGTCGACGCGTTGGCCCGTCGGATCGCCGGCCTGCAGCCCGCGGTCGTGTCTGCGGTCAAGGAGGCGGTGAACGCCGCCCCGAGTGCGATCACCCGGACGGGCCTGGCCGCGGAGAACGCGCTCCTCGGCCCGTTGTTCACCCCGGCCGCAGCCGACCGCGCGCACGTCCTGCTCGCCGCTGGCATGCAGACCCGCGATGGCGAGCTCGACCTCGAATCAGTGATCAGCGGCCTCTGATCCGATCGCGGCGCTGAGCGCGGACCACCGGGCCGAGCACAGCGCACGACGGACGGGAGGCACGTGGCGGGGTCGCCACGGGCCTCCCGTCCGTCTCCGGTCAGGTCAGCCGGCGGTGCGGAACCGGTCGGGTCGGGCCTGGAACCAGCGGATCAGCTCGCGGAGCGCCGGTGAGGCGTTCGAGGGCACCGCGTCCGGTGCCGGGGTCTCCGTGGAGATCGACTCGACGTCGTCGAACGTGGCGCGGTAGCCCGGCACGTCCTCCAGGTCCGTGGCGGACGTCGGCGCGAACGCCATCGTCCACGCCGGGAACTGCCGCTCCTCGATGATGTCCTCGAGCAGCATCGTGACCTTCGTGTGTCGCGGATCGGTCTTGATCGTGGCCATCTTCGACCGCACCGCCGCGTCCGGGCCCTCCAGCACCTGCAGGAAGTAGCCGTTCCGGAACAGCAGCATCCCGGTGACGTCGTTCCGCTCGTTCGCGGTCCGGCTCTGCGAGAGCAGGGCGGCCAGCTCGGCGTCGTCGAAGGTGTCGGTCGCGACACTGGAGTAGATCAGCGACAGCATCAGGGCACCGCTTCCGGTTCAGCAGCCCGACACACCCGCGGAGGACGGGCGAGGAACCGGATGCCAGCGAACTCCGGCGTGGCTGGGAGCTGGGCGGCGCTGTCCGCTGGGGGGCGGTGACATCGGGGCGACTCGTCAGGGTCGGCCGTCCTCCGCGTCCACGACGCCCGGGGTCGGGGTGGTGCCGGAGAAGTCATCACGCATCGTGCCGACACCGCGCTGCGGGTGTGCGCGGTCGAGGTGCTTCGCGCGGGACGCCTTCCGCGGCTCAGGGTCCGTGTGCATGGCGGTGTTCCGGTCCTGCTGCAGGGCGGTCTGGACCTCGCCCTCGCGGTTGAACGACCACATCAGCATCGGGTCGCCGACCGGCAGCGGATCGGCCTCGTGCCCGCCCATCGGTGCGCTGTGCCAGGTGTGCCAGGTCTTGCCGTAGGAGTTGACCAGGTGGCCCATCAGCTCGGTCTCGACCGGGATCGGCAGGCCGGGGGCGACGAGCTCGCCGGAGAACACCTCGTGGTTGTGGGGGTGCCAGGACGGCTTCTCGTCCTCGGGCAGCGAGTCGAACAGCCGCTCGGACACGATGTACTCGATGCCGATGAGGTTGGCGTCCGCGGTGTTGCCGTCGAACAGCACGCACTGCAGCATCTCGGCGTTCACCACCTTGCAGTAGTGGTGCGCCTCCATCTGCACGTCGGGTTCGCCCTTCACGCAGTGGAAGCCGACGACGTACACGTCGAACCCCTTCAGGGGGTCCGTCGGCTGCAGCAGGTCGGCACCACGGTCGAGGAGCGCGAGGCGGAAGCCCCCGTCCTCACCGGGCGGCCGGACCCCCGTCGAACGGTCGTGGACGGTGGGGTTCCAGGGCACCGGTCAGCCCTCCTCGGGCTCCGCCGGCTCGCCGCCGGAGTCCACGTCACTGTCCTGCTGGGGGTCCTGGGTGGCGTTCCCCGAGGCGGAGCCGTCGGGCAGGTCCTCGGTGCGCTGGGCCTCCTGGTCGGTCACGCCATCCGGGCCGGTTCCGTTCGTTGCATCGCTCATGGGGCGGACGCTACGCGCGTCGTGGTGCGCGGGAGGTCAGTCGTCCCGCCCGCAGCGGGTCAGTCGTCCCGACGGCCGGTGCGCAGGCCCTCGAACTGGTCGTCGCGCCACTCGCCCTCGACGGGCGCGCCGCCCACCGCCGCCTGCTCCCGGGCGCGGAGTTCGACACGGCGGATCTTGCCGGACACGGTCTTCGGCAGCGCACCGAACTCGACCCGGCGCACCCGCTGCCAGGCCGGCATCGCGGTCCGGGCGTGCGCCAGGATGCTCCGCGCGGTCTCGGCGGTCGGCTCCCACCCGGCGGCGAGCGTGACGTACGCCTTCACGACGTTGAGCCGCGACTCGTGCGGGGCCGGGACGACGGCGGACTCGGCGACCGCGGGGTGCTGGAGCAGGGCGCTCTCGACCTCGAACGGCGACACCTTGTAGTCCGAGGACTTGAAGACGTCGTCGGTGCGCCCGACGAACGTCAGCGAACCGTCCTCGTGTCGGGTGGCGACGTCACCCGTGTGGAAGAACCCACCGCGCAGGGCGTCGTCGGTCCGCTCGGGGGCATCGAGGTACCCGGCCATCAGGTTGAGCGGCCGGGTGGTCAGGTCCAGGCAGACCTCGCCCTCGGTGACACCCGGTTCCCCGGTCACCGGGTCCAGGAGCTCGATCGCGACGCCGGGCAGGCCGTGGCCCATCGCCCCGGGGCGGACGGTGTCGCCGGGGGCGTTGCCGACGATCGCGGTGGTCTCGGTCTGGCCGTAGCCGTCACGGATCGTCCGACCCCAGGCCTCCTCGACCATGCGGATCACCTCGGGGTTGAGGGGCTCACCGGCGGAGACCACCTCGCGCAGTGCCCGCGGGCGCGCGCCGAGGTCGGCCTGGATGAGCAGGCGCCACACGGTCGGCGGAGCGCAGAACGAGGTGACCTCGGCCCGCTCGAGCTGGTGCAGCAGGGCGGCCGGGTCGAAGCGCTCCTGGTTGTGGACGAAGACCGTGGCCTCGGCGATCCACGGGGCGAAGAAGCAGCTCCACGCGTGCTTGCCCCAGCCGGGCGAACTGATCGCCAGGTGCACGTCGCCCGGCTGCAGCCCGATCCAGTACATGGTCGTGAGGTGTCCGACCGGGTACGAGGTCTGCGTGTGCACGACCATCTTCGGCTTGTCGGTCGTGCCCGAGGTGAAGTACACCAGGCACGGGTCGGAGGCCGCGGTCACGACCTCCGGGCGCCACTCGTCCGCGGGCGCGGGTTCGCCGAGGTCGGCCGGGTACGACGTCCACCCGTCTGCGCTCCCCCCGACGACGATGCGCGTGAAGTCACCCGTGACGTCGGCGTACTTCGGGGTCTCGCGGAACGTCGTGACCACGTGGGCGACCCGTCCGCGGTCGATCCGGTCCTGCAGGTCCGCGGCCCCGAGCATGGTCGAGGTCGGCAGGATCACGGCGCCGACCTTCATCACCGCGAGCATCGACTCCCAGAGCTCGAGCTGGTTGTCGAGCATGAGCAGGACGTGGTCGCCCTTGCCGACGCCGAGGTCGTGCAGCCGTGCCGCCAGTCGGTCCGAGCGCGCGGACATCTCGGCGTAGGTGGTGTGCGACTCGCGGCCGTCCTCCTCGACGATCACCAGTGCTTCCCGATCGTTGCCCTGCGCGATGACGTCGAACCAGTCGATCGCCCAGTTGAACGTCTCGCCGACGTCGGGCCAGCGGAAGTCCCGGCGTGCCGCGGCACTGTCGGAGCGGGCGTGCAGCAGGACGTCTCGGGCGGCGCGGAAGGCGGAGGCAGGTTCGGTGCGCATCCTCTGACCTTGCCCCATCCCGCTCGGGATGCCCAGCAGGACACAGTCGTTAGCGCATCCGGACATGGCGAGTCAACCCCTCGCGGACAGGACGCTGCCGTCCGTACGGTCTTCGATGGTGCGCTCTGTCTGCGCGCCCGGACGGGAAGGACGCGGATGACCACGATCGACGACACCGCGCCCGACCGCTCGACAGCCGGCGACCGCAGCACCGTCCGCATCGAGGCGATCGGCGGGTCGCCCGACACCGCCGTCGTGGACCTCAGCGGCTTCTACGCGGGACGGCACTGGTCGGCGCGGACCACGGACCGACCCTTCTCGTACCGCTACACGGCGGTGGGCGATGCCGACGTCACGCTCCGTCGCTCCCAGATCTCCGGATCGATCCGCGGCCTGATCGGCGCGTCCGACGACTACATCGTGCAGTGGCTCACCGCCGGCAACGGGATCCCCGACGTCGTCCACGACCGCGTCCCGATGGCCGGCGACGTCCCGATGCTCTTCCCGACCGCTCGCGAGTTCGTGTTCGAGTACGAGGACTACGACCAGCGTGTGGTCCACATGTCCCGCCGACTGGTGCACGAGGTCGCCGACGAGCTGTTCCACACCGGACAGGTCCCCGACCTCGGCATCGACCACCTGCGCACCCTCGACCCCGCCGCCGTGACCCAGTGGCGGAACAGCCTGGCCCTGCTGTCCCGCGAACTCCGTGTCGGCGGTGTGGACAGCCTCCTGTGGCACACGCTGACCCGCGGGACGGCCGCCGCGTTCCTCCGGATGTACCCGCCGACGGTCACCGCGCTGCCGCCCGCCGTGTTCCTGCCCCGTCGCGCACGCCTGCGTGCCGCGGTCGAGTTCGTGCACGAGCACGTCGCCGAGCCCCTCAACGTCTCGGACGTCGCCCGGGCCGCGGGGCTCAGCGTCCGCGCCACCCAGGAGGCCTTCCAGCGCCACGTCGGGATGACCCCGCTCCGCTACCTGCAGCACGTGCGACTCGAACGGGTGCGACGGGAGCTGCTGGAGACGGACGCGACGACGGGGTCGGTGCAGGCGATCGCCCGAGCGTGGGGGTTCGCGCACCTCGGCCGGTTCTCCGCCGCGTACCGGAACGCCTACGGCGAGTACCCGCGGAACACCCTGCGGCGCTGACGGGGCGGCGGGCCGCGCAGCAGCGCACCACAGTGTGCGCCGCGCGCCCGCGTGCTCCGCGTCTCAGTCGAAGCCGTCGAACCCCTCAGCGCGCAGGTCCGGGTCCTCGTGCACCGGCCGGACCGGCCCGGCCAGCACCGCCAGCCGACGCACCTGCTCGATGAAGTCCGCGTCGTCGACACCCGCGTCGTCGACCCCCGCGTCGTCGACGGAACCCTCCCGTGCGTCGTCCGCTGCGGGCCCCACGGTGATCTGGCTGGCGGGACCGAGCAGCAGCGTCTCGATGCTGGGTCGTCCGCGCTCGTCGACCGTCGGGACGTCGACGGTGTCGGTCTTCCGGTTCGCCCCGAGGACGGCGGCGTACCTGATGACGGCGTCGGCAGCACCGTTCGTGGTCCGGATCGCCCGGCCGGCGTAGTGGATGTCCTTCACCGTCCCAGTGAACGCAGCCCGGATGCACCCGGTCCCAGGCTCGGGCGACCGGTCGTGGAACACGCAGGGGCCCCTCGGTGTTGCACCCGGTACTGTCGCAGCCAGCGTCACGAACCACGGAGGTACCGATGCCCACCACCGAGACCGCGATCCTCGCCGGCGGATGTTTCTGGGGAGCACAGCAGCTGCTCCGCCGACGCCCGGGCGTCATCAGCACACGCGTCGGCTACTCCGGCGGCGACGTCCCCAACGCCACCTACCGCAACCACGGCACGCACGCCGAGGCCGTCGAGATCGTCTTCGACTCCTCGGTGATCTCGTACCGCGAGCTCCTCGAGTTCTTCTTCCAGATCCACGACCCGTCCACCAAGGACCGGCAGGGCAACGACGTGGGTGTCAGCTACCGTTCGGCGATCTTCTTCGCCTCGGACGAGCAGCGTGACGTCGCGCTCGACACCATCGCGGACGTCGACGCGTCGGGCATCTGGCCGGGCAAGGTCGTCACCGAGGTCGCTCCGGTCGGCCCGTTCTGGGAGGCCGAGGAGGAGCACCAGGACTACCTCGAGAAGGACCCCTACGGGTACACGTGCCACTTCGTGCGCCCGAACTGGGTGCTCCCGAAGCGCAGCGAGACGGCTGCCACGGCCTGACGCCCAGCGCGAGCAGAAACGGAACGGGAGGCCCGGTACCAGCTGGTACCGGGCCTCCCGTCCGTCGCACGGCGAGATCCGCCTACAAGAAGAGCCTTCGGTCACCGCCGCGGTGCCGCTCACGTCGTCCGGTCTGACATCGTGCCTCCCCGCAGCCGAGGACCTGAAGCGACTCAGTCCTTCGACATCCGCACGGTGGCTGTGGTACCCGCGATCGTCACGGGGAAGCTGATCTCCTCGTCGTCGTAGACGAAGTCCTTCGTGGGATCAGTGGAGGCCAGGAGGGCCGAAGCCGTCGCCGCCTCATCGCGCTTCGACGTCCACGTGTACTTTTCGGATCCGTCGGTCGGCGGCGTATACGTCCCGACCCAGAAGAGGGACCTGGTGTCACCGTTGTCCGTCACGAACTCCACCGTGATGGTGTCTGCCGTGATGGTTGCGCTGGTGTACCCGTCCGCACTCGCTGAGTTGTTCTGCTTCCAGGTACCGACGAGATCAGGCGCGGTGGGAGTGGGAGTGGGAGTCGTCGTCGAAGTGTCCGCCGCCGCGGTCGAGGACTGCTTCGACTCGGCACCGGAATTCGTTGAACCAGCGGCGCTGCACCCGCTCAGGACGAGAACTGCAGCGATCATGACCGGTCCGATCATGCGCTTCATGCGAAGTACCCGGAGACGCCCACGACGAAGCTGTCGCAGGGCGAGTCGTAGAGATCGTGGCTGAACGAGACCGTCCCGTCGGGTGCAACATCACCGGTTTCTGTTGCGAAGTCCATCGTGCCAGCGGACGAGAGTGCGCCGTCGGTGAAGCAGTAGACGTCCACCGCGTACGGCCCGGACAGCGGCTTGCCTGTGGAATTCACCGCTGAACCGATTATGGCGGAGCCGTTGTTGTCAGCCTGGGTGACCTTGAGGGGCGCAGTGTTGAACGACGAGTTGTCGGCAGGCATCGTCGAGGCCCGGAAGTCGTACTGCGCACCGGAGTCCGGGAGCGACTTGACGTCCTCCAAGTAAAGGTAGCTGAACCCCATTTCCCCGGGCTTGACGTGCGCGGGCACCGTGCCTTGGCTGGCTCCGGTCGCGACCACCTTGCCGTCCACGGTGGCGGTCCCGGTGAAGTCGATGTGCGAGATCGTCGCACCAGTGTTGTTGCGGAACGCGAAGGGCAACGTGCCTCCGCCGAGCACCGCGTCGTCGCGCTTCAGTGCCGCAGTGGACACAACCGAGACGGCACCAGCCTCACCAGCGTCCAACGTCGGCGTGACGTTCCCCGCGAGGTACCCGCTGGCGTTGAAGGGGAGCGCAGCGACCGTGCTCACAGCCGACTTCGTCGGCACTGGCACACTCGACGACTGGCCGCTGGATGAGCCCGACGACGCCGACTGGTCGGCGACGGAACCCGCCGGGACGTTGGATGCAGCGGTACTGCAGCCGCTTACGACCAGGACCACGGCCCACCCCAACGAGATCGAGACGAGCACCTTCTTGCTGAACATGACGATGACGATCCTTTATTGAGACTGTGTCAATGCTTCGGGCTCGCTCACGGTAGCTCCTGCTCGGTCCCTCTCAACGGGGCGGGCACCTGTTCTGGGGGAACATTGCGTGCTCCCGCAACGCTGCGCACCCGTTCTCCGGACAAAGAGCTCGCGTATGCGACGGACGGGAGGCCCGGTACCAGCTGGTACCGGGCCTCCCGTCCGTCGGTCGCGGCTACCGCGCGCGCGTCGCGCCGATCGCCCAAACCCGCGGCGGCTCCGCGCCGTTCACGGCGTGGTCCCCGACGATCCGCGCCTTGAACACCCACGGGTTGTGGCTGCCCGCGGTCCGGGCGTTCCGCCAGTGCCGGTCCAGGTTCTTCGTCGTGCTGACGCCGGACGCGGCGAGCGCGTCGAACAGGTGCGAGGTCGCCTGCGTCGCGAGCGACGTGAGTGCGACCTGCGCCTGCGCGGTCGCGAGTTCGGCACGGTCGTTCCGGCGCTCGTCCTCGGCCTCGTCCAGGGCTGCTCCCTCGTACGCGGCCTGCAGCGCCTCCGCTGCCCGGTCGACGATCGCGGCGGCGGCGAAGCCGGCGGACGAGACCTCGCCGACGACCTGCAGGATCTGCGGGTCGGCGGCGAAGGTGTCGGCGTTGCCGTGTGAGAAGACGCGGTTGCGGGTGCGGACGGCGAGGGCGACCTCCCGTTCGGCGGCCAGGACCGACCCGGCAAGGACCGCCAGCAGCACCCCCTGGTAGAAGGCGGTCTGGTACTTGAACCGGTCGTCGAACAGGGTGACCGCGTCCGGCTCGACGCGCGCGTCGACGAAGGTGCTCGTGCCGGAGCCGGTCGTCTGCTGGCCGAAGCCGTCCCAGTCGTCGCCGTGGGTGACGCCGTCCTGGTGGGCGTCGACGATCGCGATCACCCGCTCGCCCGTGTCGGTGCGCTCGGCGTAGGTGTCGATCCAGTCCGCGAAGACGCTGCCCGTGGAGTAGTACTTCTGCCCGCTGATCCGGAACGTGCCGCCGGGCTGCGGGGTGACCTTCGTGATGACGTCGCCGATCTGCACGGCGCCGACCTCGGTCCACGAGTTGCCGGCGATCTCGCCGCGGCCGAAGCGGTCGAGCCAGCCGACCCTCTCCCCCGAACGGCCGACCAGACGGTCCTCGACCAGGGCGAAGTGGCCGCGGAGGGCCTGCGGGATGTTGCTGTCGGCGGCGGCGAGCTCGGTCAGCAGCCGGAACAGCTGCGGCAGCGTGGCACCGGCGCCGCCGTGTTCGACGGGGACCCGCAGGGCACCGAAGCCGGCGGCGGCGAGTTCGCGGATCTCGGCGGTCGGGAGGGTGTGCGTGCGCTCGCGCTCGGAGGCCCCGGCGGCGATCCGGTCGAAGAGCGGTCGGAAGCGCGCGGCGAGGGTCTCGTAGTCGGGAACGGTGTCGGGCACGGTGCGCGGGGTGATGGTCGTCGTGGTCATGGTTCGTCCGATCTCGTGTGGCGGGCGGTCAGGAGGCTGCGGTCGCACTGGGCAGGGACGCACCGGCCGGCGTGGTGGCCGGGTCGGTCGCGGTGGTCCGGGTGGCCGGGTCGGTCGCGGCGGTCCGGGTGGCCGGGACGGTCGTGCTCCGTGCGCTGCGGCGGGCCAGGGCGGCTGCCCCGCCGAACACGACCAGCTCGCCGAGCACCGCGACGCCGGCGGCGGCCGATCCCGTCGGCCAGCGGTCGGTGAGGGCGAGCAGCGCCGGCACGAGTGCGGTCAGTGGGCTGGCCAGCACCAGCGCCCAGCCGGTGTACGCCGTGATCGACGCCCGGCCGAGCGCCAGGAGCACGAAGAACAGCGACCAGAGCAGCGCCCACCCGGCCCACAGCACCGCGAGCACCGGGTCGTCGACGACGTGGACCCCGGCGAACACCACCGCGGCCACGGCGACCAGGCCGCAGAACCAACCGAGCCCCGCCGATCCGAGGCCCGCGAGCGCGTCCACCCCGACGTACAGGTACGTCAGGCCGAACAGGAACGTCCCGGTGATCGCGAGCAGGGCCGGGAGCGACCCGTCGGCCGTGACAGCGACGGCGGTGCAGAGCAGCAGCTGCAGCCCGCCGATGAGGACGTTGGAGACCCCGCTGTCGCGTCCGGGGACGCGTCCGAGCAGGGTGAGGCCGTTGAGGAGCAGCGCGGCCGCGGACAGGATCAAGCAGATGGAGGCCATGCCGAGAAGGTGCCACGCGGTGTGCACGAGCGGGGGAAGATGACCGCCGCTTACGGAATGCTGCGGTTCGTGACGCTGGCCCGCAGCGCCGGATCGCGCACGCCCCTGTGGGAGGATCGTCCGGTGGATGCCCCTCGACGACCCGTGGCCGTGGTGATCGCCGCCATGAGCGAAGAGGTCTCGGCCTTCACGGACCTGATCGGCGGCGAGCCGGTCCTGCACGGGCCGACCGGCGGCCACGACGAGCACCACCTGCTCGACGTCGACGGTTCCGCGGTCGCCGTCCGCCGGAGTGGGATCGGCTTCACGAACGCCACCGCGGCCGTCGCCCACGCCTTCCACGACTTCGGCTCGGGCATCCCGGTCATCAGCGTCGGGACAGCGGGCGGTCTCGCGCGGGACGTCCAGCTCGGCGACGTCGTCATCGGCGACTGGTACGTGAACCTCAACGCCGACGCCACGGCCTTCGGGTACGCGCTCGGCCAGGTGCCGGGCATGCCCGCCGGGTTCACCGGGGACCCCGACCTCGTCCGCCGTGCGCAGGACGTCCAGACCTCCGACGTCGTCCGTCTGGCACCGATCGGGTCGAGCGAGGTCTTCGTGACCGAGGGGCGCGCCCGCGACCTCCGCCAGGCCTTCCCGACGGTCGCCGCGGTCGACATGGAGTCGGCGGCGATCGCCCAGTTCGCCCACGTGCACGCGATGCCGTTCGTGTCGGTCCGCGGCATCAGCGACCTGTGCGCGCCGGACGGTGACGAGTTCCGGCAGCACCTCGACGATGCAGCCGCCCGGGCTGCCCGGATCGTGCACGGGCTCGTCGTCGGGTTGGCGTCGGGGACGGGTCCGCTGCCTGCTGCGTGAGCGGTGTGTCGCCCGGCCGCCGTCAGCGTGAGCGGCTCCACACCGCGCGCGTCATCCTGTTCGAGTTCTTGACTGATCGGTCCAGCAAGCGTACGTTCGAGACCGATCAGTCCACTACACGAACGGAGCTTCAACATGAACGCAGCACTCACCGGCAAGACCGCACTGGTGACCGGCGGCACCTCGGGGATCGGCGAGGCGGTCGTCCGCCGCTTCGTCGACGAGGGCGCCCACGTCTTCGTCACCGGCCGTCGGCAGGCGCAGCTCGACGCCGTCCAGGCCGAGTTCGGTGACGCCGTCACCGCCGTCCGGGCGGACGCCTCCGACCCGGCCGACGTGCGCACGCTCTTCGAGGTGATCGCAGCGCGCGGCACCGGACTCGACGCGGTGCACGCCAATGCCGGACTGGGCGAGTTCAAGCCGCTCGCCGAGGTGACGGCCGAGGACATCGACAACGCCTTCGCAACGAACGTGCGCGGCACCACGCTGACGATCCAGGGCGCCCTGCCCCTGCTGAACGAGGGTGCCGCGATCGTCGTGACCGGCTCGACCGCGGCGTCCGGCACGGAGCGCCACTTCGGGCTCTACGGCGGTTCCAAGGCGGCAGTCGCGGCGATGACCCGCACGTGGGCGGCAGACCTGGCTCCTCGTGGGATCCGCATCAACACCATCGTCCCCGGCCCCACCGAGACGCCCGGCCTCAAGGGCCTCGCGCCGAGCGACCCGGACGCCCTCCTGGCGCAGATCGCCTCCGGGGTCGCGCTCGGTCGACTGCTCCGGCCCGAGGAGATCGCCGCCACCGTCCTGTTCCTGGTCTCGGACCAGAGCTCGGGCATGACCGGCAGCGAGGTCCTGGTCGACGGCGGAGCCTCGATCGTCTGACGGCGAGGCCGGCGCCGGACCGGGCTCGGGTGGTGCACCACCCGAGCCGAGGCCGTGCCCGCTGCGTCATGATGGTCACGACAGCCCCGCAGCAGACCAGGAGGACGACCGTGCCGAGACCTCGGACGTTCGACGAAGCCGACGTCGTCGCCCGCGCCCGGAAGGCGTTCGCCGAGACGGGCTATGCCGGCACGTCCCTCGACACCCTCCTCGAGGCCACCGGTCTCGCCCGACAGAGCCTCTACAACGCCTTCGGCGGCAAGAAGGAACTGTTCATGCGGGCGTTCCTCAGCGACGCCGCCGAGGCGGTCGACGCCGTCGAGTCGATCCGCCACGGCTCGGACAGCCCGATCGGGCGGATCCGGGCGCAGCTCGTGAAGGTCGCCGTCGAACACGGGGCATCGCAGGCTCCCCCGTCCCTCTTCACGAAGGCCGCCGTCGAGCTGGCGACGCAGGACGCCGAGGTCGCCGCCACCGTCGCTGCCTCGTTCGACGCCATGCGGGACCACTACGGCGCCTGCATCGCCGAGGCGCAGGACGCCGGGGAGATCGAAGGCACAGCCAACTCCGGCTCGTTGGGAGCGTACTTCTGCGCGGTCATCGAGGGGATGTCCACCCTCGGCGGATCCGGCGTCTCCCGCGCGACGCTGCTCGACATCGGGCTGACCAGCCTCGCCGCGGTCCCGATCACCGACCTGGGACGCGAGCACCTCGGCACGGCCGACGGCGACTGGTCCTGACCGACGACGGCGTCACGGCGACGACGACGCGTTCCCCGTGAACGGACGGGAGGCGCGGTGCCACCTGGCACCGCGCCTCCCGCCCGTCGGTCCGTCGGTCCGTCCGTCCGTCCGTCCGGCGACCCTCCCGCGTCGCGATCAGCGACCGGCGAGCTCGTCGTCGGTGACGTGTTCCTTCCAGGTCGTCGCGACGCTCGGGTCCTCTCCGAGTTCCAGGAACGCGATGTGCTCCATGAAGCCGTCCTCGGGGGCCGAGTGGAAGTGCTCCTCGCCCGGGGCCGTGTACAGGGTCTGCCCGGCGTGGACCTCGATGATCTCGCCGTCGCGCGTCCCGAACCGAGCGATGCCGGCGGTGACGTGCAGGTACTGGCCCTTCTCGTGGGAGTGCCACGCGGTGCGGGCGCCGGGCGCGAACCGGACGAGCGCCGCGGTGGCGTGCTGGCCCGCCTCGCGCGGCGTGACGATCATGTCCACCCAAACGTCACCCGCGAACTGCTCCGGCGGGTTCTTCCGGGTCGGGGTGCGGGGTTCGATGTTCATGCCTGTTCCTTTCCGTTGCCGGCGGGAGCGCCGTCGTTGATGGCTGCGAGGCCGTTGAGGGTGCGGGGGTAGCCGACGTACGGCACCAGGACGGTGAGCACGTCGAGCAGGTCCTGCCGGGTGTTGCCGACGTTGCGGTTCATCGCGACGTGTCCGGCGACCTGGGCATCGGCTCCGCCGAGGCCGACGAGGATCGCGAACGTCAGGAGCTCGCGGCGCTGCACGTCCAACCCTGTGCGGGTGTAGTAGTCACCGAAGCAGTTGCCGGACAGGAACTCCTGGACGTGGACAGCGTCGGCAGGAGCGGTCTCGTACATGCCGTCGACGACGCCCGCTCCGACGATCTCGCTCTGCGTCGCCCGTCCGACGGCGAGGCGGTCGGCGGGGGTGGTGGTCGACTGGCCCTCCAGCGGGAGCTGGACGCCGCGCTCCGCGAGGACCTCGTTCGTGATGCGGAGGAAGTCGATGGACCGCGCCGCGCCGACGTACGCGGTCGTCTGGTAGACGACCTCCTTCGCGACGACGGGGGTCACGCCGCCGTTCAGCGCCGCGCCGAGCATCGTGCGGTACTCGGTCTGGCCGCCGACGGCGATGATCGCGCCGAGCTGCATCGTCAACCGGTCCACGCGGGACAGCGAGGTG
This sequence comes from Curtobacterium sp. MCPF17_001, assembly GCF_003234615.1. NCBI lineage: Bacteria > Bacillati > Actinomycetota > Actinomycetes > Micrococcales > Microbacteriaceae > Curtobacterium > Curtobacterium sp. MCPF17_001. The sequence goes on from NZ_QKSL01000001.1 coordinate 144,991, forward strand.
TGGCGGAGTACCTCGTCGAAGGCGAAGTCCTGGTGGAGCTCGATGAACTCCGGGTCCGTCGTGGCGAGGTCGGACGGGCTGCCGGGGAGGAGCGCCGCCACCTCCTGCCGTGCTGCGTCACTGATGGGCATGGTGCCGTTCCCTTCCTCGCCGGCCGCCACCTGCGCGGCCGTGTCCGACGGTAGGCCGCGGCGGTGCGCGGAGAGATGCTCCACCAGAGCACCCCTCGTCAGCCCGATGGGCGGGACGAGATGCCGTCCGGATGCACCGACGTTGTCCTCCACCGTCGTTCCGGGAACACGGCCGTGTGCACCTCGTCCGCGCGGCCGACGGATGGGCGGGCCTGCGTCCAGGTGGTCGGAACCAAGACTGGAGCGCGCACGGACCGCTACAAGGAGCACCAAGAACGCGCCGCAGCGAACGGGCGGAAGAAGAAAACCCCCGCCGAAGCGGGGGTTTCCTGTGGCCACCAGATCGGCTTGCGCATCTGTGATGAGACCTGATGCGTCGCTCGCTCCGATGGGATCTCCGCTCGCGTATGCGTACGGGTTGCGTTCCTGCCCCGAGGGGTCGAACTGTGTGAATCGCGCTTGTGCTGTGTCGTAGTACCTTGCGCCAAGTCGATACAGATTGACGGAAGAATCGAAGTAACTCGCAATATAGCGCAAGAAATTGCTGTTCGTAACCGAGCTATTTGAGGAAGAGCGGGTTTCGCCGTACGGTGCGTAGGAATACCCGCCAGAGAACGATCCGGCCTTGTCGAACAAACCAACGACGGATCCGAGGGAATCGAGAATGAAGTAGACATTTGCTGCATTCGGAGCTCGGCTGCCGACAATCTCACCGCTGTTGCTTCGAGTGTAAGCAGTGACTCCTGCAGAGGTGTTCTCGGTCATGAGGCCGAGCGACGAGTTCGTGTAGGCGGTCGACGACGCACTACGGGTGACGCCCCTGGCACCGCTTGGGCTAATTTTTAGCGGATACTCAGGTTCGGGAAGTACTCCCCAAACAGGGGTCACCCACGGCGAGAGCATGCACGTGCGAGTATCTGCGAGACGTTCAATGACAGAAGAGGAACCGTGACTCCCCCCAAAGCGCAACGACCAACCGTGCTCGCGCGTCCCGCAGCCTTCCTTGTCACTGGCCCTGCCGGCGCCTGGGTGTGGGAAACGGGCCATGGCTTCGTGAAAGTTGTCCGTCCTTTCGCGGCCCTCCTCGACGGGCTCCACTTTGAGCTCCAGCGGGACGGCCGGGCTCTGCGGTACCGCTCGAATGGCCTTCCCGGCACGCTGTCACAGCGCTGGGTCTTGAATTTGATGACAGGCGAGGAAACAGAGGAAACGCCGCTTCCGTTGCACGAGGAGGTGTTTTTGGGCCCGGGCGATCGTGCATGTTTCGTTGAGATGACCGATGTGGTAGCAACGCAGTTCACGAGAAGCACCTATCGAATATCACTCCCGAATCCCGAGGAATCGATCGCGCCGGATCCTGTACCGATAGTGCCCGAGGATGGACTCTATCGTCTGCCCACTACGTTTCTTCGGGGATCCAACTGGAGTGGTAGGCCAGTACAGTTCTCCCCATCAGGTACACAGTTGGCCATCAACTTTCAATGGTGGGGAAATCCAGTCCCAGCAGTCGATATAATCAACTTCGATGGGTCGTGGGGTCGACGCCGATACGGCTTTGAGATTACCAGTTCAGCGTCATGGAACGCGTCGGGGAGTCATCTGCTCGGCGTGCATGTCAATGTCGGGCAAGTGGTTGACTTCACCGTCACCGTCCTTGACGTTGAAAAAAATAAAATCGTTGCTTCCCTCAAGTATCCGGCCGACCTTGATTGGGTGCCACTCGGCTGGGCAGGAAATTCGGAAGTCTTGTGTTACAAGCTGGAGGGGAGGGCAATGCGGCTAGCCGCGACTGATGTTTTCTCGACTCATGAAGAAGAAGTGGCGACCATCAAACTGCCGTTTGCAGGACAGGACCTCGGGACAATCGAACTTGCTTCCGACGTAGCCTTGGAGGGCCTGGACTCTTTCAGGATATGAAAGCGCCCGTTGGGGTGGTGAATGAGAACAAGGGGCATGCTGCACCCTCACCGGCGAACTGGACGTTGGTCCACTCGCGGCTCCCGGTCATCAGGATCCGCGCCGTCATGCGGCCACCGTCGTGCGGGGGCGTTTCCATCGCGGCATCAGGTCGTCCGGGTCGAGGGCCTCGGAGAACTCGAGCTCGACGTCGGGCTGATCGACGGGGGAGCCGAAGGTGTGCCAGCCCTCAGGGGGTGCGACCCAACCCGCCACGCCGTCGGCGGGCTCGCCAGCTCCGATGGCCAGCCATCGAGGTGAGACACGCAGCGCCTTGGCGAAGCTCTGGAACTCATCGCGGGTGACGCGCCGCGTCGACCGGAGCAGCTCGAGGAACCGCTCGTGGGTGAGCCCCGCGCGGGCCATGATCGTGTTGCTCCGGTCGGCTCCGCCCGGCAGCGCCTGGATCGTCCCATGGACGCGGGCCTGATAGGCGACGTCGGCGCCGCGACGAACGACAGCCACGCTGTGCTGATGCTCCGGCCGAGCTCCCCTCGTGCGTATCCATGTGTCCATCCAGTCAGAGTCGATACCCCTGCACGAACCCCCATCTCGGGGCGCGAACGCGGGTGGCTCGGCTTGTCGTTATAACGGCACCCGACGCGGACGGGACACTGTGGTGAGGCCCCTGATCAGAAGAGGACACGATGGCCAGCACGGAGAGCACGGTCGGCACGTCCGAACGCAAGCGAATCTCGATCCCGAAGGTCGACACGTCCGTACTCTCGATTGGTGGGAGCGTCAGCACGACGCGGGTATGTCGATACGGGTCCTCATCCGCCGTGAAATCGAGCGGAGTGGCTACTCGGACGTGGTCCATAGCCGCGTCGAACAGCGGCTCCGCGACGGCGAAGCCTGAAACGCGCACACGCGCAGCCACTGGCAACCGCTCGAGCACGCCGGTTGAGGATGACCCCGGAACGTGACCGCCACCAAATGACCCCACGGTTCGGGGGTCAATCTCGACCGCGCGCCACCAAATGACCCCACGGTTCGGGGCTCCGTCTCAACCGCGCGCTACCAATTGACCCCACGGTTCGGGGCTCCGTCTCAACCGCGCGCCACCAATTGGCCCCAGGCCGACACTGCATGGCGGATCGACCCGCAGGACTACCCCGAGTTGCTGCCTCGATACGGCACGAGCGCCACCGAATGACCCCGGGATTCTCACCGGCCTGCGTTTTGATCCCGAAGCCAGGCGCACGCCCCGTCCAAGTGGTCGTCGTCGACGAGGAGCGCATCGCGCCGCAGCTGTATCTCAACGGTCTAAGCGGACTGCAACAGTGCACCGGAGGCCAGCGTGCCTCATCCAAGTCGGAACGCTCCCGATTGACGAGCGAGACGAATCATGTCATCAACTCGCTCAGTTCGGAGCGCCGCTGCGGGGGTGAGGCCGTCGAGGTCATCGCTTGGCGCGTTCAGGCAAACGGCATTGCCCCACGGGTCAACCCGTGCCGGATCGAGTTCCGAGAGTACCTCGCGCAGTCGAGGCAGGAGCTGGCCGCCCTCGTCGATCTGGAACGCGGGAAGGAGGCGGAAGCCGTCCGCAGTCACAACGGCGAGCAGCTCTCCGCTTCGAACCTGCGCGCCGACTGCTTCGCTGCTGATCTGAAACCAGTCGCGCAGACCGGCGGCGTCATAGAACCGCCCAATTCGTTCGGAGAGCGTGTGTGCGCGGAAGTCGGAGGGAGCATGGGCGGTGCCCGCGCTGCCCCGCGCCGCAGTGATGGAGTCCGCGTGGTCCCCGGCTTCTGACTGGGGATCCTCGGAAGAGCGAGCTGAGGGCTCGGGCTTTCGGACGTCGCCGCATTCGACCGCTCCCCGGCGGATCGACACCCGGTGGCGCAGTCGCAACCTGGTAGCCGCACAGCGGGAACCGAAGGCGGGGGTCGTCTATCGACATCCCTCGAGGATGCCTGTCCAGCTCGCCGCTGTGGAACCACGTGGCTGCTCCACCTCCGCGAAGCGCCCGCTTGGACATGCCGACACGCGATTTCTGCTTCGCTGCCGCACTCGAGGGACAGGCGAGGGTGCCTAGGGCACCGGGTCGGACGAACTAGGGCTGACCACGCTGCCGAGGAGGAGGAGGCGACGACGGCAACGAGTCATGCGCTCGAGATGTGCACCAAACGTGCACCAGAGCCGCTCTCGGAAAGAAGAAAACCCCCGCGTGAACGGGGGTTTTCTATGGCGGTACCGGTGGGATTTGAACCCACGGTGGAGTTGCCCCCACACATGTTTTCGAGACATGATCCTTCGGCCGCTCGGACACGGTACCGGGAAAGAGTTTACACGATCCGGGAGGCCCCCGGCGACACCCCAGCACGCCTCCCCTCCACAGGCGCGCACCTCCGGCGCCTCGTCCCCAGACCGTCACGACGGTGACCTCGACCCGAGGGTCCGCGCGTACCGTCTCCGGCATGAGAACGCGCACCCTCGTCGCCCTGCTGTCCTCCCTCGCCGGCGCCGCAGTCGTCAGCGGAGCAGCTGGCTTCGGCGCACGAGCGGGGATCCGGGGACAGCGGGCTGCGTCGCAGCGTGTGGTCGACATGCTCCCGGTGCACGCCGACTGGTGGCGCGAACGGCTCCACCACGAGGGCCAGTTGACGTACCTGGCGATCGGGGACTCGGCGGCACAGGGCGTCGGTGCGACGACTCCCGGCCGTGGGTACGTGGGGCTCCTCAGCCGTCGGATCCGGCATCGGTCACGGATGACCGTGCGCGTCGTGAACCTCAGTGTGTCGGGAGCCACGACGTGGGGTGCGAAGAAGGACCAGCTCCCGAAGCTCCGGCAGTTCAGCCCGGACGTCTGCACGGTCTCGATCGGCGCGAACGACGTCGCCGACTTTCACCCGGACAAGTTCGAGCGGAACATCCGCGCGATCTACGGCGCGGTCCCGTCCCACGCGATCGTCGCCGAACTGCCGTGCATGTTCGTGCCCGACCGCGAGCGCAAGGTGGCCGTCGCGAACGAGATCGTGCACCGGGTGGCCGACGAACTCGGTCTGACCGTGGCGCCGCTGCACGCGATCACCAAGCGGGTCGGGATCCGCCGGACGTTCTTCAACTCCTACGGCGATCTCTTCCACCCGAACGACCGTGGGTACGAGATCTGGGCGAGCGCGTTCGAGCCCGCCGTCGACGCCCGAGTCGACACCGTCGCGGCCATCCGGCGGTACCTGTCCGCGCGGGAAGCCGAGGACCTCGGTCGCCAGGCCGGTGACGTCGCCCACGCCCGCGCCGAGCAGGACACGGACGGCGCTGAAGCACTCGACACGGCGAACCGTCCGAGCTCGCTCGACCGCCTACGACAGCGCGTCACCGGGTCGCTCCCGCTGCCCGGCCGGACCGATGACGACGAGCCGACCGATGTCGGCGGAGCGGCCTAACCTCGTCCCATGGCCCGCCCCCAGTCGTCCTACCGCTGCACCGAGTGCGGCTGGACCAGCATCAAGTGGGTCGGCCGCTGCGGCGAGTGCCAGTCGTGGGGAACGGTGGAGGACGCCTCCGCCGCGACGGCGAGCACCCGCGGCACCGCGTCGATCGCCGTCACCGGCAACCGCATCGCCCGACCGATCACCGAAGCCCGCAGCGGCTCCTTCCAGCGCTGGCAGACCGGCATCGGTGAGTTCGACCGGGTCCTCGGCGGCGGCATCGTGCCGGGCGCGGCCGTCCTGCTGAGCGGTGAGCCCGGCGTCGGCAAGTCCACCCTGTTGCTCGAGGTCGCCTCCCGCGCGGCGGCGATGGGCAAGCGCGTCCTCTACGTCAGCGCTGAAGAGTCGGTCGACCAGGTCCGGCTCCGCGCCGAGCGCACCGGTGCCATGCACGACGACCTGTTCCTGGCGAGCGAGGTCGACCTCGGCGTCATCCTCGGGCAGATCGAGCAGGTGCAACCGGACCTCCTCATCGCCGACTCCGTGCAGACCATCTCGTCCGCCTCGGTCGACGGCATCGCGGGCGGCACGTCCCAGGTGCGCGAGGTCGCATCGACGCTCATCCGGGTCGCCAAGCAGGCAGCTCTCCCGGTCCTCATCGTCGGACACGTCACGAAGGACGGCACGATCGCCGGCCCCCGACTGCTCGAACACCTGGTCGACGTGGTCTGCCACTTCGAGGGCGATCGACAGACCGCGCTGCGCTTCGTCCGAGCGCTGAAGAACCGGTTCGGTCCCACCGACGAAGTGGGGTGCTTCGACATGGCCGGCGACGGCATCCACGAGGTCCCCGACCCCAGCGGCCTGTTCATGTCCCGCAACGGCGCCCCGGTGTCCGGCACGTGCATCACCGTGGCGATGGAAGGCCGACGTGCCCTCCCGGTCGAGATCCAGGCGCTCGTCGTCCCGAGTTCCGCGCCGCAGCCACGTCGGGTCGTGAACGGTGTCGACGCGTCCCGGGTGGCGATGCTCCTCGCGGTGTTAGAGCGCCGCGCCGGCATCAAGCTGTCGGACGCCGACGTCTACGTGTCGACGGTCGGTGGCATGAAGCTCACCGAGCCGGGCGCCGACCTGGCGATCGTGCTCGCCCTGGCGAGTGCTGCTCGGGACCGCCCGTACCCGCACACCCTCGCCGCGATCGGCGAGATCAGCCTGGCCGGCGAGATCCGCGCGGCGACCGGCGCGAAGCAGCGGGCGAACGAGGCCGGACGTCTGGGCTTCACGACCGTCCTCGGGGCTGACGCCGAGCACCTGCGCGAAGCCCTGCGGGTCGCGTTCTCGATGACGCGGTCTCCGCGAGAGCGCGAGCTCGACGCCGCGTTCTGAGATCCGCAGCCGGTCTCGATGGCGAGACACAGCCTCCAGACCGGTCAGGCGCGCAGCGCGGCCAACAGGTCTGCTGGTTCCGACTGCATGGTGTGCGGCCCGGCGATGTCGAAGAACACACCCTCGAGCGAGTCGAGGTGTGCCGCCAGGAACTCCTCGAGCCGAGCGGCGTCGTAGACCATCACCTGCCGGAGCTTCTCGCCCGGCACCATCGCCGTGTACGCGTCCGCCGACGAGAACAGCAACAGGATGCGCTTGTCCGAGTCCTCACGACCGAACACGCGGACCTGCATGTCCTTCTTCCCGGTGACGAGCCGCGGGACGATCACGATGTCGTTGCGCAGCGCGTACGCCACCGCAGCGACGTCCTGCTTCGCGAGGGCCTCCTCGAGCTGTTCACTCCGGAAGCGCTGTTCCTTCTCTGCCATCGCCCCTAGTCAAGCAGCATGCGAGTGCGCACGGGTCCGGTCAGACCGTCAGACAGCGGAGGACGGCACCGCTTCAGTGCACCCGACCGGCCTGCACCGCGTGCGTCCGGATGCGCAGGTCGGCGGCGAACTGGGTGGTCTCCGGCCCGAGTTCGTCGTCGGGTGCGGACTGCACCAGGACGCCGATCGCCGGGGCGAGGATGAAGCTCGACGTGGCCGCCATGCCGTAGTCGTCCACCGACGGGACATCGACACGATCAGCGAGTCCGGACTGGGCCAGGGCTGTGGCGTAGTCGAGCACGGCGTAGGCCGCCTCGTCGCTCGTCATGACCGAGGCGACCCCGTAGATGAGGTACTTCATTGCCCAGCCTTCCGTCGATGTCCGTGACGCTACGCCGCGGCCGCCGTGACGAAGTCGCCCGTCGTCCTGTAGACGCACTCAGCAGGCGCGCTTCGCGGTGATAACTCAGACAACGTCACTACTTTCGCCTCAATCGCAGTCGCGGGAACTCTCGTTGCACGGCCGAAGGGCTGTTCCTGATGGGGAAGCAGCTCTCATGCCGGCACCATCGCCCACCCTCTACCGCTCGACCGCTCCCCGGACCCCCGGAGCGCCGACACCGACCTCGACGTACAAGGACCTGCTCGAGCGGGTCCGGACCGAAGGTCTCCTCGAACGCCGGACCGGCTTCTACTGGGCGGTCTTCGCGTCCCTCGTCGTCGCCACCGCCGCGACCCTCGGCGTGTCCGCTCTACTCGGCGCGTCGTGGTTCCAGTTGATCCCCGCCGGGGTCCTGGGTGTCCTCTTCACGCAGTTCGCGTTCCTCTCGCACGAGGCGGCACACCGCCAGATCTTCGCCTCGCGCAAGTGGAACGACCACGCCGGTCGCTGGATCGGCGTCTTCGTCGTCGGTCTGTCGTACTCGTGGTGGATGAACAAGCACAACCGCCACCACGGCAACCCGAACACGATCGGCAAGGACCCCGACATCGCCCCGGACGGCGTGGTCTTCATCGAGGAGGACGCCCAGCAGCGGCGCGGGTTCCTCCGGAAGCTCGCGATGGTCCAGGGGTGGGCGTTCTTCCCGCTCCTGACGCTCGAGGGCGCCAACCTGCACTGGCTGTCGGTCCGCGCCGTCGTCACCGGCAAGGCCGCGAAGGGCACGGCGCAGGAGCGCCGCCTGGAGGCCGTGCTGCTCGTCGCACGCTTCGGTCTGCTCGCCTGGTTCGTCTTCGCGGTGATGCCGCTGGGCATCGGTTTCGCGTTCCTCGCGGTCCAGATGGCGGTCTTCGGTGTCATGATGGGTGGGTCGTTCGCGCCCAACCACAAGGGCATGCCGGTCATCGCCGAGGGGGCCAAGATAGATTTCTTCTCGCGTCAGGTCCGAACTTCCCGTAACATCACTGGTGGCGTGTGGGTGGACCACCTGCTGGGTGGCCTCAACCACCAGGCAGAACACCACCTGTTCCCGAGCATGGCGCGGCCCAACCTGCGTCGTGCGAAGGCCCTCGTGCGTGAGCACTGCGAACAGCACGAGGTCCCGTACACGGAGACTTCACTCTTCCGCTCCTACGGGATCGTCGTCCGGTACCTCAACCGGGTCGGTCTCGCAGCGCGCGACCCGTTCACCTGCCCGATGGTCAGTGCCTACAGATTGCACTGAACCTCTGATCTCCGTCACCCCGCACGATGCCGGGTGCCGCACACAACTCGATGGCAACGTCGTCGAAACCCGCGGTGGTGGAATTCTCTCGCCGCGCACGTAAGAAAGTAAGGAACGCCGAAATGGCAACTGGAACTGTCAAGTGGTTCAACAACGAAAAGGGCTTCGGCTTCATTGCGCCGGACGACGGCAGCGCTGACGTCTTCGCCCACTTCTCTGCGATCGGTGGCAACGGCTACAAGTCGCTCGAGGAGAACCAGAAGGTCGAATTCGAGATCACCGAGGGCCGCAAGGGCCCGCAGGCGGAGAACATCACCGTCATCGGCTAGTACCGGTCTTCGTGAGCGCCGGGCCTGAGGAGCGATCCTCGGGCCCGGCGCTTCGTCGTTCCCCCGGCGATGTCCTCAGTTCAGGACGAACTGCACCGACTCGGCTGACGCGATCTCCCCCACCGCGACCTGCAGGTGGTAGCTGGCTCCCCCGCCCGTCACCGAGGCGCGTGCGGCGTCGCAGGTGGTCGCAGAGGACCGGGTGCGGTCCCAGGCGATGGCGGGCGTGGTGAGCTCCTGGCCGGCCTTCAGGGTGACGTCCTGGTCGGTGCCTCCGGTCTGGCAGTCCTTCGACGACCAGTACTGCTCCGACCCCGAGGTGATGGTGAGCACCTGCTGCGCGGATCCGAGATCCATGTGGCAGGAGTTCGTCCCGGTGTTCTTGATCGACATCGCGACCTGGGGGTCCTCGCCGGCTGCGTAGACGCGCTTGTCGAGCACCGGGGTGAGTTCGATCTGCTCGGTGTCACAGGCCGCGCCGTCCTTCAGGGCGGCTGCTGACGGGGTCGGTGAGGGCTTCGGCGCGCCCGAGGCAGCATCCGACGCGCCCGAACCGCCAGCCCCGCCAGAGCCGGAGGAACCGGCTGCCGCCGAGGAAGCCCCGGCACCCGGCGTCGGACCGGCCGCGGGGGCTCCGTTGCCACGACCGACGACGATGAGCACGACGACGACCACGACGAGCAGGACCACCCCGAGCACCAGGGCTCGGCGGCGCCAGTAGGTGCCGGGACGCTCGGGGCCGACGGGATGGCGGAACGACGACATGCGCACAGGGTAGACACCCGTGCGAGCCCGGAGGAGGTCCCTCGCCGGGCGGCCGGTCAACCCGTCAGAGGATCTTCAGCATGCGGGTGTTGCCGAGCGTGTTCGGCTTCACCCGGGCGAGGTCCAGGAACTCCGCGACGCCTTCGTCGGACGACCGCACGAGTTCGGCGTACACCTCGGGTGGGACGACGGTCTCGCCGATCTCGAGGTAGCCGTGCTTCGCGAAGAACTCGACCTCGAACGTCAGGCAGAAGATCCGGGCGACACCGAGCTCGCGGGCGTCGTGTTCGAGCGCCTCGAGCATGCGGTGACCGACGCGCTTGTGGATCCAGTCCTGGTCCAGCGCCAGCGTGCGGACCTCGGCGATGTCGTCCCAGAACACGGCGAGGGCGCCACAGCCGATCGGGACACCGTCGGGCCCTTCGGCGATCCGGAACTGCTGGATCGACCCGTAGAGGACCACGTTCTCCTTGCCGAGCAGGATCCGCCGGTCGACGTACGGCGCGATGAGCCGCTGGATGTGCGGGACGTCGGACGCGAGCGCCGGGCGCACCAGGATCCCGTGGTCGTCCCGTTCGGAGAACGCATGCCGTCCGTGCTCAGTCATCCGGCCCAGCCTACGTCTCCGCCGACGGCCCTGGCCGCGCCGCACCCGGCCCGGGCGGCCCCGTCCGATCCGCCACGTCACACGCCGTCATCGGGGGACATGCGTCAGGGCCCTGCACAGGCGCACCGGCCTACCGTCCGAGACACACCAGTACGACGAGCAGGAGGAGCACCACATGCCCCAGATCATCGAGACCGTCGACGTCAACGTCCCCGTCCGTGCCGCCTACGACCAGTGGACCCGCTTCGAGGAGTTCCCCACGTTCCTCGACGAGGTCGAGAAGATCGTCCAGGTCGACGACACCACGACCGACTGGACCGTCAAGGTCGCCGGCCAGGAGCGTTCGTTCCGCGCCCTCATCACCGAGCAGCACCCGGACGAGCGTGTCGCCTGGACCGTCAAGGACGGCGAGACCGAGCACGCCGGTGTGGTCACGTTCCACAAGCTGGCGGACGCTGAGACCCGCGTTACCGTGCAGATCGACTGGGAGCCGTCCGGCATCCTCGAGAAGCTCGGCTCCGCGGTCGGCGTCGGCGGCCATGCCGTGAAGAAGGACCTGCAGAACTACAAGGAGCGCGTCGAGGCCGCCCCGACCAGCGACGGCTGGCGCGGCGACGTCCAGGCCTGACCACCAGGACCACGCGGACAACCGCGACCGGAGCCCCCGTGCTGAGAACAGCACGGGGGCTCCGGCGTCCCGTCCGGCGCATGGACAAGGACACCAACCCAGACCGTGACGCGGAGCAGCGCAGCTCCCTCGCGGACCTCGACGACGAGTCGGTCGGCCACGTCTTCGACCAGACCAACGGCCTTGCCGACGGCCTGACCGGCGACTCCGACGGCACCGCCGGCAGTGACGACGCCAGCGACGCTGAGCGGGGCGACGACCGCATCTGATCGGCGCCGCGCGCACACGACAGACGGGAGGCCCGGTACCAGCTGGTACCGGGCCTCCCGTCTGTCGTGTGGCTGGGCTGACTAGCCCTCGATCTCCGGTGCGGGCGCCTCGGGCGCCTTCTCGAGCGAGGGAGCGCCGGCGAGGACCTCTTCGCGGCCCGGCTGACGCCCGGTCTCGAAGGTGAACGCACCGTCCACGAAGTCGACCTTCACGTGGTCGCCAGCGGTCAGTTCACCCTGCAGGATGTGCTCGGAGAGCTGGTCCTCGACCTCGTGCTGCATCGCGCGACGCAGCGGTCGGGCACCGAGGGACGGGTCGAACCCGACCTTGATGAGCTGCTCCTTGGCCGGCAGCGACAGCTCGACGGTCATGTCGCGGTCGAGCAGACGGTCGGACAGGCGCTTCACGAACAGGTCCACGATCTGCAGCAGCTCGGGCTGCGACAGCTGCGGGAACACGATCGTGTCGTCGACGCGGTTCAGGAACTCGGGCTTGAAGTGCTTCTTCAGCTCCTCGTTCACCTTGCCGCGCATCCGGTCGTAGCCGACGGCCGAGTTGCCCTCGACCTGGAAGCCCACCGGGCCACCCGCGATGCCCTGCGAACCGAGGTTCGTGGTCATGATGATGACGGTGTTCTTGAAGTCGACCACGCGGCCCTGACCATCGGTCAGACGACCCTCTTCGAGGACCTGCAGCAGCGAGTTGAAGATGTCCGGGTGGGCCTTCTCGATCTCGTCGAACAGGACCACGGAGAACGGCTTGCGGCGCACCTTCTCGGTGAGCTGGCCGCCCTCTTCGAACCCGACGAACCCGGGAGGGGCACCGAACAGGCGCGAGACGGTGTGCTTCTCGCCGAACTCCGACATGTCGAGGGAGATCAGTGCGCCCTCGTCGTCGAACAGGAACTCCGCGAGCGCCTTGGCGAGCTCGGTCTTGCCGACGCCCGTGGGGCCGGCGAAGATGAACGAGCCCGAGGGGCGGTTCGGGTCCTTGAGGCCGGCACGGGTGCGGCGGATGGTCTTGGAGAGTGCCGAGATGGCCTCCTCCTGACCGATGACGCGCTGGTGCAGTGCCTTCTCCATGAAGACGAGACGCGAGGTCTCCTCTTCGGTGAGCTTGAACACCGGGATGCCCGTGGCCTGCGCCAGGACCTCGGCGATGATGCCCTCGTCGACGGTGCCGGACGCGGCGACGTCACCCGCACGCCACTGCTTCTCGAGGCGGAGACGCTCGCCGAGGAGCTTCTTCTCCTCGTCGCGCAGGCTCGCGGCCTTCTCGAAGTCCTGCTCCTCGATGGCGGCTTCCTTCTGGCCGCGGACCGTCGAGATCTTCTCGTCGAACTCGCGGAGCTCCGGCGGCGCCGACAGGATCGACAGACGCAGGCGAGCGCCGGCCTCGTCGATCAGGTCGATGGCCTTGTCCGGCAGGAAGCGGTCCTGCACGTAGCGGTCCGCCAGGTTCGCCGCGGAGACGATCGCCCCGTCGGTGATGGACACCTTGTGGAACGCCTCGTACTTGTCGCGGAGACCCTTGAGGATGTTGATGGTGTGCGGCAGCGACGGCTCGTTGACCTGCACCGACTGGAAGCGGCGCTCGAGAGCGGCGTCCTTCTCGAAGTGCTTGCGGTACTCGTCGAGCGTGGTGGCACCGATGGTCTGGAGCTCACCGCGGGCCAGGAGCGGCTTGAGGATCGAGGCCGCGTCGATCGCGCCCTCGGCAGCACCGGCACCGACGAGCGTGTGGATCTCGTCGATGAAGACGATGATGTCGCCGCGGGTGCGGATCTCCTTCGTGACCTTCTTCAGGCGCTCCTCGAAGTCACCGCGGTAGCGGGACCCGGCGATGAGCGACCCGAGGTCGAGCGAGTAGAGCTGCTTGTCCTTCAGCGTCTCGGGCACGTCGCCCTTGACGATCGCCTGGGCGAGGCCCTCGACGACGGCGGTCTTGCCGACGCCGGGCTCGCCGATCAGGACGGGGTTGTTCTTGGAGCGGCGGGAGAGGATCTGCATGACCCGCTCCATCTCCTTCTCGCGCCCGATGACGGGGTCGAGCTTGCCGTCGCGCGCGGCCTGGGTGAGGTTCCGACCGAACTGGTCGAGGACCTGCGAACCCTGCTGCTGGCCGTTCTGCTGCTGCTCGCCGCCGACGGCGACCGCTTCCTTGCCCTGGTAGCCGGACAGGAGCTGGATGACCTGCTGGCGGACCCGGTTGAGGTCGGCGCCGAGCTTCACCAGGACCTGGGCTGCGACACCCTCGCCCTCGCGGATCAGACCGAGCAGGATGTGCTCGGTCCCGATGTAGTTGTGGCCGAGCTGCAGCGCTTCGCGCAGTGACAGCTCGAGGACCTTCTTGGCACGCGGCGTGAACGGGATGTGCCCGGTCGGCTGCTGCTGGCCCTGCCCGATGATGTCCTGCACCTGCTCGCGGACGGCATCGAGGGAGATACCGAGCGACTCCAGCGCCTTGGCGGCGACGCCCTCGCCCTCGTGGATGAGGCCGAGGAGGATGTGCTCCGTACCGATGTAGTTGTGGTTGAGCATCTTCGCTTCTTCTTGAGCGAGGACGACAACACGACGGGCCCGGTCGGTGAATCTCTCGAACATGTGCTCTCCCTTGGCCCCGAACGAACCGGGGCCGACAGCCGGACTCGTGTGAGTCCGGTCACGTACATCGAGACTAACCAGCGCTCCCCGTCAGGGCTGCCCCTGTTCGCCGTGGGCGTGAACCCCGTGCGTGTGCTGCGCGCAGCGGCCTGGAGGCCCGTCCCGGGTCCCCGGGACGCCTCCCGTCCGGCGGCACTCGCGCCCGGCTCCGAGGGCTCGCCGGTACGATCCGGGACATGGAGCAGCCCGTCGTCGGCCTCGTCGTCCACCCCTCGAAGAACGTGCAGGAGTCCGTCGACGTCCTGGACCGCTGGAACGCGTCCGGAGCCGGGCGTCTGGTCGCCCGGCGGATCGACGCCGCTCGCCTGGGCAGCGCGATCGACGCGGTGGACGACGACGAGTTCACGGACACGGTCGACCTGGTCGTGGCACTCGGCGGTGACGGCACGATGCTCGGTGCGATGCGCCTCGTCGCACGGCGCCCGGTCCCGGTGCTCGGGGTGAACTACGGCAACGTCGGGTTCCTGGTCGAGATCGAACCACCCGAGCTCGAGTCCGCGCTGGAACGGCTCTCCGCCGGCGACTACCAGCTCGAACCCCACCACGCCCTCGAAGCGCGACTGTCGTGGGGCGGTTCCCGCACCGACTACCTCGCGTTCAACGACATCACCATCGTCCGACGCCCCGGCGCCGGGCAGGTCTCCGCCGACCTCAGCGTCGGCGGACTCGGCTACGGCTACTACCGCGCGGACGCCATCGTCGCGTCGACGCCGGCCGGATCGACCGCCTACAACTACGCCGCCGGTGGCCCGGTGCTCTCCCCGGCACTCTCCGGCTCCGTGGTGACCCCGGTGGCACCGATGGCGGGGATCGACCGCTCCGTGGTGCTCGCCGCCCGGGAGCGCTACCGCTTCGACATCGCCGATGGCACCCGCAGCGCGGCCCTCGAGGTCGACGGGCTCGTCGTCGGCGAGGTCGCCACCGGCGCACAGCTGGAGGTCCGGCTCCGCAAGGACGCCGGCAGCGTGGTCCGGCTGGACGCCGAGCGGCACGGTCGGACCGGGCGCCTCAAGCTCGGCCTGCTGGACCTGCCGCTCCGACCGGACCAGCTCATCGAGCTGATCCCGCACGACCTGCGGCAGAAGCTGCACCGGGAGACCGAGGACTGACGCGATCCGCGCCTCCCGACCGACGACCACAGGGCAGGCCCGCGGGGACGACGGAAGGCCCGCCCGGTTCGCACCGGACGGGCCTTCGCTCCCATCACCCCACAGGCCGTCGTCCCACGGACGGCCCGGATCCCCGCACCGGACCCTGACGGGTCCAGCCGAAGTCTGCTGACCTACTCGGTCAGGTACAGCTGCATGTCCTGCGAGACGGCCTTCGCGAACAGGCGCAGCTTCGCACGCGACTCGACACGGCTGACCGCCTGTCGGGTGGTGTGCACGATCTTCGAGATCTCGTCGAGCGTCATCGGCTTGTCGTCGTCCAGGCCGTAGCGCATGCGGATCACGTTGGCTTCGTCGCTCGGCAGCTCGGCGACGATGGAGCGGATGTCGCGGTGCAGCAGCGTCGTCTCGGTGAGCTCGTTCGGGCTCGCGGCGTCCTCGTCCTCGATGAAGTCACCGAGTTCGCTGTCGTCCGAGTCACCGACGACCGTGTGGATCGAGACCGGCTCGTGCGAGCGGCCCTTGAGGTCGACGAGTTCCTCGACGCTCATGCTCAGCTCGGCGGCCACTTCCTCCGGCATCGGCGCGCGGCCGAGGTCGACGGTCAGGTCACGCTCGGTGCGCGAGATCTTGTTGATCAGTTCGACGGTGTGCACCGGGATGCGGATGGTGCGCGCCTTGTCGGCGAGACCACGCGAGATCGCCTGGCGGATCCACCAGGTGGCGTAGGTCGAGAACTTGTAGCCCTGCGTGAAGTCGAACTTCTCGACCGCACGGACCAGGCCGAGGTTGCCCTCCTGGATGACGTCCATGAACGGCAGGCCGCGCTGCGAGTAGCGCTTGGCGATGCTGACGACCAGGCGGAGGTTCGAGGTGATCATGCGCTCCTTGGCGCGCTCACCGTCGCGGACGAGCCAGCGGAGTTCGCGCTCGAGCGACTTCTCGAGGCCGGACTCGGTGTGGAGCTTCTCCTCGGCGAACAGGCCGACCTCGATGCGGCGGGCGATGTCCGCCTCTTCCTCGGCGGTGAGGAGGGCGAGTCGGCCGATGTGACGGAGGTAGTCGCCGACCTGGTCGACGGAGGCACCGCGGACGCCGGCCAGCTGCTCGTCGGCTTCGACATCGGCGACGGCGTCGAGCGTGGTGGCCTCGGCGGAGGTGGTCTTGGTCGCTGCCTTCTTGGTGCGGCGCGAGGTGGTGCTGGGTGCGGCCGTTGCGATCGCCATGGTGACTCTCCCTGCCTCTTGCGGTGTTGGTCCCTTGCGGGTTGAGACCGAGTTTGGCGGGCCGGAGGTGTACCCCACAAACCATGCCGATCGATTCTCAGGCTTCTCCGTGCTTCGTCATCGGGGGACACCGGGGCGGGGTACACCTCACTCGGACTCCCGTCGCGGCCGATCCGCGCTGTGCTGCCGATCGGGGCGGAATGACAACGGTGTGACTCCGGCGCAGGACCGAGGGGGACACGTGTACCCCGGGGTGCAACGCCTTCCGGACAGCGAAAAAGGGGTACGTCGCGCCGGATCCGGAGATCCAGCTGACGTACCCCGAAGGAATGCCCGCGAACGATGACGGGCGCGGTGTCACCAGGAGGGTTCGAGCCACCCGTCGCGGTTCTTCGAGACCTCGAGGTCCGGGTCGCGGTCGAACTCGTCGTACTCGCTCTCGATGTCACCGACGAGACTGCGGGACGCGGTGGGATGCAGGATGGACATGCCGACGATGCTCGCACCGCCGGACGTCGGCGGGGTGAACGCGGGCTGTCGGCTCGGCGTCGGCAGGGCGGCGACGGGGCCTCAGGCCGGCGGGTGCAGCACCGCGAACGACGGAGTGCGGTCACGCTCGATGTGCGAGTAGGCCAGCGCCTCGGCCATCCGCTCGTCACCTCGGGCGATCGCGGCGGCGAGCTCGACGTGGTCGTGGAAGGCGTCGTGGACATCGAGCGCGCTGGTCAGGTAGAACAGCCACTGCACCCGGCCGGAGACGGAGCGCATCGAGGCCTGCAGCAGGCTGTTGCCGGTCATCGCGACGATCGCCTCGTGGAACCGGGTACTCGCCTCGGCGATGCGGTACGGGTCGCCGTCCTCGACGACGCGCTGCGACCAGGCGAGTGCCGCCTCCAGCTCGTCCGTCGCGACACCACGGACGACCGCCCGGGCGGCGTGCCCGGCGGCGCCGACCTCGAGCACCTCGCGCAGGTCGAAGAGCTCGTGGATGAGCCGGGAGGTCCAGGTCGACACCACGGCTCCGCGTCGTGGTGTGCTCGTCACGAAGCCCTCGACCTCGAGCATCGGGACGGCTTCCCGCAGGGGGACGCGGGAGACCGCGAGCTCCTCGGCGATCCGGGTCTCCGCGAGCTTGTGCCCCTGGGGGTACTCGCCGCGGATGATCGCTTCGCGGAGGCGCGCGTGGATCTGCCGCGGGAGCGACAGTGCGGGCTCCGTGGTGGTCATCGGGTCAACCTTCGCAGACTCGGGCGGCGGTCCACCGGGCTTTCCGGGGACCGGACGGGGCACCGGGGTCGTCCCCGGTGCCCCGCTCGTCACTTCTTCAGTCCGAGCTTGCTGAAGTCGAGCTCGTTGGCACCGATGTTGTGCGCCGCGGCCACACCCGTCAGCCACTTCTGCGAGACGACCCAGTCCTTGTTGTACGACAGGTTGTAGTAGCACCCTGTCTCGGCGTACTGCTGCGCGGCCTGGCCGTAGAGCGCCTCGTCACCGGTCTGCAGCGCCTTGTCCAGCGTCTTGTCGACCGCGGGGACGTCGCATCCGAAGTAGTTGATGCCGCCGGACTTGTCCCAGAACACGTGGCCCCACATGTACGGGGAGCCGCCGTCCGGGCCGTTGTTGCCGTCGAAGAAGGCGTCCGGTCCGCTGGTCGGGTCGTTGATCCACCCGAAGACCTGCGAGGTCGGGTACGACTTCGCGGTGGCCTTGATCCCGAGACCCTGCAGTGCCGCCGCCTGGATGTTCGCCATCTGCTGCGCGTTGGTGTTCCCGCTGGCGTAGCCGATCGTCATCGTGGTGCCGGCGGGCAGCCCCTTGGCGTAGGTCTTCATCGCCTCGGGCTCGTACGTGGTCTCCTGCTTGTCCGAGCCGTCGGAGAGCATGCCCTTGGCGTACAGGGTGGTCGCCGGCTCGGAGCGACTGCCGAGGACCTGATCGACCATCTTCTCCTGGTCGATGCTCTGCAGGAAGGCGATCCGGGCCTCCTTCGTGGCGAAGAACGACTTGGTCGGGTTCACCGTGACGAGCGCGGACTGGAGCGTCGGCAGCATCGCGCTCGAGAACTGCTTGCTGTCCTCGTACTTCGACAGGCTCGACGACGGCAGCGCCGCGACGATGGTCGACACGTCACCGCGGTCGAACGCGAGCTGCAGCGCGGACACGTCCGAGTAGATCGGCAGCTTCACCGTGGTGAACGGCGACTTGGTGCCCCAGTAGCCGGCGTAGCGCTTCATGGTCCACGAGCTGCCCGGGTCGGCGGCGCTGATCTCGTAGGGGCCGGTGCCGACGTCGTGGGTCTGCAGGTAGGTCTGCGCGTCGTCGGAGCCGGCGTGTTCACGGAGCGCGGTCGGCGACTCCATCTTCGGTCCGAACGGTGACGCCAGGTAGTCCAGGAAGGCGGAGTTCGGGCTCTTCAGGGTGACGACCGCGGTCTGCGCGTCCGGGGTCGCGACGCTCTCGACCCCCTCGACCATGTAGGCCGCGCCGCCCTTGACGGCGATCCGGCGGTCGAACGCCGTCTGCACCGCCGCCGAGGTGAACGGGGTGCCGTCGTGGAACGTGACGCCCTTCCGCAGGTGGAACGTGTACTCGGTGTTGTCGTCGCTGACCTGCCACGAGGTCGCGAGCCGCGGCGCGATCTGCACCTCGTCCGTGTCGTTCGCGTACTGCACGAGCCCCTCGTACGCGTTGAGCACGATGGCCAGGCCGTTGTTCGCGTAGTAGATGTCGGGGTCCGGCGGCTGACCGATGTCGCCGAGCAGGCCGACCGTCAGGGTGCCGTCGGTCGGGGCGGCGTGCGGCGCCGCGGCACCGGCTCCGGAGCAGGCGGTGAGGACGAGCAACGGCACGGCGGCCGCGGCGACCAGGGCGGCGCGGGTGCGTCGCCGGAGGGTGGTGAGCTGCACGGGGGATCTCCTTCAGGGCGGTGGAGCACAGGTGGAGCGGATGAGGGGTGCGGGGTGGTGGAGGGTCAGGTGAGACGGGGGTCAGCGGCGGTCTGCAGGAGGTCCGCGACGGTGTTCACCACGACGTAGACGGCTCCGAGCACGAGCGTCACCGCGGCGATCGCCGGGTAGTCCGACGTCGGGATGCTGTTCGCCAGGTAGCTGCCCATGCCGGGCCAGCTGAAGACCTGCTCGACGACGACGTCGCCGGCGAACATGAACCCGAGCTGCAGGCCGGACATCGCCAGGGCCGGGCCGACGGCGTTCCGGACGACGTGCCGAGCCAGGATCGTCTCCTCGCCGAGGCCCTTCGACCGGGCGGTCCGGACGTGGTCGGCCACGAGCGTGGTCTCGAGCCCGGAGCGCAGGATCCGGCCGATGGCCAGCGCCGGGGCGATCGCGAGCACGGTGGCCGGCAGGACGAGGTGGGACAGCTCGGATCCGACTCCGCCGTCACCCTGCCCGGAGGCCGGCAGCCACCCGAGCTGTGCGTAGAACAGGATGATCCCGCCCAGCGCGAGCAGGAACGGCGGCGCCGTCGCCCCGACGAGCAGCACGCCGCGGTAGACGCCGGAGAACGGCCAACGCAGGGCACCGGACGCGGCGAACAGCCCGGCGAGGACGAGGGCGATCGCGAACGCCGCGAGCACGAGCTGCACGGTGGCGGGCACGGCGGACGCCAGGTCGGTGGCGACCGGGCGGTGCGTCCGGAACGAGGTCCCGAAGTCCCCGTGCAGGGCGCCCCCGACGAAGCGCAGGAACTGCACGGGCAGCGGGTCGTCGAGCCCGAGCCGCTGGCGTTCGGCGTCGACGGCGGACCGGGACGCGTTGGCGCCGAGCGCGGCCCGGGCCGGGTCACCGGGTGAGACCTGCTGGAGCAGGAACACCACGACGCTGAGGACGAGCAGCACGACGACGAGCGAGCCGATGCGGCGGAGGACGGAGGAGACCACGGCGCTACCTCCGGGCGATCAGGGTGCGGACGCCGTCGCCGGCGAGGTTGGACACGAGGCTCAGGAGGAGCACGGCGGCGCCCGGCACGACCGGGACCCACCAGGCGCTGAGCAGCAGCTGCGTGTTGGCGGCCGTGTCCGCACCGAGCTCCGCGGCCGGTGCGGGCTGCCCGAGGCCCAGGAAGGACAGCCCGGCGAGCAGCAGCACGACGTTGCCGATGTCGAGGCTCGCCGTCACGATCGCGGTCGGGACCGCGCCGGGCAGCACGTGCCGGAGGACGAGCCGGGCACGACCGACACCGGCGAGCCGGGCTGCCTCGACGTGCGGGCGGGTGACGGTGGCGCGGACCTCGGACCGGATGATCCGGGCGTAGTACGGCCACCAGACGACCGAGATGCCGACGAGGGTGTTCGTCAGGCCCGGTCCGAGGGCTGCGACGATCGCGATCACCACGAGGGTCGAGGGCAGTGCGAGGAACAGGTCGGTGACCCGCATGAGCACGCTGTCCACCCAGCCGCCGGCCACGCCCGCGGTGGCGCCGACGACCCCGCCGACGACGAGTCCGACGGCCACCACGGCGAGCGCCGACAGCCACGACGTCTGCAGGCCGAAGAGCGTGCGGGAGAGCACGTCCCGCCCGATCGAGTCGGTGCCGAACAGGTGCCCCGGGGTGCCGATCGGCAGCTGGGCCACGGCGACGGGCTGGATCGGGTCGTCGGGTGCGATGAGCCGGGCGACGAGGGCCAGGACGGTGAGCGCGACGAGGAGCCCGACGAGCACCTGGGCCGTGCGGCGTCCGGCGTGCACCCCGGAGGTCGGCCGGAGCGTCCAGCGTGGTGCGACGACGGCGGCGCTCATGCGGGCACCGCGATCTCCGGCACGGACGCCACGAGCGTGCGGGTGTACTGCTCCTGTGGGTCGTGGATCACCGCGTCGGCGGGTCCGGTCTCGATGACCCGGCCGCGTTCGACGACGGCGATGTGGTCGCCCATCAGCCGGGCGACGGCCAGGTCGTGGGTCACGAACAGCACGGTCATGGCGAGCTCCCGACGCATGTCGCGGATGGTGTTGAGGGTCACGGCGGCCAGCGAGGCGTCGAGGGCGCTCGTCGGTTCGTCGCAGAGCAGGACCGCGGGCCGGACGATGGTGGCGCGGGCGAGGGCCACACGCTGCCGCTGGCCGCCGGACAGGTCGGCGGGCCGGAGGCGGGCGACGCTGGTGGGCAGACCGATCGCGTCGAGCGCCTCGGCGACGCGGCGGTCGGTCTCGGTGCGGCCCAGACGCGCGGGGACGAGTCGTTCGCGGAGGGTCTCGCCGACCGTCATCCACGGGGTGAGCGAGGACCCGGCGTCCTGGAACACCATCTGGGCGCCGCCCTCGGCGACGGTGATGCGTCCGGACCGGGCGGGGACGAGTCCGGCGACGGCGCGGAGGACGGTGGACTTGCCCGATCCGCTCTCGCCGACGATCGCGAGGGACCGTCCGGCCGGCACCCGGAAGCTGACGCCGCGGACGGCCTCCACGGTCCGGGCGCGGCGTCCGCGGCCGGACGTGTAGGTGCAGACCAGGTCCTCGACGACGACCGCGTCCGCCGGGGTGGTGGCGCCGGTGGTGGGCAGGTCTGGCTGTGCAGGCCGGGCCTCCCGTGTGTGCGCGTCCGCTGTCGGTCGGGAGGCACGTCCCGCGTCGCCCGCGTCGGTCACCGCGGTCGGGTCGGTCGCGGTCCGGCCGCCGGTCGCGCGGACCGTGTCAGCGTCCCGCCAGCACGCGGCGGCGTGGCCAGCGGCCGGGACGGAGGCGTCGAGGCCGGGCATCTCGGTGGCGCACGGGGCGACAGCGAGCGGACAGCGGGCGCGGTAGGGGCAGCCGACGAGCCGCTCGGCGGCGTCGAGCGTGTCTGCCGGCAGCGCGGGGAGCCGGGCCTCGCGGTCGAGCGCGAGCGACAGGCGTGAGCGGAGGAGTCCCGCCGTGTACGGGTGTGCCGGGGTGCTGAGGACCGCGGCAGTGGGTCCGACCTCGGCGAGCCGTCCGGCGTACATGACGGCGATCCGGTCGGCGATGCGGGACGCGACGCCGAGGTCGTGGGTGATGAGCAGGACGCTGCAGCCGTGGTCGTCGCGGAGTTCCTGCAGGAGGTCGAGCAGCTGCGCCTGCACGGTGACGTCGAGCGCGGTGGTGGGCTCGTCGGCGACGATCAGGGCGGGGCGACCGGCCATCGCGATGGCGGCCATCACGCGCTGCCGGAGTCCGCCGGAGAGTTCGTGCGGGTAGACGCTGAACCGCAGGTCGGGGTCGGGGACGCCCATGCTGTCGAGGAGCGCCACGGCTCCGGCCCGGTCGGGTCCGGCCTCGGTGATCTGCCGGCCGATCCGCATCGTCGGGTTGAGGGACGTCATCGGGTCCTGGAAGACGGCACCGAGCGAGGACCGTCGCGCTGCGCGGCGTTCGGCGTCGGTGCCGTGCACCATGTCGGTGCCCTGCACGGTGACCGTGCCGGTGACCTCGGGTCGCGCGTTGTCCGGCAGCAGGCCGAGCAGGCTCATCGCGAGCATGCTCTTGCCGGAGCCGGACTCCCCCACGAGCCCGACGATCTCGCCCGGCGCGATGTCGAGGTCGATGCCGCGGAGCACCTCGGACCGTGCCCCGTCCCGCTCGAGGGAGACGTGCAGGTCGCGGATCGTCGCGGTCGTCATGCGCTCGGCTCCCTGGTCTGTGCGGCAGTGGTCCCGGCTGCCGTCCCGGCTGCGGCGAGGTGGGCGGCGATCGCCCGCGGCTGGGTGAACCAGACGCGGTCGCGGTGCGCCGTCATGTGCCGGAGTGCCCGGTCGAGGGCGCGCAGGCGGAACGGGGCGCCGGAGATGAAGGAGTGCACGACGACGCTCATCACGAGCGGCTGGTCGGCGGAGCGGTCGAGCAGCTCGTCGAACTCGTCGACCACCATGTCGGCGAACTCGGCGGCCGACGCGCCACGGCCGATGACGGTCGTGCTGTCGTTCACCTCGAGGGCGTAGGGCAGCACGAGCAGGTCCCCGTTGCCCGTCGGGACGGTGACGGGTCGGTCGTCGAGCCGGAGGTCGAGCAGGTACCGGTACCCGCTGCCGACCAGGCTGTCGAGCGTGGACGTGGTGTGGCTGAGCCAGGGGCTCGACCACCCGCCCGGGGCGGTGCCCTCCTCCGCGGTGATGCGGGCGGCGACCCCGGCGACGTACGCGGCCTCGCCGGCGGCGGACATGCCGACCAGGGAGTCCGAGTTCGACGTGCCGTGGCCGACGAACTCGGCGCCGACCTCCCGCGCGGCCCGGATGAGTTCGGGCGCGGTGTCGTAGACGGCCGTGTTGAGGAGCACGGTCGGCGGGATGCCCGCGCGGTCGAGTCGCTCGAGCAGCCGGAACGCCCCGACGCGGTTGCCGTAGTCCCGCCATGAGGTGTTGACGAGGTCCGGGGCGGCGACGTCGGGCACGATGTCCTCGGTCCGGCCGACGCCGAAGCGGTACTCCTCGAGCCCGACGGCGACGTAGACGGCCAGGCGCTTGCCGTCCGGCCAGGCGGGGCCACCGGGAGCGGTGATCGGCCGGTAGGGCCAGAGGTCGTGCCCCGGTGCGGTGGCCCGGAGGGTGTCGTCGGCGGTCATGCGGTGATCCCGTTCGTGGTGGTCCGGTGTGCGGGTGCGATGCCGCGGTCGGGCAGGCCGAGGTCGGTCGCGGCGGCGCGGCGGACGACGGCGGCGTAGGCGGGCCGGAGCCGGTCGGCGTCGGCCCAGGTGCGCTCGAGGGCGGGGCGACGGGCGGCGTGCAGTTCGCGGGCCTCGGCGAGCAGGGCGTCCTCGTCGACCGAGGTGACCCGGCCGGCCTCGGCGACGACCGTCCCGGCGACGACCGTCATCCGCACGCTGGTGCCGGACTCGCAGTAGACGAGCTGGCCCCGCAGGTCGTTGAACGGGGTGAAGGCGGACGCGTGCAGGTCGAGGAGCGCGAGGTCGGCCTCCGCCCCGACCGCGATGCGTCCGACCGTGCCGAGCGTTGTCCGGCCGTCACGACGCATGGCCGCGGCCCCGCCCGCCCAGAGCGCGTCGAGCACCTCCGCCGGTCGCGGCCAGCGGTCCGGGTCGTCGCCGGTGACCGTGTGGATGAGGCCGGCCTGCTTGACGACGCCCCAGGTGTTCACGGTGTCGTCGCAGATCGCCTCGTCGACGCCGAGCGCCACCCGGATGCCGCGGTCCCGCATCGCGCGGAACGGCATCACGCCGCTGCCGAGCCGCAGGTTCGACACCGGGTTGTGCGCGACGACCGCGTCCGCCGCGGCGATCAGGTCGAGGTCGTCGTCGTCGACCCACACCGCGTGGATGACGTTCACCCGGTCGCTGAGCAGCCCGAGGTCGGCCGTGTAGCGGACCAGGCTCCGTCCGGCGAACCGCGGCTGGCCGCTCGACGGGTGCGAGAGGGCACGCTGCGTCCGCGTCTCGAGCATGTGGGCGAAGAGCGGCACGTCGTGGGTGCGGCTGAGGTCGTCGAGCGCGCCGAAGTACTCCGGCGAGACCCGCTGGGGTGCGGAGATCGACACGGCCGCGGTGAGCCGACCGTCGGCCGCCCCGTGCCAGTTCCGGAACAGGTGGTCGTAGGCGTCGAGCAGTTCCGCGGCGGTTGCGGGAGCGGGGGCGTGCAGTGCTCGGGTCGTCGCCTCGTCGAGCCCGTCGATGCTGATGTCACCGAGGAACGGCAGCTTCTCGACGTCGGGCAGCTCCGGCTGGTCGAGCGCGACCGAGGCCCGGATCCCGCTGTCCGCGTACGCCTGCATGACGGCGTCGATGACCTCGGGGTCGGGTGCTGGCATGAGGAACGCGTCGTCCTGCACGCTCGTCGTCCCGGTACGGAGCATCTCGAGGGCGCCCAGCATCGTCCGGAGGTACGCCTCACGCGGGGTCGGCGTGAGCGCGGGGTCCGACGGGGACTCGTAGAGCATGAAGGTCTCGAGCGGTCGGCTCGGGAACGCGCCCTTGAGGTGGTTCGCCGGCGAGTGGAAGTGCGCGTTGACGAGCCCCGGCAGCACGATGTGGTGCCCGCGGCCGTCGACGACCCGGACGTCGGCGGGCGCTGCGGCCCGCGCGCTCGGCCCGATGACGGCGATCGTCGTGCCGGTCACGAGCAGGTCGGTGGGACCGGTCATGCCCGAGGGTTCGTCGGGCGCCCACAGCAGGACGTCGGTGAACAGGACGCTCATCCCCACATCTCCCGGGTGGTGGCCGAGCCGACGGGCTCGGCGAAGGTGGAGGCGCGGGAGGTCGTGATGCCCTGCGCCAGGAGTCCCTCGACGGCGACGGTCGCCGCGGCCACGCCGTCGATCACCGGCACCCCGAGCGAGGTGCGGAGGGCGCCGACGAGTCCGGTGAGGCCGGCGCACCCGAGCACCACGGCCTCCGCGCCGTCCGTCGCCAGGGCGGTGCGGGCCTCCTCGGCGAACGCGGCGTAGGCCGGACCGGCACCGGACTCGATGTCGGCGACCGCGACGTCGACCGCCCGGACGGTGCACCGGTGGCCGAGCCCGAGGGCGCGGACGACACGGTCGGTCATCGCGATCGTCCGCGGCGGCATCGTGATCACGGTGAAGCGGTGGGCGACGAGCGCGGCGGCCTGCAGTGCGGCCTCCGTCATGCCGACGACGGGTCCGGCGGCGCGTTCGCGGGCCGCGTCGATGCCGGTGTCGCCGAAGCAGGCGATGACGTAACCGTCGACGCCGTCCGCCTCGCCACGCTCGACCTGGGCGAGGACGCCGGCGGCACCGAAGACCTCGTCGACGGCGGTCTCCACGGACACCGGGGCGGTGGACGAGCAGCTGGCCGTGACTGTGGTGCCCGGTCGGGCGACCGCGCGGGCCGCCGACGCGACGGCGTCCGTCATCAGCTGACTCGTGTTCGGGTTGAGGACGCGCACCTCGGTCACCGGACCGCTCCCGTCGTCGTCGTGGCTGTCGCTGTCGCTGTCGCTGTGGCTGTCGCTGGCGTCGTCTGTGCGTCCGCTCGCGCCGGTTCGGTGTCGGCGAGCAGCCCCGCCACCCCGTGTGCGCCGATCGCGACGCGCGCTGCGGCGGCACCCGCCCGCGCGGCCTCGACCGGGTCGCCCCCGCGGACGGTGGCGGCGGCGAAGGCCCCGCAGAACGCGTCCCCGGCTCCGGTGGAGTCGACGGGCTCGACGGCGACGGTCGGGACTGTGGTCACGCCTCCCGCGGTCGCGACCAGGCAGCCGCGCTCGGCGGTCTTCACGACGACGACGTCGGGGCCGGCGGCGAGGAACCGCCGAGCCGCGGCCTCCAGGTCGGTCGTCCCGGCGAGCCGGACGGCCTCCAGCTCGCTCGGCAGGAACACGTCACAGGTGGCGAGCAGCGCGAGCAGTTGGTCCTCGTGCCCGAGCACGTAGTCCTCCTGCAGGTCGAGCAGGACGGTGGCGTCGGTCCGCTCACGGAGCCACGGCCCCAGGGCCAGCTGCGCACCGAGCGACATCGCGGACACCAGGACCGCGCTCGCGGTCAGGGCGTCGGGACCGACGTCCGCCGGGTACACCGACATGGCGTCGAACGCGGCCTCGCCGTCCAGCAGGTCCCACGTCCGGCTGCCGTCGGGTGCGTAGGTCACGCGGTTGCGGATGGTGCGACCGGTTCGCGGACGCGTCGGCTCGACGCGGATGCCGCGGTCCACGACGGCCTGGAGGAGCGTGGCCGGCAGGTCGGTCCCCACCGGGGCGAGCATGCGGACGTCCGCCAGCTCGCGACGGGCGGCGAGGGCGGCGAAGAGCGCGTCGCCACCGAGCGCCGTGGTCGTCGCCTCGTCGACCACGAGGTCGTCGATCGTCAGGTTCCCGATGCACAGGAGCGAGTCAGCCATGCCGGGCCTCCGCGGTGGTGAACTGCGCCATCGCCAGCAGGTACCCGGTGAGCTGCGCGGGCAGGACGGTGAGCAGCGGGCTGAGGGGCTCGGCGATCGCCGGCACGACGACGACCTCGTCCGCGATCGCGTCGAAGGCGTCGACGCCCTCGGTCGTGACGACGTACACCGCGCCGCCGAACCGCTTCGCCTCGCTGGCGGTGTGCACGGCCCGCGGCACGGACGGCCCGGCCGGCGCGATGACCCAGATCGGTTCGCCGCGCTTCAGCGAGTTGTAGTGGTGGAACTCCTCGACCTGGATCGCCTCGGCGTGGTCGGGCGTGCACTCCTTGACCTTCGCGGCGCCGATGATCGCGCTGCCCCAGCTCGGACCGGCACCGGAGAACAGGAACGTACCCGCTCCCTGCTCCCGCTCGGCGATCGCGCGGAGGCGGGGCTCCGTGGTCGCGATGACGTGCTCCATCAGCTCCGGGACCGCCGCGAGCTCCCGGCGGAGCCCCTCGGCCGCCGGCACCCCGGTGCGGACACCGACCCGGGTTGCGAGGTCGAGCAGCAGCGCGAGTGCGGTCGTCGAGGACTGGGTGGGCCAGCCGACCCGCGTGGCCCTGAGCCGCAGGGTGCGTGCGGACTCGACGTCGAGGGTGGAGCCCGCCGTGTTCGTGATGGCGACGACCAGGGCTCCGGCGTGCTGGGCCATCAGCGCGGCCTCGACGGTGCGGGTGGTCTCCCCCGAGCTCGACAGCGCGATCACGACGCTGCGCTCGGTGACGAGCGGGGCGCCGTAGTAGGCCAGCTCCAGGCTCTGCACCGGCTCGACGGGGACGCGGAGCATCTGCTCGAGCACCTGGCGGGCGGCGATCGCGACGGCGAGTGAGTCCCCGGCGCCGGTCACGAACACGCGGTCGACCTCGGACCGGGCGATCAGGGCGGCGAGTTCGTCCAGGTCCTCGTCGTTCGCGGCGAGGGTCTCGCGGATCCGGTCGGGCTGGGCGATCAGTTCCGGGAGGGTCGCCTCGTCCCGGGCACGGCGTTTCGGGTCGAGGGGGTGGTCGGTCGGCAGCGCGACGATCGAGGCGTGCTCGGCGGCGGAGACGCGTTCGACGACCTGCTGCTGACGGGCGTCGAGCGGGCTGTCGACACCGATGAACGGGCTCGGCGGGGTGCTGGTCATGCGCGGTGTCCTGTCGTGTCGAGGGTCCGGCCGAAGCGGGCGGCGGTCTCCGGGTCGATGCGGGCGTCCGGGGCGCTCGAGCGCTTGATCGCGCTGCCGAGGACCACGCCGTCGGACCGGCGGACGGCGTCGGCGATCGTGTCGAGCGACACCCGGCCCCCGACCACGAACGGCACGTCGGCGACGGCGCGCAGCCGTTCGATGTCGTCGAGGGCGTCGGCGACTCCGCTGTCACGGGTGACGACGAGCACGTCCGCGAGGCCGAAGTCGTGCGCCTCCTTGGCCGCCCACGCGGGGCTCCCGGCCAGCGCCAGGCTCGTGGCCTCGTGCACGTCCGCCCAGACCTCGACGTCGGCACCGAGTCGGCGGCGCATCGTCGCGACGTCGTGGGCGCACCCCTCGATCCAGCCGGTCGGGCCGACGGAGACGCCGGTGAGGACCTTGACCCGCACGAACCTCGCCCCGATGGCGTGGGCGATGGCGACCGCACTCGGGCCGTCGTTGTGACCGACGACCACGCCGACCGGGACGTCCACGGCCCGGGTGACGGCAGCGCCGACGACGGCGAGCGCGGCGACGGTGGGGGCGTCGACGCGGACGGCCTGGGGCATGTCACTGGCGTCCTGCACCATCACGTGCGTGAAGCCCGCGGCGACCAGCGCGGCGGCGTCCTCAGCGGCCCGTTCGGCGATCGTCGAGACGGGCACGCCGGCGTAGTTCACGGCGCCGGGCAGGGGCGGGAGGTGGAGGACTCCGACGAGGCGGAACGGGGCGAGAGGCACGAGCGAAACGGTATACAGTTCCGCGTTTCGGTCGCATGAACGCGTGTTTCAGCCAGATGAAGCGCGTCGCTCGACATCACATTCTGACCGAGAACCCCAGATCAGGAGCTGTGCGCCCGGTTTCGACCCGCGGGCAGTCCGGATCGGATCAGCCCGGGCAGACGAATCTGTATACGGTCAGTCGGCGGTCGGGGGCGCGGTCGTCGTGACGCCGCGCTCACGCTCGAACCGCGCGCGCTCCTCGGCCTCGATCTTCGTGTACGCGGCACGCTCGGTCCGGTCGGCACGGATGATCGCGCGCATGATGAACCAGAAGATGACACCGAGCAGGATCGTCGGGGTCAGGGCGAAGACGACTCCGGAGACGATTCCATGCGGCATGGTCCCATCGTACGTCGTGCTGCCCGAGGGACCGAGCTCGCAGGCTCTCGCAGGCTCCCTCGGGGCTGGCGTCGCGCGCCGCTGGCGCGTCGCCCTGAGCTCCAGCGCCCTACTTGACCAGGGGGAAGAGGATCGTCTCGCGGATGCCCAGGCCGGTGATCGCCATCAGCAGCCGGTCGACGCCCATGCCCATGCCACCCGACGGGGGCATCGCGTGCTCGAGTGCCCGCAGGAACTCCTCGTCGACGCGCATCGCCTCCGGGTCACCGCCGGCGGCCAGACGGGCCTGCTCGACGAACCGCTCCCGCTGGACGACCGGGTCGACGAGCTCCGAGTACGCGGTGGCGAGCTCGAAGCCACGGACGTAGAGGTCCCACTTCTCGACGACGCCCGGGCGGGTGCGGTGCTGCCGGGTCAGGGGCGAGGTGTCGACCGGGAAGTTCATGACGAACGTCGGGGCGTACAGCTTGTCGCCGTTGAAGTGCTCCCAGAGCTCTTCGACGTACTTGCCGTGTGTGGCGTGTGCGACCTCGACACCCTCGGCGTCGGCGAGCGCCTGCAGCTCGGACAGCGGCGTCTCCGGGGTGATCTCGTGGCCGGACGCCTCGGACAGCGACTCGTACATGTCGAGTCGTGCCCACTCGCCGCCGAGGTCGTAGTCGCTGCCGTCCGGCAGGGTGACGACGAGCGGACCGCCGGTGACCGCACGGGCGGCGTTCTGCACCAGCTCCTGCGTCAGGTCGGCCATCTGCTCGTAGTTGCCGTACGCCTGGTACGCCTCGACCATCGCGAACTCGGGCGAGTGCGACGAGTCGGCGCCCTCGTTCCGGAAGTTCCGGTTGATCTCGAACACCCGGTCGATGCCACCGACGACGGCGCGCTTGAGGAACAGCTCGGGTGCGATGCGGAGGAACAGCTCGGTGTCGAAGGCGTTCGAGTGCGTGACGAAGGGCCGCGCGGAGGCGCCACCGTGCTGGGTCTGCAGCATCGGGGTCTCGACCTCGAGGTACTCGTGCGACGTGAAGGTCTGGCGGAGCGAGGACATCACGGCAGCGCGGGCCCGGACGGTCTTGCGGGCGTCCTCGCGCACGATGAGGTCGAGGTACCGCTGCCGGACCCGGGTCTCCTCGTTGAGCTCGTTGTGCAGGTTCGGCAGCGGCAGGATCGCCTTCGCCGCGATCGCCCAGTCGTCGACCATGATGCTCAGCTCGCCGCGGCGGGAGGAGATCACGCGGCCGTGCACGAACACGTGGTCGCCGAGGTCGACGAACTCCTTCCAGCGGGCCAGCGACTCGTCGCCGACCTCGGCCAGGGAGACCATCGCCTGGATGCGCGAGCCGTCGCCGGACTGCAGCGACGCGAAGCAGAGCTTGCCGGTGTTGCGGGAGAACACGATGCGGCCGGCCACGCCGACGACGTCCTGCGTCTCCTCGCCGGTCTCGAGGTGCGCGTACTGCTCGCGGACCGCGGGGATCGTCGTGGTGATCGGGAGTTCGGCCGGGTAGGCCTCGATCCCGGACTCCAGCAGGCGCGCGCGCTTGTCCAGCCGGACCTGACGCTGCTCGCTGGTCTCCTGCTCGGCCAGTGCGGCGGCGTCGGCGACCGCGGTCTCAGTGGTGGCGGGGGCGGTCTCGTCGGTCATGCTGGTGCGGCTCCGGAGGTCGTGGGGGATCGCGTCGATGCTACCCGCCCGGCCGCGCTCGGCCGGGACACCGGATGGACGGCGGACACGGCGGTCCGGGCTCGCGGCCGGGTTCAGATCGCGGACTGCCCGTCGGCCGC
This sequence comes from Curtobacterium sp. MCPF17_001, assembly GCF_003234615.1. Taxonomy (NCBI): domain Bacteria; kingdom Bacillati; phylum Actinomycetota; class Actinomycetes; order Micrococcales; family Microbacteriaceae; genus Curtobacterium; species Curtobacterium sp. MCPF17_001. The sequence continues at coordinate 176,416 of NZ_QKSL01000001.1, forward strand.
CGTCAGCGCGTTGTCGACCGCCGAGCGGACGAGTGCCCCGAGGACGCGCCCCGGGTGCTCGACACCGATGCCGGACAGGGTGCCGGCGGACTGGTCGACGATCGCCGTCGAGAAGCTCACGGCCGCCCGGACCGCGTCGGCGTAGGCGGGGCGGTCCCGCTCGGCCACGACGAACGGCTCGGCACCCATCTCGACCACCAGGGCCTGCGCGATCGGCAGCACCGGCGCGGGAGCGGTGACGGCGCAGTACGCGTCCCGCAGGCGGCTCAGGTCGACGCTCGTGCCGGTGAAGGCCATCGCGGGGTGGATCGCGAGCGGGATCGCCCCGGCGCGCATCGCCGGCGCGAGGACGTCGACCCCGTGGTCGGGGCTGGTGTGCACGACCAGCTGCCCGGGCTGCCAGATCCCCGCGTCCGACAGACCCTGCACGAGCGACGGCAGCTGGTCGTCCGGCACGGCCAGGAGCACGAGTTCGCTCCGCTCGACGAGCTCCGGCGTGCCGAGCACGGGTGCGCCGGGCAGCATCGCCTCGGCCCGGTCGCGACCGGCGTCGGAGACGGCGGTGATCCCGACGACGGCGTGCTCGGCGTTCGCGAGCGCGGCACCCAGCACGGGGCCGACGCGTCCGGCGCCGATGATCCCGATGCCGAGTCGTCCGGCCCTCACCGCACGGCTCCGGGTGCGGGGACGGCGGTCCAGACGGGAGGCCCGTCCTGCGTCAGCCACGCCGGTGCGGCGGGCGCGGCACCGGTCCACTGCCCGGGCCACTGCCCTGATGCGTGCGCGGGCTCCTGCGCGTGGCGACCCGGCGCACCGGAGGTGGGTCGAGCCTCCCGGCCGTCACGCCACCGGTGCGACGTGTCGGTCGCGGCGGCCTCGACGGCACGCTCGGTCGTGCCGGACCAGAGCCGCTGCGCGTCCCCGGCGTCGAGCGCGCCGACGCGGGCGGAGACCGGACCGCTGACGGTGTGCACGTGCACCGAGGCCAGGCGGAGTGCGCGCTCCAGCGGCCCCTGCGTGACCTTGACGCTCTGGACACGCGGCAGCGGCACGACCACGAGCGAGCGCCAGACCGCGCCGAGCCGGAGCAGCACCGCACCGGGCACGAAGCGGTAGCCGTTGCGGGACGCCGACAGCGGGCGCAGCCAGCGACCCCGTCGGGGCGAGTGCACGAAACCCCCGCGGTCGCCGCTCGTGGTGAGGCTGTCGTCGACGACACCCACGGCCTCGGCGGATCCCTCGCGCAGGCGTTCCATCGACGCTTCCGGACCGACGACGGCCGAGCCGACGAGCTCGGGCAGGATGATCTCGAGGACCTGCCGGACCTCGGCCGCGGTACCGACCGGCAGCACGATCGACGAGACCTGCTGGTTCGTGGACGCCCCGTTGCCGGCGTTCGTCGCCCGGTTGATGCGGATGTCCCACCAGCCGAACGGCCGCCACAGCAGCGGCTGCGCGACGCTCACGGCGTGGATGCGCCCGGGCGGCAGCGTCTCGTTCGAGGTCGAGAACAGGCCGAAGCCGATCCGGATGCCGTCCCTGGTGTCCGCGATCGTGTAGCGCAGCGACTTCGAGAACTTGCGGACGTAGTAGCCGCCGGCGCCGATGACGGCCGGGAACAGCGACACGAGGAGGAAGTACTGGCCGGTCAGGCTGATGCTCACGATGATCGCGACGACGAGCAGCAGGATCACCACGGTCGTGCCGGAGAGCAGCATCGACGCGATCAACCGACCCGGGTGGACGCGGACCACCCGGGTGGCGTGCACGGCCTCGGGGTCGAGCTCGGGTGCCAGGAACTCGTCCACCCGGCCCTGCAGGACGCCGCCGCCCGGACCGGCGGACCGGGGCTGGTCGGTGTCCTTCGCGCCCGAGGCGAGCACCAGGATGCGCTGCCGCAGGTCGTCAGCGGCCTTCGCACCGAGGTAGGCGAGCTGCACGTTCGCGTCGTTTCCGGCCTGCGCGACCTCGAGCTTGGCCGTGCCGAAGACCCGTGGGATCAGCGGCCGCGAGATGTTGATCCCCTGGATCCGGTCGAGCCGGGCCTTGCGGTGGGTCCGGAAGACCACGCCGGAGCGGACCTCGACGATCTCACCCGTGACCCGGAACTCGTGCATCCGCCAGGACAGGTAGAACAGGCCGATCAGCACCAGGAGCAGCACCGCCACCCCGAGCAGCACCCAGCCGACGACACCGTGCTCGTACACGTAGCGGACCGGGTCGCCGTCCTCCTGCGGCCCGCCTGCGCCGGGGATGAAGACCTCGACGATCTGGTCGCGGAGGTTGTTGAGCACGTAGCCCAGGATCACGACGAGGAAGATGCCGCCCTTGAGCAGCGGTGTGAGCGGGTGCAGCCGGTGCCACTCGCCGTCGGTCAGGGGCGCGGCCGCGGCAGGGTCGCCCTTGCGCGGTGGTGCGGGGATCGAGGCGTCCGGTCGGAACGACACGTGCGACCTACAGCCCGGCGCGACGGGACTCGGCGAGCTCGACGAGTCGGTCGCGGAGGTCGTCCGCCTGACCGGCCGGGATGCCGGGGATGCGGATGTTCGACGACGCGGCCGCGGTCACGAACTTCAGCTCGCTCATGCCGAGCACCCGGTCGAGCGGGCCCCGGTTGACGTCCACGAGCTGCAGTCGGCCGTACGGCACCGCGGTGAAGCGCTGCCACATCAGTCCGCGGCGCAGCACCAGGTCGTCGTCGCGCAGGGCGTACCCGATCGACCGGATGCGCCGCGGGGTGAGCGCTGCCGTGACGATCGCGATGGCCGCGACGACCGCACCGATGACGAACCAGACGAGTCCGGCCGTCCCGCCGGTCCCGCCGCTGGCGACGCCGATGAGCACCAGGCCCGCCGTGACGACGCCGCCGATGACGATCGTCGCGATGAGGTCGGTCCAGACGAGCTTCGCCGAGACCCGCGTCCAGGTGATGCCGTCGAGGCCCATGCCGGCGTCGTCGAGTCGGCGTGGTTCGTCCATCCGATGAGGTTCGTCGAGTTCGGGCGGCATCGGGGTCTCCTGGTCTGCGGTGGTCGGTCCGCGTCGACCGACCGGGCCGGTCACGCCGTGGTGCTGCCCCGCCCGTCGTGGTCGTCCTCGTCCGTCGGCGGCGCGATGCACATCCGCTCGGCGACGAGGGCGCACACGGTCAGCACGATCCCGCCGCCGAACGCCACCGCGTTCGGCAGGGTCGAGCCTAGCGAAGGCAGGACGGACCGGGACAGGAGGTACACGAGCAGCCCGAGGGCGAACGCGCCGAACAGCGCCCCGCAGATGCTCGACGCCTTCGCCAGGAACACCACCCGGGTCGCGTACATCGGGTCCACCCGGCGTCCGTCGTTCCGGCCCCGGGTCTGTCGACGGATCGGCGCGGCCATGAACAGCAGGGCGATGCCGATGAACAGCAGCGTCAGGCCGAGGGGGACCGACATCAGGAGCGTCGGCGACTGCCGGGCGGTCAGGGCGGTGTCGACCGCGAAGCCGGCGACGGCCGCGACGACGGCGACGCCGATCAGGGTGGAGGCCCGGGTCGGCTTCACGGGGTGACCTCCGGCGCGGCGCGGTCGAACAGGCGGGGTTCGTCGACCCGGTCAGTGTCGTCGCCCAGCGCCGCGAGCAGGGTCGTGACGGACCCGTGGCCCGGCAGCACCGCCTCCGGGTCGGCGTCCGCCCAGGGCGCGAGCACGAACGCCCGCTCGTGGGCGCGCGGGTGGGGCACGGTGAGCGTGTCGGTGTCGATCCGCAGGTCGTCGAGGGCGATCACGTCGAGGTCGAGCGTCCGGTCACCCCAGCGGACGTCGCGGGTGCGGCCGTGCGCGTCCTCGATGCCGTGCAGGGCGTCGAGCAGCTCCTGCGGCGCCAGGTCGGTCTCGACGACCACGACACCGTTCCGGTACCGCGGCTTCGTCGTGTCGAGGCCGTCCAGGGTGAGGGCGACGGACTCGACCTCACGACTCGAGGCCACCGGACGGACACCGGGCAGCGCGGCGACGGCGGCCGCAGCGGCACGGAGGGTGCTCCCTCGGTCGCCGAGGTTCGCACCGAGGGCGATGACGGCGCGCGTCACGCTCCTTCCTCGAGCGGGTCGCTCTCGGCGGCGGCCGCGTCGTCAGGGCGCACCGCGGACTCGCGCCGGATGGTGATCGACACGTCGGTGAACGGCACGGTGATCGGGGCCTGCGGCTTGTGCACCGTGACCTCGGTCGCCAGGGCGGCACGGTGCGTCAGGACGGCCGCGGCGATCCGCTCCGCCAGCGTCTCGATGAGGTCGACCGGGTCGCGTTCGATCTCGGCGACGACCTGCTCGGCGAGCACGCCGTAGTGCACGGTCTCGGCCAGGTCGTCCGAGTCGGAGGCGGCGGTCGCGTCGACCTCGACCGCGACGTCGACGACGAAGTCCTGTCCGTCGGCGCGTTCGTGGTCGAAGACCCCGTGGTGCCCGCGTGCGCGGACTCCGACGAGGCGGATGGTGTCCCTCATGATCGAGCTGCCCTCCAGGCGTCCCAGACGTCGAGTACGGCGCGGGTCGGCGCCGGGTCGTGCACACGGACGCCCCAGGCGCCGCGTTCGGCCGCCAGCAGGCTGATCGCCGCCGTGGCCAGGTCTCGTTCGACCGGGGGTGCCCCGGCCGCACTGCCGACGCCGTCCAGGAACCGCTTGCGGGACGCTGCGACCAGGACCGGCAGACCGATCGAGGCGAAGCGTTCGTAGCCCGCCAGGATCTCCCAGTTCTGCTGCCCGCGCTTGGCGAAGCCCAGGCCCGGGTCGATGACCACCTGCTCCTGGCGCACGCCGAGGACGATGAGTTCGGCGACCCGGAGTTCGACCTCGCGCCGCACTTCCTCCACGGCGTGGGTGTACTCGGCGTTCCGGTACATCCGGTCACTGTGGCCGCGCCAGTGCATGACGACGAAGCCCACGCCGGTCTCGGCGACGACCCGGGACATGTCCGGGTCGACGAGCCCACCGGAGACGTCGTTGACGATCACGGCACCGAGCTCGACCGCGCGTTCGGCGGTGCTGGCGTTCATCGTGTCGACACTCACCGCGATCCCCTCGGAGACCAGCTGCTGCACGACCGGCAGGACGCGCTCCTGCTCGACGTCCACCGGCACCCGTTCCGCCCCGGGCCGGGTGGACTCCCCGCCGACGTCGACCAGGTCGGCCCCGGTCGCGACCAGGTGTCGGGCGTGCGCGAGTGCCGCGTCGACGGCCAGGTGCAGGCCGCCGTCGCTGAACGAGTCGGGGGTGACGTTGAGGATCCCCATCACGCGGGTGCCCTCCGGGGTGGAGCGACCGCGGCGACGGCCGGTCACGATCTCCGGCACCGGTGCGGGTGCTCGGAGGTCGATCGCGACCGTCGCCGGCGCTGCTGCTGCTTCGCGGGCCCGGCTCACCTCGGCGAGCCGACGCGACCGTCTCGTCGGCAGGTCGGTCATGCCGGCCTACGCGGGGGCGATACCGGGGTTGCCGAACGGGCGGTGACGACGCGGCTTCGAGGCGTCGATCCCGACGGGCTCCTCGGCCATCGCGGCGGCCTTGCCCGGGACCTCGATCGCGGGCAGGTCGCTCACCGGACGCTTGTCGCTCGAGAGCCACTGCGGGCGCTCGGGCAGCTTGCGGACGTCCTTGAAGATCTCCACGAGCTCCGGAGCGTCGAGCGTCTCCTTCTCGAGGAGCTCACCGGCCAGGCGGTCGAGGATGTCGCGGTTGGCGTTGAGCACCTGGTAGGCCTCGTCGTGCGCGGCCTCGAGCAGGGCGCGGGTCTCGGCGTCGACGGTCTCGGCGATGTTCTCCGAGTAGTCGCGACCGGTGCCGCCGCTCATGTCACGGCCGACGAACGGCTCGCTGGACCCGGAGCCGAGCTTGACGGAACCGACCGCCTGGCTCATGCCGTACTCGGTCACCATCTTGCGGGCGGTGCCGGTGGCCTTCTCGATGTCGTTCGACGCACCCGTGGTCGGGTCGTGGAACACGATCTCCTCGGCGACACGGCCGCCCATGGCGTACGTCAGCTGGTCGAGCAGTTCGTTGCGCGTGACGGAGTACTTGTCCTCGAGCGGCAGGACCATCGTGTAGCCGAGGGCCCGACCACGCGGCAGGATCGTGATCTTCGTCACCGGGTCGGTGTGGCGCATCGCTGCGGCCGCCAGGGCGTGACCACCCTCGTGGTACGCGGTGATGAGGCGCTCCTGGTCGGACATGATCCGGGTGCGGCGCTGCGGGCCGGCCATCACGCGGTCGACGGCCTCGTCCAGGGCGCGGTTGTCGATGAGCTGCGCGTTCGACCGGGCGGTCAGCAGCGCGGCCTCGTTGAGGACGTTCGCCAGGTCGGCACCGGTGAAGCCCGGCGTCTTCCGGGCGAGCAGCTCGAGGTCGACGCTCGCGGCGAGCGGCTTGCCCTTCGCGTGCACCTCGAGGATCTGCTTGCGACCCTGCAGTCCGGGCGCGTCGACGCCGATCTGCCGGTCGAAGCGGCCCGGGCGGAGCAGCGCGGGGTCGAGCACGTCGGGACGGTTCGTCGCGGCGATGAGGATGACGTTCGTCTTGCCGTCGAAGCCGTCCATCTCGACGAGGAGCTGGTTCAGCGTCTGCTCGCGCTCGTCGTTGCCGCCGCCGATGCCGGCGCCACGGTGACGTCCCACGGCGTCGATCTCGTCGATGAAGACGATGGCGGGCGAGTTCTGCTTGGCCTGGTCGAAGAGGTCACGGACGCGGCTCGCGCCGACACCCACGAACATCTCGACGAAGTCCGAACCGGAGATCGAGTAGAACGGCACCCCGGCCTCGCCGGCGACGGCGCGGGCGAGCAGGGTCTTGCCGGTTCCGGGAGGGCCGTAGAGGAGCACGCCCTTCGGGATCCGGGCACCGACGGCCTGGAACTTCGCGGGCTCCTTGAGGAACTCCTTGATCTCGTGCAGTTCCTCGATGGCCTCGTCCGCACCGGCCACGTCGGCGAAGGAGACCTGCGGGTTCTCCTTGTTGTTCATCTTGGCCTTGGACTTGCCGAACTGCATGACCTTCGAGCCGCCGCCCTGGGCGCTCGAGAGCAGGAACCAGAACAGGGCGCCGATGAGCAGGAACGGCAGCAGCGTCAGCAGGAGCGACACCAGGACGTTCGACTGCTGGACGTGGTCGTTGTAGCCCTTGGGCAGGTCGGCCTGCGAGACCGCCTCGACGACCTCGGTGCCACGGGGGGTCGAGTAGTAGAACTGCTCGGTGCCGCCGTCGTTGCGGAGCGTGAGGTCGACCCGCTGCTCGGTGGAGTTCACGACGGCCGACGAGACCTTGCCGTCCGAGAGCTGCTCGAGGCCCTTCTGGGTGGAGATCTCCTGGGTGCCGGACTGGGCGATGAACGTCCATCCGACGAAGATCCCCACGACTGCGAGCAGTATCCAGATGTACGGCCCGCGGAGGATGCGCTTGAAGTCCATGTGATCCGGGCCCGACGGCCCGACACCTTTCTGCTGCCTGAAGTGCGTGCCGCTCAGCATACGGCCGTCACTCTGTGGCGAGAATGGGTGTCCTCTGCGGGCGAACTCCACGGATCAGGAGCATCGCCCTGCGGACGACGCCCTGCCACCCGCTTGCACCTGACGTCCCGGTCGCGCCTGACGTCCCGGTCGCGCCTGGCGCCCGGTCGCACCTGACGCCCGGGGCGGATCAGGAGTAGACGTGCGGCGCGAGGATGCCGATGCCGCGCAGGTTGCGGTAGCGCTCGTCGTAGTCCAGGCCGAACCCGACCACGAACGCGTCCGGGATCTCGAAGCCGGCGTACTTGACGTCCACCTCGACCTTGGCGGCCTCGGGCTTGCGGAGCAGGGCGACGATCTCGACGCTGGCGGCCCCGCGGGACTGCAGGTTCTGCTTGAGCCAGGACAGCGTCAGACCGGAGTCGATGATGTCCTCGACGATGATGACGTCGCGGTCGTGCAGGTCGGTGTCGAGGTCCTTGAGGATCCGCACCACGCCGGACGACTTCGTGCCGGAGCCGTAGGACGACACCGCCATCCAGTCCATCCGCGCCTGCATCTTGAGGTGGCGGGAGAAGTCGGCCATGACCATGACCGCGCCCTTCAGCACGCCGACGAGGAGCGGGTCGCGCCCGGCGTAGTCCCGGTCCACCGCAGCGGCGAGTTCGGCGATCTTGTCGTCGATCTGCTCGGGGGTGAAGAGCACTTCGGAGAGGTCGGCCTGCACGTCGGAGAGTTCCACCGGACCAGCCTAACCGCCTGCGCGCGGGTCCCTGGCGGCGAACGACACCCGTTCGCCCGTCCGCGTGGCACGGACACCGGGCAGGTCGATCGGTCCCTGGCCGTGCCAGTCGGTCACGAGCCGGCAGACCTCGAGCGTCTGCAGTCGGGACAGGGTCACGCCGAACTCGCTCTCGACCGCCAGTCGGACGAGTCGCTGCCGGAGTGCCGGTGGATTCGCGGCGAGCTGCGGCACGGACAGCGAGATGCCGGCCTCGGAGTGCTCGGCGAGGTCCTCCGCCATCTCCTCGGCGAAGTGGTCGAGGGCCGCGGAGTCCTCGCGCAGCTGGTCGGCGGTGCGGGCCAGGGCCTCCGGCACACCGGGTCCGAGCTCCCGCTCGAGGACCGGCATCAGCGCATTCCGCACCCGCACCCGCGCGTACGCCGGGTCATCGTTCTGGGGGTCGTCCCAGGGGTCGAGTCCGGAGGCGGCACAGGCCTGACGCGTGGTCGCCCGACGCAGCGCGAGCATCGGCCGCGCGAGCGAGGGCCCCGGCCGGTCCGGCCGCACCAGCGGCGCCATGCCGGTCAGGCTGTCCGGTCCGCTCCCCCGCAGCAGGCCGAGCAGGACCGTCTCGGCCTGGTCGTCGAGCGTGTGGCCGAGGAGCACGAGGGGTGACCACTCGGCGGCCGCGACCGACGTGATCGAGGCGTAGCGGGCCTCCCGGGCGGCGGCTTCCGGACCACCCGCGGTCCCGACGTCGACACGGTCCATGACGACCGGCGCCAGCCCGAGCGAGGCGGCCTGCCGGGAGGCCCGTGCCGCGACCGCCTCCGAACCCGCCTGCAGCGCGTGGTCGACCACGACCGCGCCGGCGCGCAGGCCCTGCTTCGGTGCCTCGAACGCGGTGGCCGCCGCGAGGGCGAGCGAGTCGGCTCCGCCGCTCAGCGCCACCAGGACGAGGTCGCCCGGTGCGACGACCTGTTCGTCGAGCGCCCGGGCCAGCGCGGTGCGGACCGCCAGACGGACGGCGGCGACGGCGGGATCCAGCCGGGGACGCTCGGTGTTCACCCGGTAACGTTAGCCGGGCCGTCCCGACGGCCGACAGACCACCACCGGAAGAACCAAGGAGTGCACATGGCCGCGTACGACGTCGTCGTCGAGATCCCCAAGGGCAGCCGCAACAAGTACGAGGTCGACCACGAGACCGGTCGCGTGTACCTGGACCGCGTGCTCTTCACCTCGTTCGTCTACCCGACGGACTACGGCTTCTTCGAGCAGACCCTGGCCGACGACGGCGACCCCGTCGACGCGCTGCTGCTCCTGGAGTACCCGACCTTCCCGGGCGTGGGCGTCAAGGTCCGCCCGGTCGGCGTCTTCAAGATGAGCGACGAGGCCGGCATCGACGCGAAGGTCCTCGTCGTCCCCGCGAAGGACCCGCGCTGGGCACACATCCAGGACATCTCGGACGTGGACGACCAGACGAAGGCCGAGATCGCGCACTTCTTCGAGCGCTACAAGGACCTCGAGCCGAACAAGTGGGTCAAGGCCGAGGGCTGGGGCGACGCCGCCGAGGCCGAGGCCATCGTGCAGGCCGGCCAGGCCGCGTACGTGCCCGCGGGTCACTGACCCTCGTCTGCTGACGCGCGAACGGCCCGGTCCCCTCGTGGGGCCGGGCCGTTCTGCGGTGTTCGGGGCTACAGGGCGCCGCTCGGACGGGCGACGTACGGCAGGAGCTGGCTCGGGGTCCACACCGCCCGCTCGACGACGCCGACACCCGGGCGGGCGGCCTCGACCATCCGCCCGTTGCCGGTGTAGATCGAGTCGTGGTAGCCGCCGGATGCCGCACCGTTGGTCGAGTAGAACAGGATGTCGCCCGGCTGGCGCTGCGACAGCGGCACCAGGCGGCCGATCGAGCCGAAGTAGTTGTACTGCCAGACGACGTTGTGCCCACCGGTCGTGATGCCCTGCGAGTTGTAGGCCATCATCACCAGGCCGGAGCAGTCCCAGACGTTCGGGCCGGCACCGCCCAGGACGTAGGCCTTGCCGAGCTGTCCGCGGGCGTACGCGATCGCGCCGGCGGCCTTGGACGGGCTGCTGACGACCGGGGCCGGCGCGGGTGCCGGGGCGGGGGCCGCCGGCTTCGGAGCCGCGGGCTTCGGGGCTGCGGGCTTCGGCGCGGGTGCGGCCGGCTGCGGCGCTGGCTGTGGGGCCGCCGGCTTCGGGGCGGCGGGCTTCGGGGCGGCCGGCTTCGGCGCTACCGCGGTACCACCCGAGGGCGCGGACGACGCGGGGTTCGACGTCGACGGGTTCGAGGTGACGGGCTTCGACGCGGGCGGGACGCCGGTCGACGATCCGCTGGGACCGTCTGCACCGCCGTTCGCCGCCGCGGGACGCGCCGCGTCGCGCTTCGCCTGGGCGGCGAGCTGGATCTCGGCCTGCTTCGCCTGCTGCGCCGACCAGTACGCCTGCTCGGTGGCCACCGAGGTGCCCTTGATGAACGCGAGCTGCTCGAGGACCTCGTCCTGCTTCGCCTGCCCGGACGCCAGCGCGGACTGTGCGTTCGCGGCGACGTCGTTCGCGCTGTCGAGCGCGTCCTTCGTCTTCTCGGTCGCGGCGGTCAGGGCCTTCGTCGCCTGCCGCTGTTGCGCGGCGAGGGCATCCACGGTGCGCTGGTCCGACTGCGCCTTGTCGAGCACGGTCGCGGACCGCTCGGACAGGTGCGTCATCGTGCCGACCTGGTACAGCAGGTCCTTCGCGTCACGGGAGTCGACGAGCATCGACGTGGACAGGTCACCGCCACCCGAGCGCGAGAGTTCGACGACGAGGGCCGCGACCTGGCCGGCGGACCGCTTCGCCGCCGCCTTGGCACGCTTCGCCTGACCGGTGAGACCGTCCAGCGTGTCCTTGGCCTCCTGCTGCTGCGACGCTGCGAGGGAGTACCGCTGCCCCGCCTCCTGCACGGTGGCACCGGTGCGGTCCACGGTGGCCTGGAGGCTCGACATGCGTGCCGTCAGGGCGTCGACCGTCCGCTGCTTCGCGGCCTGGTCGTCCTTCGCCGCCTGCACGTCCTTCCACGACGGAGCGGACGGGGCCGCCTGCGCCGGGACGGCCACCACGAGCGAGAGCCCGAAGCTGAGCATCGAGACGGTGGCGAGGCCGCAGACGAGGGAACGTGCAGGCTTCTTCATGCGGGTCAGTGCCTCCTGGCAGTGCTCGTGCTCATACCGAGATCCCCCGCGCTGCCATGAAGGGGACGGGATCGACGGCTGCGCCGTTCACCCGGGTCTCGAAGTGCAGGTGGCAGCCGGTCGACCAGCCGGTCGAACCGACCTGCGCGATCTGCTGTCCTGCGGTGACGTGCTGGCCGGCGGCGACCATGATGCCGCCGTTCACGATGTGCCCGTAGGCCGTCGAGATGCCGCCACCGTTGTCGAGGATGACCTCGTTGCCGTAGCCGCCGCCGTTGCCCGCGAAGGTCACGGTGCCGGACGCTGCAGCGTAGATCGGCGAGTAGCAGGCCGGGGCGAGGTCGACGCCCGCGTGCAGTGTGTAGACGTGCGTGTACGGGTCGACGCGGAGGCCGTAGGGGCTCGACTGGAAGCCGGCGGCCGGGCGTACCCATCCGGACGAGTTCGCGGCGCCGCCGCCGGTCGCGCCGCCACCGGACGCCGGGACACCCGCGGTCGCTGCGGCCGGGAGTGCCCGGGCGGCTGCGGCAGCCGCGGCGGCACGCTCCCGGGCGAGACGCGCCTGGCGCTCCTTCTCGATCTTCACGCCCTTCTCGTACCCGGCCTGCGTCGTCTTCGTCTTCGACGTCAGGAGGGCGAGTTGGGCCTCCAGGCGGTCCTGGTTGGCGGCCTGGGCGGCCACGGCGGCCTGCGCCTGGTCCGCGGCGCTCTGCGCGGCGCGCATCTTCACCTGGGCCTGGGCGGCGAGCTCGCCGAGCGCGTCCTCGGCGACCTTCGACTTGTCGGCGAGGGCCTGGGCCGTCCCGCGGTCCTGGCTCGCCTCGGAGTAGATCCCGTCCGCCTGCTCGGTGAGCTTCGACATGGCGCCGAGCTCGTAGAGCAGGTCACCCGAGGCGGAGGGCTTGGTGAGGAGGTCCGTGGTGACGTCCTGTGAACTGGAGCGGCCGAGCTGGGCGGCGAGCTGGCCGGCCTGCGCCTCGGAGGCTGCCGCGGTCTTCTCGGCGTCGTCCGCCTGCGACTGGAGCTTCCGCTGCTCGAGCGCCTTGCGGTCGTAGTCCGTCTGCGCGTCCTGGTACGCCGTACCGGCTGCGGCGGCGGCCTTCTCCTTCGCGGCGGACTGCGACTGCAGTTGCGCGATGAGGCCCCTGATCTCGGTGACCTTGGCGGCCTGGTCCGACTGCGACTGCTTGGCGGCCTGCACGTCGTCCCAGCTCGGGTACGTCGCGGCCGAGGCAGCACCCGACGGCACGAGGGCGACGAGGGCCCCGGCGGCGAGCACGACTGCGACCCCGGCGGCCATCAGACGGCGGCGGGGGCGAGCGGGGAGGAGGGAGGGAGTCGACATGGGTCTCGTTTTCGTCACAGTCCGGCGTGGCGCACGTCACACTGTCAACAGACGCAACAGTAACAACATGGGTCAGCCCAGGAACACCCCGTTCGAGGGTGAGAGGTCAGCATCGATGCTCGCACCGGGTCGGCCCGCTCCTCGGGAGCCCGCTCCGGCGACTCCCTGAGGGTCCGTCGAGGTGGCGCGACACGCCCAAGCGGACCGTTCGCCGGGCTCGATTTGGCAAGAGGGCCGACCGTCCGTATGCTTGTCCATCGGTAGCGCGATGCACTGCTTGCGGCCCCATCGTTTAGTGGCCTAGGACACCGCCCTTTCACGGCGGCAGCACGGGTTCGAATCCCGTTGGGGTCACTCCTCACCGGGGGACAGCAAGCAGAACAGAACGACACCGAAGCAAGAACAGCAACACAAGCAATTCCACATGGCCCTGTAGCGCAGTTGGTTAGCGTGCCGCCCTGTCACGGCGGAGGTCGCGGGTTCAAGTCCCGTCAGGGTCGCCACGGCTGGGTAGCTCAGTTGGTAGAGCGTTCGACTGAAAATCGAAAGGTCCGCGGATCGACGCCGCGTCCAGCCACAGTGAAGAGCCCCCTACTTCGGTAGGGGGCTCTTTTGCGTTGCGCGGGCGTGCGTTGCGCGGGCGGTCGAACTGCCTCGACGGTCGCATCCGACAGGAAGTGGTTCGGATCGTCCACGCACAACAGAAGGCGGCTCGAACCGCGGATTGCCGTGGTTCGAGCCGCCTTCTGTTGTGCGCAGCCGGCCGGGAGGCTCGTACCGGCCGGGCAGCGCGGCCTACGCCTCGCGGGTCTTCGGGCTGCTGTCGTTCGTCCTCGACGGGTCGCGCTCGACGACGGCACCGAGGGCGTCGTCGATGCGGGACATCAGCTCGGCCGGGATCTGCACACCGGCAGCGCCGGCGTTGTCGTGCACCTGCTCCGGACGCGAGGCTCCGATGATCGCCGACGCCACGTTCTCGTTCTGCAGCACCCACGCCACGGCGAGCTGCGCCATCGACAGGCTGAGCTCGTTCGCGACCGGCTTGAGCTCCTGCACGGCGGTGAGCACCTGGTCGTTCATGAAGCGCTCGATCATCTTCGCGCCGCCCTTGTCGTCGGTCGCGCGGGAGCCCTCGGGCAGCGGCTGACCCGGCTGGTACTTCCCCGTCAGGACGCCCTGGGCGATCGGGGACCAGACGATCTGCGAGATGCCGAGTTCCTTCGAGGTGGGGACGACCTCCTCCTCGATGACCCGCCAGAGCGCGGAGTACTGCGGCTGGTTCGAGATGAGCTGGAAGCCCAGGTCCTTCGCCAGTGCGGCACCGGCACGGAGCTGGTCGGCGGTCCACTCGGAGACGCCGACGTACAGGACCTTGCCCTGGCGGACGATGTCGGCGAACGCCTGCATGGTCTCTTCGAGCGGGGTCTCGTGGTCGAAGCGGTGCGCCTGGTACAGGTCGACGTAGTCGGTTTGCAGGCGGCCGAGCGAGCCGTCGATCGACTCGAGGATGTGCTTCCGCGAGAGCCCGGTGTCGTTGTGGCCCTTGGGACCGGTCGGGCCGAAGACCTTCGTGGCGATCTCGAGGGACTGGCGACGCTCGCCCTTCAGCGCTTCACCGAGGACCGTCTCGGCGCCGGTGTTGGCGTACACGTCGGCGGTGTCGAACGTCGAGATGCCGACCTCGAGGGCGGCCTTCACGCAGGCGATCGCCGCGTCGTTCTCGACCTGGGAGGCGTGGGTGAGCCAGTTGCCGTAGGTGATCTCGGAGACCTTGAGGCCCGAGTTGCCGAGGTAGCGGTACTCCATGTGTCTGTCACTCCTGTCGTGGCCGCGTCGATGCGGCACGCCCGTGACGGTAGTCCCCCGGCCGCCCCGGCCGGTCCATCGGGACCCGCCCCGGCCGCCCTGCCACCTGTAGGGTGATGTATCACTGCCCGTCGGGAGGGGAAAGACGAAACCCCGGCGATGTGGCCGTGGCCAGTGATCGTTCCGGGGTCTTCGGCATTGATGTTACACGACTGTCCGACGCGACGGAAGGAAGCGGGATGCACGGCAAGGAAGACGACGTCGTGGTCTTGCTGACGCCGGAGCGGCTGTCCTCCTACGACCGAGTGACCGGGAGCCGGAGCCGAGCGCTGCGCCTCTACGAATGGAACATGCGAGCGAGTTCCAGCGTCTTGGAGCTCACCGGCATCGTCGAGGTCGTGGCACGCAATGCAATGGACAGGGAGTTGTGCCGCTGGTCGGAACGCCGCCACTCGTCGCGCTCGTGGTTTGACCACGTCCCGCTCGACCGTCAGGGCAGCGCTGACCTGGCGAAGGCCCGCTCGAGGGCGGCGCGACATGGTGGAGCAGAGGTCCACGGGCGCGTGCTGGCCGAGCTGAGTTTCGGCTTCTGGCGGTACCTCGTGGAGAGCCGGTACCTCACCGCCTTCTGGACGCCGGCCCTCCATCGGGCGTTCCCGGCAGGGCCCGCCGACATCCTGACCCGTCAGCGCAAGGTTCGAGCACGGATGCAGCAGCTGCACTTCGTGCGCAACCGCGCCGCCCACCACGAGCCGATCCACCAGCGCGACCTGCACCGCGACCACTCCGACGCGATCGAACTGCTCGGCTGGATCAACCCCGTTGCCGCGGAGTGGGCGACGGAGGTGGCGAGCCTCCCGGCGGTCCTGGACGCCCGCCCCAGTCCGTGAGGTGCAGGATCGCAAGAGGCGCGGTGCGCGGACGCACCGCCGGGAGCAAGGGAGCATCCATGACCGGATCCAGCGTGCTGTTCATCGGCGGGAGCGGCATCATCAGTGCCGCCTGCGTGCGCGAGGCGGTGGACCAGGGCTTCGACGTCTCGGTGCTCAACCGGGGCACCACGGAGAAGCGGACCCTGCCGGATTCGGTGACGCGCCTCCAGGCCGACGTGGCGGACCGGGACGCGCTGGCGGCGGCGATCGGCGACCGCACCTTCGACGTCGTCATCGACTTCGTCGCGTTCACCCCTGACCAGGTGCAGGCCGACATCGACTTCTTCACGGGCAAGACCCGGCAGTACGTGTTCATCAGCTCGGCTTCGGCGTACCAGACCCCGCCGACGCACCTGCCGGTGACCGAGTCGACGCCGCTGAAGAACCCGTACTGGCAGTACTCGCGGGACAAGATCGCGTGCGAGGACCTGCTGGTCGCTGCGTACCGGCAGGACGACTTCCCGATGACGATCATCCGGCCGTCGCACACCTACGACGAGACCCTGCTGCCGTTCGACGGCGGCTGGACGGTCGTCGCGCGGATGCGTGCGGGCAAGCCGGTCGTCGTGCCGGGCGACGGGACCTCGCTGTGGACGATCACGCACGCGCGGGACTTCGCGGTCGCGTTCGTCGGGGTGCTCGACCGGGCCGAGGCGATCGGCGGGGCGTTCCACATCACCGGCCAGGAGTCGCCGACGTGGGACCGCATCCACCAGGAGGTCGCCGCCGCCGCGGGAGCACCCGAGCCGCACATCGTGCACGTGCCGGCGGACGCGATCATGGCCGCGGACCCGGAGTGGGGCGCCGGCGCGGTCGGCGACAAGGCGAACAGCATGGTGTTCGACAACAGCAAGGTGCGGACGCTCGTGCCGGGATGGGCTGCCCGGACGTCGTTCCGCGAGGGTGCCCGCGAGCTGGTCGCCTGGTACGACGCGCACCCGGAGGCGCAGGTCGTCGACGAGGAGAAGGACGCCCTCATGGACCGGCTGGCCGAGGCGTACGCGCCGGGTCGCGTCTAGCGCCGTCTTCCGGACGGGAGGCGCGTGGCGTCCCCGCCCCGCGCCTCCCGTCCGTCTCGCCCCGCGCCGCCCGGTGCCGCGCCCGCGCGGTGCGGCGCCCGCGCGGTGCGGCGCGGGCGCCGACAGGAGGGGCACAACAGGAACCGGCCCGAACCACGGGAGTTCGTGGTTCGGGCCGGTTCCTGTTGTGCGTGGGCGGCTCGCGCTCGCGGCCGCGCGGTCGCGCGGCCGCGCGGCCGCCGGGCTGCTACGCCAGGTCGCGGAGGACCGCGCCGAGGGCCTGCATCGCGGTGGCGATCTCCTCGTCGGTGACGACGAGCGGCGGGGCGAAGCGGATCGTGGACCCGTGCGTGTCCTTCACGAGGACGCCTCGGGCGGCGAGCGCCTTCGCGACCTGCTTGCCGGTGCCGAGTGCCGGTTCGATGTCGATCCCGGCCCAGAGCCCGGCGACGCGGTGTGCGACGACGCCCTGGCCGATGAGCTCGTCGAGGAACCCGCGCAACACCGGTTCGCCGTCGAGCGCCCGCTGCTGGAACGTGCCCTCGGCGAGCATCGCGACGACCTCTGTGCCGACGGCGGCGGCGAGCGGGTTGCCGCCGAAGGTCGAGCCGTGCTCCCCCGGCCGCAGCACTCCGAGCACGTCGGCGCGGCCGACCACGGCGGACACGGGGACGATCCCGCCGCCCAGGGCCTTGCCGAGCGTGATCAGGTCCGGCGTCACGCCCACGCGCTGGACCGCGAGGGTGTGGCCGGTGCGCCCGAGGCCCGACTGGATCTCGTCGGCGATGAACAGCGCGCCGAACTCGTCGCAGACCTCGCGGACCGCGGGCAGGTACGACGCCGGCGGTATGACGACGCCGCCCTCGCCCTGGATCGGCTCGAGCAGGACGGCCACGACGGTCTCGTCCATCGCCTCCCGGAGTGCCGCCACGTCGCCGCACGGCACGGTGCGGAACCCGGGCGTGTACGGCCCGAAGTCGTTGCGGGCGTCGGGGTCGTCCGAGAACGAGATGATCGTCGTCGTCCGGCCGTGGAAGTTCCCGCTCGCGACGATGACGGTCGCCTGCCCCTGCGGCACGCCCTTGACGCGGTAGCCCCAGGCTCGGGCGACCTTGATCGCGGACTCGACCGCCTCGGCGCCGGTGTTCATCGGCAGCATCATCTCGGTGCCGGTGAGCGCGGTGAGCCCCTCGGCGAACGGGCCGAGCCGGTCGGTGACGAACGCCCGACTGGTCAGCGTCACCCGGTCGAGCTGGTCGCGGGCCGCGGTCAGGAGGCGCGGGTTGCCGTGCCCGAAGTTGACCGCCGAGTAGGCGGCGAGCCCGTCCAGGTAGGTGCGGCCGTCGACGTCCGTGACCGTCGCACCGTGGCCGGACGCGATGACGACCGGCAGCGGGCTGTAGTTGTGCGCGAGGGCACGGTCCTCGACGGCGAGCGCCGCCACGGTGGCCGGCCCGGGGGTGCGTCCGGTGTCCGTGGACATCAGGACCGTGCCACGGAGGTACCGGTGCCGATCGGGTGCAGGTCCAGCGTGCAGCACTTCACACCGCCACCGCCGAGGAGCAGCTCGGACAGGTCGACGCCGATCGGGTTGTAGCCCTTCTCGCGGAGCTGCGATGCGAACGTGGTGGCACGCGCGGCGATCACGACGTTGTACCCGTCGGAGTAGGAGTTCAGGCCGAGGACGGCGGCGTCCTCCTCGGTCGCGATGATCGCGTCCGGGAAGCGCTCGCGCAGGATCGCCAGGGACGGCTCGTCGAAGGCGCTCTCGAGGTACGCGATGTTGGAGCGGCCGGACGCGTCCGGCACCGGGTCGAGCGCCGCGATGGCCGTGTCCAGGTGGTAGAAGCTCGGGTTGATGAGCTTGAGCGTGACGACCTCGCGGCCGTACACGCGGGCGAGCTCCTCGTGCGAGGTGCTGTCCGAACGGAAGCCGGTGCCGGCGTAGATCGTGTCGCCGATGAGCAGGAAGTCGCCCTCGCCCTCGTTCGTCTCCTGGGGCTCGGCGACGGTCAGGCCGGCCTGACGGAACCAGTCCATGTAGGCCGGGCCCTCGGGCTGCCGCTCGGGGTACTGGAACTTCGCACCGTAGGCGACACCGTCGAGCACGAAGCCGCCGTTGGCCGCGTAGACCATGTCCGGCAGGCCCTCGATCGGTGCGATCTGGTGGATCTCGAAGCCGAGCTGCTCGTAGACGTCGACCAGGCTCTGCCACTGGGCGACGGCCTTCGAGGTGTCGGTCGGCTCCTCCGGGTGCATCCAGGGGTTGATCCGGTAGCTGACCGTGTAGTGGGTCGGCTTGCACATCAGGACGGTGCGGTGCGTGGCCGTGCGCTGCGGGGCGGCGGCAGTGGGCTGGGGTGCGGTGTTCGACACGAGGTCCTCCAGGACCGGGGCCCGAGCCTGCCAGGAACCACCACGGTGAGAGCTCCGACGAGATGCAGGCTCACTCGCCGGAGGCGGACCAGGTCGACGCCTGCCCTGATCCTTGCACAGGAGGGCCGTTCGGTGGCGCGGCTCGACACGCACGTTTCCTGCGTCCCGCCGCATCCGCTCGCAAGGACCCCGCGTAGGATGAGGACAATGGATTCGCTCGACCACCGCATCCTCGACCAGCTCCGGGAGAACGCCCGCGCCGGCTACGGCGACATCGGCTCGGTCGTCGGGCTCTCCGCCTCCGCCGTGAAGCGCCGCGTCGACCGGCTCGTCGCCGACGGCGTGATCCAGGGCTTCACGATCAAGGTCGACCCCGCCGTGGACGACCGTGGCACCGAGGCCTGGGTCGAGCTGTACTGCCGCGGCACCGTCTCCCCCGACGAACTGCGCACCCTGCTCGACGCCGTGCCCGAGGTCGTCGACGCCGGCACCGTCACGGGCAGTGCCGACGCCGTGGTGCACATGCGCTCGCGGGACCTGCCGGCGCTCGAAGAGGCCCTGGACCGCGTCCGCCTCGCCCCGCAGGTCGACCACACCCGCTCCGCGATCGTGCTGTCGAAGCTCGTCAGCCGCGGTTCCGACTGACCCCTCTCCCGCGAAACGCAACGTGGGTGTCATCTCGCAGCGGTATCCCCGTGCGCGCAGCCGCCCGGGTTGCGTTTCGCGGGAGGGTAGGGTCGCGCCCATGGGACTTGGGACGGCAGCCGGGAGGCGCGGCGGGCCTCCCGGGTCGGTGGCCGCCCGGCGGATGGTCACCGCTGCGACCGTCGCCTACGTCGTCAACTGCTTGTGGGGCACCGCGGTCGCGCTGCGCCTGATCCGCACCCGACGGCTGCGGGTGGTCCACCACGGGCTGTTCGTGGCGACCGCCGTGCTCACCGGGGCGGCCGCGACGACACCGCTGTGGACACGGTCCCGCGCGGCGCTGTTCCTGCTGCCGGCGCTCGTCCCGCTGGCGCTGGCTCCACGGACGAACCCCCGCAGCGGAGCACACTGGAAGACCGCGGTCGCCGCCGCACCGTCCTACCTGGGGGCGGTCCTCGCGCGGCGCTGACCGCTGCCGTCGTACCGAGAGGACACCAGTGGAACTCATCGAGGCCATCCGGCGCCGACGGACCACGAACGGGGCGTTCCTGCCGGACCCGGTGTCCGAGGAGCACCAGCGCCTGCTGGTGGAACTGGCCGGACGGGCGCCGTCGCAGTTGAACAGCCAGCCGTGGCGGTTCGTCCTCGTCGAGGAGCGCGACACGATCGACCGGATCGCGGACATCAGCGGCAGCGCGATGACGACGACCATGTCCCGGGGCACGTTCTTCGAGCGGTACCGGCCGTACTTCCGGTTCTCGCAGGCCGAGATGGACGAGCGTCGCGACGGCATGCTGTTCGACAAGCTGCCGAAGCCGCTCCGTCCGTTCACGAACCAGGTGTTCACGAAGCGGGGGCAGTTCCTGATGAACGCCCTCCGGGTCCCGCAGACCCTGGGCGAGGAGAACCGGAAGCTCGTCGCCGGGTCGCCGCTGCTGCTCGGGGTGATGCTCGACCGGGCCGAGTACCGGAAGGAGGCCCGCAACGCCTTCTACTCCGTGTTCAGCATGGGAGCGGCGATGGAGAACATCTGGCTGGCGACCACCGAGCTCGGCCTCGGGATCCAGTTCGTGTCGTTCCCGATGGAGATCGAGGAGTCCTGGAACCAGGTCGAGCAGTTGCTCGAGGTCCCGCCGGAGCTCGAACTCATGGCCGTGTACCGGATCGGGTACACCCCGCCGGAGCGCCGACGACCCGCGATCGACTGGGTGTCGAACGAGCGGAAGCGGCCCTCGCAGTACGTGTTCCGCGGCACGTGCGCGACGCCGCAGCAGGGCTGGGACGACCAGCCGGTGGTCGGGTCGGGCCCGACGGGGCAGGGCGCAGCGGGGCAGGGCACAACGGGGCAGGGCACAACGGGGCAGAGCACAGCGGGGCCGAGCACGATGGACCGGACCACGACGACGGACGGGACCACCTGATGACCGCGACGCTGCCCGGAGGGGTCCAGGCCGTGACGCCGACCGCGCCGGCCCTGCCAGGACGACCCTGGATCGAACAGGCCTGGCGCGACGTCGTCTTCGTGCACTGGCGCGTGGACGTCTCCGCGGTGGCGCCGCTGCTGCCGTCGGGCACCCGACCCGACACGATCGCGCCGGACGGCAGCGACGACGGGGTGACGACGTGGGTGGGCCTCATCGCGTTCAGCTTCGAGGACACCCGGTTCCCGCCGTTCGGGCCGCTCGGACGGACCGGCCGTGTCGGCGACTTCCTCGAGGTCAACGTCCGCGTCTACACGCGCGACGACGCGGGGCGCCGCGGGGTCGTGTTCCTGTCGCTCGACGCGGGGAAGTTCCTGCCCGCCGCGGCAGCCCGCGTCGTCACCGGCACGCCGTACCACTGGGCGCGGGTCGCCCGTCGGCAGCACGGGGACCGGACGGCGTACGCCGTGCACCGGCACGGGTCGCGTCTGCGGTCCCTCCTGGAGGTGGAGGTCGGCGAGCCCATCTCCGAGCCGACCGCGCTCGAGTCGTTCCTCACGGCGCGGTGGGGCATGCACGTGGGGCGTGCCGGGCGGACGTCGTGGTGGCCGAACGAGCACGACCCGTGGGTGGTGCACCGGGCGTCGCTCACCCGGCTGCGCGACGACCTGATCGGGGCGGCGGGGCTCCCGATGTCGCTGACCGAACTCGAACCGGACTCGGTGCTGTACTCCCCCGGGGTCGTGACGCGGTTCGCCGGTCCGCGCGCCTGAGCGACGCCGGGCCCGGGCCTCGGGCACGGACCTCGGGCACGGACTTCGGGCCGGCCCGCGCCTAGGTCCCGGCCTGCCCGCCCCGGGCCCCGACACCCCGCGCCGGGGGACAGCGGCTGACCGCAGTGCCGCAGGGGCCCCGCGTACAAAGGGCTGCATGACTCGAGTGGCTGTGGTGACCGGTGGATCGGCTGGACTGGGACGGGCGACGGTCCGGGAGCTCGCGGCACGCGGCTGGGACGTCGCCGTCCTGGCACGCGGTGCGGACGGGGTGGACGCGGCAGTCGCCGAGGTCGAAGCGGCCGGCCGACGCGGTCTGGCCCTCGTCGCGGACGTGTCCGACCGCCAGGCCGTCGAGGACGCCGCCGACCGCGTCGAAGCCGAACTCGGCCCGATCGACCTGTGGGTGAACGGCGTCATGGTCGGGGTGTTCGGCAAGTTCCTCGACACCGCACCCGAGGACTTCGAACGGGCACTCGACGTCACCTACCTCGGCTTCGTGAACGGCACCCGTGCTGCCCTCAGCCGCATGGTGCCCCGCAACTCGGGACACGTGATCCAGGTCGGTTCGGCCCTGGGTTCGCGTGGCATCCCGTTGCAGGCGGCGTACTGCGGGGCGAAGCACGCGATCGTCGGGTTCACCGAGTCCGTCGTGTCCGAACTCATCGAGCAGGGCAGCGACGTGCAGGTCAGCCGGGTCGACATGCCCGCCCTCAACACCATCCAGTTCAACTGGGTGAAGTCGACGCTCCCGCACCACGCGCAGCCCGTCGCCCCGATCTACCAGCCCGAGGTCGGTGCCCGCGCCATCGCCGCCACCGCCGAACGCCCCCGCCGCCGCACCTGGGTCGGCGAGTCGACCGTGTACACGATCCTCGCCAACCGCATCAGCGGTCGGTTCGCCGACTGGTACGCCGCGAAGACCCTGGTCAGCGGTCAGCAGACGGAGGAGAAGGACGGCGAGGAACTCCCGTCGAACCTGTACGAGCCGGTCCCCGGGGACCACGGCGCGCACGGGGTGTTCGACGAGCAGGCGCACGAGTGGTCGCCACAGACGTGGTGGGTGGAACACCGCCGACTCGGCAACGGGATCGTCGGCGCAGCCCTCGGCGTCGCGGGACTCGCGGTCGCCACGGCAGCCGGACGCCGTCGATGAGCCGCGCGGGCCTCGGCGGCCGCCTCGGTACCCGTGGGCAGCGGGCGCTCGCGGTCGAGCTCCTGCGTGCCGGCATCGGCATCGCCCACCTGCTCGGCGCCCGCCGTGCCCTCGGGCGCCCGGCCGTGCTGGGTCGGGTCCTCGGTGTCCGTCAGCTCGGCCAGGCCGCACTCGTCCTGCGTGCGGGGACGGCCGACGCCCACACCGTCAGCGCGTTGGTCGACGCCACCCACGGCGTGACGATGGTCCCGCTCGCCCTGATCGATCGGCAGTCGCGGCGGTTCGCCGTCCGACAGCTCTGGATCGCGACGCTCCTCACCGTGCTCGAGGTCGCCCTCGTCGGTCGCGGGCGGCGCTGACCGGCAGCACCCCCGGACGCAGGACGCCCCCCGCGGACCTGATGGTCGGCGGGGGCGTCCCTGCGTGCTGCTACTCGACTTCGGAGGCCGGGTCCTCGGCCTCGACGCCGGTCTCGTCGAGACGGTCGCGCAGGTGGTCGGCCATCACGCCGGCACCTTCGTCGCCGTGGTCGTGCTGGACCTGCTGCACGAGACCGTGCAGCTTCTCTTCGTTCGTCGCGTCGGTCGCACCGTCCATGATCGGCTCGGACTGGACGCCGTTGTCACGCTCTTCTGCACTCATGGCACGAACGCTACGCCGCGCCGGGCAGCGGCTCACGGGCGCGCCCCAGGTCGTGCGGGGGACGGACGGGAGGCCCGGATCACGTGGGCTGCGCACCGGACGTGGGCAGGGCCTCCCGTCCGGTGCGCGGGACCGACGTCAGAGGCGGAGGCGGGCGAACTCGGGGTCGACGTCGCCGTGCCGGTGCGCGGTGACGACCACCGTCTGTTCACGGAGGTAGTGCGCCATCTCGACGACGCCGGCCTCGACGACGGGTGCGTCGTGGATGGCGGTGTCGATGCCCGCGCCGAGCGCCTCCTCGAGCGCGAGGGGGTCACCGCCGAGCAGGCGGATCCGCGACCCCGGCCCACCGAAGGCCGTGTGCTGCCGGGGTTCGAAGCCCTGCGACAACACGATGTCGATGGCGTCCTGCGGTTCAGCGGCCCCTCCCGACCACTGCTCGTGGAGGAGCGCCCCGGACGCCGCGCGCGCGAGGAACTCGTCGTCGGTCTCCACCAGGTGGTCGACGACGTCGAGCGGGGACCGACCGCTCGCGAGCAGCTGCGTGAGCGGCCCGGGGAGCGCGCGAGCGGTGCTCAGCAGGACGTGCGCCCGGGCAGCGGTGGCGGCGGCGAGGGTCCGGATGAGGTCCCCCGTGCTGACGCCCTCGGACTGCCGGACGACCACGGACTGCGGGCGGTGGCGCAGCACGTTCCGTTCGACGCCGAGGTCCGCGGTGTCCCGGGACCGACCGAAGCGCTCCTCGCGCGCCTGGGCGTCGCTGGTGGCACCGGCGCGGACCTGGTCGAACTCCTCGAAGGACAGACCGCTGCGGGACGACTCGATGAGGGCCGTGACCCGCGGCGGCAGCCCGTGCAGCTGGATGCTCTTGTGCACGGTGCGGGGGACGGGCTCCCAGTGGCCGAGCATCGCGACCGAGTCGGGGCCGCCGCGCTTCGCGACCGCACCGACCGAGGAGCTCCCCCAACCGCCGGCGGGCTGCCGGACGACCGTGGTGTCGGTCGTGGCACGGTTCACCACGAGCGTGCCGGCGTCGACCCGGTCGGTCCAGAGGGCGACCTCGTCGACGTCGAGCGTGTGCAGGGCCTCGACCAGGCCGTGGTCGCTGCCGTTCTGGATCGCGATGGCCTGCTCGAGTGTCTCGACCTGCACCACCCCGAGCACCGGGACACCGACCTCGGGGTGGGTGGCGGCACTGCCGGGACGCACGCCGACGCGGACGCCCGGGGACCAGAGCCGACCGGACTCGTCGAGCAGCCGGGGTTCGACGAGCCAGGACTCCCCCGGACCGAGGTCGGTCAGGGCGGCCCGCGCTGCCCCGGTCGGCTCGACGACGAGCGGCCCGACCTGCGCGGCCGGGTCGGTGGGCCAGGCGACGCGGAGCGCACGGGTGGCGTCAGCCAGCTGGCGGAGGAACCGGCTGTCGACGCCGTCCTCGCCGACCGACCCGACGAGCACCACGAGGGAGATCGCCGCACTGGCCTGCCCGGACTGGGTGAACGCCGAGGCGACGACGTCGCGGACGGCCTGGTCGACGTCGGCCGCGGGGGTGACGACGGCCGCCGAGACCGCTCCGGTGTCGGCGAGGAGCGGCAGGCCGGCACGCCACCACCGGAACGAGCGGGCGGTGTCGGGCGAGCCGGTGAGCAGCACCCGGTCGACGGCGGGGTGGGCGACGAGGTCGCGGCCGAGCTCGCTGACGTCGAGGTCGACGAGCTGGAGCATCGAGTGCGGGACTCCGGCGTTCCAGAAGACGTCGGCGAGCACCGCACCCGACCGCTTGGCGAGCGGGGACGGCTTGAGGACGACACCGCTGCCGGCGGCGAGCGCCGAGAGCACGCCGTCCGCCGGGGTGGTCAGCGGCGAGTTCCACGGGGCCACGACGACCGTCAGCCGGGGCGGGACGAAGGTCGCTCCCGTGACGTCGACCAGGTGTCGGGCGCGGTCGGCGGCGTGGTGGGCGGCGTCGACGGCACCGCTGACCTGCCGGTCGGCCTCGGTCAGGGTCATCGCGGTCTCGGCGACGACGACCTCGACCAGGGCGGCACGGCGGGCCTCCAGCTCGTGGGCGACGAGGTCCAGGAGTTCGGCCCGGTCCTGCGGGTCCTGCCGACCCCAGTTGACGCCTGCCTGCGCGGTGCGGGCGATGGTCCGTTCGAGTCGGGGGCGGTCGGTGACGCGGGCACCGCGGATGGTGGCGGTGCCGAGCTGCGAGCGGGGGACGCGGCGGAGCAGGTCGGCCGCCCACTGCCGGTTCGCGTCGACCCCGGCGTCGGTGTCGACCGCGGGCGGGTGCACGGCGCGGATCTCGGGGGCACCGAGGGGGACGCGGCGGTCCTGCGTGCGGAGGCTGGCCGGGGCGGGGTGCCCGAGTGCGGCGACAGCGTCGGTCAGGCGGGCACGTGCGCGCTCGGTCTCGGCGGCGCGCTCGTCGTCGGTGCCACCACCGGACGTCAGGGGGCCGGCAGCGCCCTCGCGCAACCGGCGGGCGAGGTACGGGATCGCCGCGTCGAACTCGTCGGGGTGCACCACGGGGGTGACGAGGGTGACCGTGCCGACGTCGGCGCGGACGGCGTCGAGGACGGTGCCCGTCATGCCGAGGAGCATCTCGACCTCGAGCGCGTCGGCGACCCCGCGACGGTCGGCGAGCACGCGGGCGGCGGCGACCAGCACGGGATCCCACCCGGTGAGCGCGATCCGCACGGCGTCGGTGTGCTCCGGTGTGAGTGCGGCGTCGAGCAGGCGCAGGAGCGCGGTGTCGATGTGCTGCCGGTCGGTCCAGACGGCCGGTGGACGTCCGTGCACGAGGGCGTCGGCCCGTTCCTCGGCCAGGTGGGCACCGTCGACGAGCCGGACCCGGACGGGTGCTCCTCCGCGGAACCGGCGGGCGGCCGCCCAGTCGGTGAGCGCCGCCAGGACGCCGAGGCTGTCGGGCAGCGACGCCGGCAGCGTGATGCCCGCGGTCGCGTGGGCGAACTCGTCCTGGTCGAGCAGGGTGCGGAACACGGCCACGGAGAGGTCGAGGTCGTGCGGGCCGTTGACGAGCAGCGTGACGGTGCTGCCGGCGGCGTCCGCCGCGCGGAACACCGGGACGAGCCGCTCGACCGCCTGCTGGGTGGCATCGTCGAGGGCCCACGGCGAGGTCGGCGGGACGACGTCCGCGACCGCGAAGGACACCGCCGGGACGTCGTCGCGACCGAGCAGGTCGGTGATCCAGGCCAGGCGGCGGTCGCTCTCGGCGGGACCGAACACGGTCGGGCCGAGGGGCACCACGTCGAGGCGGGTGCCCGGTCCGGCGAGCTTGCCGAGCGCTGCGCCGAGTCGGGCCGGCGGGGCGTCGACGACCAGGTGTCCGGCCAGTCGGCGGAGCACCCGGCGCGCGGACGGGATGACCGCCCACGGCGCCATCGTCGCGAAGCCACCACCGACGGTCACGGCGCCGCGGAGGTACCAGGCGAGGAAGTCCGGGACGTCCCGGCTGGCCTTCTCGAGGTTCCGGGCGGCGACCTTCGGGTCGTCCGGCCGGATCACCTTGTCGACGAACCCGCGGGCGAAGTCGAGACCGCGCTCGTCGCGCAGGACCTCGGCGAGCCGGGCCGCTCGGGCTTCGGGCTTCGCGCCGCGGGAGGCGTCCAGCCAGCGCCCGACGAGGGCGGACGCGTCGTCGGTGCAGTCCTGGAGGCGTGCGGGCGGCATGGTCTCGATCGTAGGCCGCTCCCCCGACCTCTCCTCGGAGGCGCCCGTGTGCCGTCCCGGAGTCCGCCGAACGGATGATCCCGGCCCGACGAGCTGCCCTCGCGGATACGCTGGCGGGATGGTGGAGCACGGCGCTGACGGCCACGACTGGGCCACGTGGGACGTGTTCCACGACGTCTGGCGCGGGCTGGACCGGGCGCTCGACGTCGCCGTGCAGCGGGACGCCGGCATCTCCATCCCCGAGTTCGAGATCCTCATCGGCTTGCACCGCGACCCCGAGCACCGGCTGCGGGTCCGCGACATGGCCGCCGGGATCGGCTGGGAGAAGTCGCGCGTCAGCCACCAGGTCACGCGCATGGTGGCCAGGGGGCTGGTCGCGCGAGCCGACTGCCCCTCGGACGGCCGCGGCAGTTGGATCGTGATGACCGCGGACGGCCGACGCGCGGTCCTCGCCGGCATCCGGGCGCACACGGCGGCGCTGGAGCAGCTGTTCTGGAGGCCCGTGGCCGGTGACGCGGACACGCTGCGGGCCGTCTCGCACCGTGTCCTCGAGGCGCTCGGTCCGGTGGACACCGGCACCGACCTCGTCCCGGGGGACGCCTGACCTGACAGCCGCCGTCCCCGTCGTGGGAGGATGCCCTGGACCGACTGTGCGGGGGAGGGCAGATGGACAACGACGGCTCACGATCCGCACGCGCGGCACTCGTCGCCGCGCTCGACATCGTCGGGCTCGCACCGTCCGAGCGCTTCGACCGCATCGTCCGGATCGCCCGCGAGGTCTTCGACGTCCCGTTCTCGTACGTCAACCTGCTCGACGACACGCTCCTGCACACCTTGACGCCGAACACGGCGGGCGAGCCGACGTCGGGACCGCTCGAGTGGTCCTTCTGCCAGTTGACCGTCCAGCGCCCCGGGCCGACGGTCGTCCCCGACACGCTCGCCGACCCGCGCACCGTCGACCTGCCGGGTGTGACGAGCCGCGGCATCCGCTTCTACGCCGGCGTCCCGCTGACCATGCCGGGCGACCTGACGATCGGCAGCCTGTGCCTGATGGACGTCCGGCCGCGGGAGTTCAGCCCGCAGGACGAGGCCGCGCTTATCGACCTCGGACGCTGGACCGAACAGGCCCTGACGAAGGGGATGCAGCACGACCGGCTGCTCGAGGTCGTCGAGGCCCTGACCCCGCCGCCCGTCCACGTCCCCGGTTACGCACTGGCCGGGCTCAGCGTGCCGTACGGCGACCTCAGCGGTGACGTCCACGACTGGACGGTCGCCGACGACGCCGTGACGTTCACGCTCGCCGACATCATGGGCAAGGAGCAGCCCGCCGCACTGCTGGCCGCCGGACTGCGGGCAGCGCTCCGGCAGCACGAGGACCTGCCGCCGGTCGACGCCGTCGGCGCGGTCGAGCCGCGGATCAGCGAGGACCTCAGCAGGGCCTCGGCGTTCGCCACGCTGTTCCACTCCCGCCTGACACCGAGCACCGGACGGGTCGACTTCGTGGACGCCGGGCACGGGCTCGTCGTGCACCTGCACGCGGACGGCACCTCGGACATCCGCCGCTCACGGGACCTGCCGCTCGGACTGCACCCGCAGGGGGTCCCGTTCCGCCTCGGGTCCCTGGTGCTCGAGCCGGGCGACGCGCTGCTCGTGGCGAGTGACGGGGCGCTGGACCTGGGCGACGGGACGATCGACACCCTGACGGACATCGGGCGGACGTACCGCCGGGCGCCGAGCACGGCCGCGTTCCTCGAGACGGTGCGCCTGCGGGCCGCGGAGCACGCCGAGGACGACGTCACCGTGACGGTCCTGGCGCGGGACGCGGACTGACCCTCCGGCGGGTCCTGGGCGCCGACGCCACGACGCCACGACGCCACGACGCCACGGTGCTGGCACCTGCGGACAGGTGCCAGCACCGGGGCTCGTGCGCCTGACCCGAACAGGAACACGAACTCCCGCCAGCCTCTCCGGCACCACCGACGCCCGCGGCCCCCGGGAACGGCCGGCAGCGCCCCGGTCGTCCGATCCGGCGTGATGCGGACAGCGCCGGGCTGCGTCACGCCCGGACCCCGGCCGAGCGCCCTCTTCGTGGCCCGGTTCAGCGCACTTCGAACCCGTACAGCGAGTACCCGTACGGCGTGGCCCGGTGCACGCCCTGGAACCGCACGTGACGCCAGGTGCCGGACAGGTCGACCGTGTCCGTGCCTCCGTCGCCGTCACCGACGGTCGCGATCGTGGTCCAGGCGTCGCCGGCCCCGTTCCGCGCCTCGATCCGGTAGGCGGAACCGTACGCGTCCTCCCACCGCAGGGACGCCCGGTGCAGGGGCTGCGCCGATCCGAGGTCGACGTCGAGCCACTGGTCGTCGGTGTGACCGCTCGCCCAGCGGGAGCCCGGGTCACCGTCGGTGGCGTTCCGCGCGGCGACACCGGCGGCCTCGTCCGCCGACGAAGTCGTCGGGGCGTTCCGCGCCAGGTCGGGCGTCGGTGCACCCTCGGTCGAGTCCACCCGGAACGCGAAGAGCGAGTACCCGAACGCCGTGTGGCGCTGCACGCCGAGCATCCGCACGTACCGCGCCCGGACCCCGTCGAGCTCGTGGACCGCGCTGCCACCGGCCCCGTGGTCCTCGGTGGTGACGGTCCGCCAGTCGTCGTCCGTCGTGGTCCGCACCTGGACCAGGTACCGGTCCGCGTACGCCGCCTCCCAGTCGAGACGCACGCTGTCGACGGGGACCACGGCGCCCAGGTCGACCGCGATCCACTGGTCGTCCGACGCGCGGCTCGCCCACCGGGTGGAGCCGCTGCCGTCGACCGCCTGCTCGCCGCCCAGGTCCGCGCGCTCGTCGGAGGACGTCGTCACCGGCTTCCCGACCGCGATGTCCCGCGAGGTGCCGGTGCCGGGGTCCGGGTCACTGCCGTCACCGGGATCGGCGACGTCGCCGTTCGTCACCGTCGTGATCGTCGCCTGCCCGGAGGCCCCGCCGAGGGTGGCGCTCACGGTCGAGGTGACACCACCCGCGGCAGCCGCGGTGACCGCGCCGTCGCCGGTGACCGAGCCTCCGCCGTCGATCGTCCACACCGGTGCACCGTCGGAGCCGGCAGCTGCCGTCACCGGTCCGCCGTCGCCGTCCGCGTCGAACCCGTACGCGGTGAGCGTGGTGCCGCCGCCGGCCGGGAGGCGCGTGGTGCGCGGTCCGACCAGCACCGTCGACGGGGTGATCGCCGAGACCGACGGGGTGCCGTGGACCTCGAACGACCAGATCGAGTAGCCGTACTGGGTGAGGCGGTCGACGCCGTGCATCCGCACGAACCGCGCGGTGGTGTCGACCGTGACGTGGTCCGCAGCCGCCGTCGTCTTCGCCACGTTCCGGACGGTGCGCCAGGGGCCGTCGGCGTCGTCGGCGACCTGCAGGTCGTACTCCTTCGCGGCGGCGTTCTCCCACGTGACGTCCACGTCGGTGATGTCGGTCGCACGGCCGAGGTCGACGGTGTAGTCGACGGCGTCCTGCCCGTGCTCGCTCTCCCACCGCGTCGTCGGGTCGCCGTCGAGCGCCTTGCCCGGACTGTTCCCCCCGTCGCTCGAGGTCGCCACGGCGGTGGCGTGGAGCGCCTGGTCCGGGACGGTGGCGACCGCCGAGACGACGGCACTGCCCTCCACCCCGCCGCTCGTGGCGGTGACGTACCCGGCCCCGGGGGCGGCCGGACGGACGCTGCCGTCGTCGGCCGAGCCTCCAGGCAGGGTCGTGGCCCAGGTGACCGGGCCGCTCAGGGTGAGCGGGTCGCCGTACTGGTCGCTGCCTGCCGCCGCGAACGTCGTCGGGGTGCCGACGACGAGCTGCTCGAAGCCCGGGGTGACCCGGATCGACGTGAGCTCGGGAGCCGGGGCGACCCGGAACCGGTACGTGTCGCTGACCGACCCCACCGAGGCGGTGACCGTGACACTGTCGGCGCGCTTCGTGGCGTCGTACGTCCCGTCGGCGGCGATGCTGCCGGTGCTGGCGTCCCAGGTCAGCCCGTCGAGCGGCATGGTCGCGCCGTACTGGTCGTACCCGGTCGCCGTGAACAGCGTGGTGGAACCGGGCGCGAGGGTCTTCGGGCTGCCCGTCGTGTCGACCACGATCTCGGCCAGGTGGGCGTCGAGGTGCGAGGTGATCTGGGTGTGCGCGGGGACCGCGATCTGCCCGATCACCCGCTGGCCGTCGTAGACGTCGTAGGAGTGCTGGACGTCGTCGACGTTGTCGAGCACGTACGAGTACGTGCCGTCGGCGGCGCGGAACACCTGGCTGAGCGGGTCGGAGGTGTGCCGGTCCGTGACCTCGGTGCCGACCATCCGGTTCGACGCCGCCTGGTGGTAGACCAGGCCGGCCATCGACTGCCCGGTGACGGCCGGGTCCCCCGCTGCCCACAGTGCCCGGTGGATGTCGAGGTACGTGTCCGGGTCGTACTGCGCGAGGAAGCCGAGCACGACGTTGCCGAGCGCGTCGCCCATGTCGCTGAACACCGCCGCCGCGTGGGCGGTGTCGGTACCGGGCCGGTGGTCCGTCAGGTCCACCGAGTACAGCCGGTCGATCGTCGCCGTGTCGGCGGTGTACCGGGTCGACAGGTACGGCAGCAGCGGTGACTGCACGGGCCAGTCCTTCGGCTGCCTGTCCGCCGTCGGTCCGTCGGTCTTCGTGGGCACGAGTGCCGCGGGCAGTGTCGTCGGGGTCCAGTACTGCGCCGGGAACACCACCTCGCCGTTCGCACCGGTGCTGACGAAGAGCGTGCCGGTCGCCTGGTCGTACAGCGGGTTCGCGGCCGTCCTCGCCGTGACGTACCCGGGGTGGTTCGCCTCGGCGGCACGGACCGCGTCCTCGAGTTCACCGATCGCGGCGTTCCGGTCCTGCGCGATCGCGTCGTTGCCGTAGGTCCCCACGCCCCACCACTTCTTGGTGAGCATCTGGATGTGGGCGGCGTTGCCGTTCACGACGCCGTCCTGCCCGACGACCCGTGGGCGCGCCTCCATCATCTGCCGCATGATCGCCTTCGAGAAGCCCGGGTCCCAGCCGAAGAAGTCGAACCAGGGTGCGGTCGGCATCCACTGGATGCCGTAGATCCACGCGGGGTCGCCGGAGAAGTACGTGGCTTCGGCCTGGCCCGAGTCGAACAGGATGCCCGCCTGGCCGTACTGGTACGCGTCGGGGAACGCGCCGTTGCCGTCGTACGACTTCGACGCGGTGTTGCCGTGGGCGTTCTGGTAGTAGTCCCGGACGGCGGCGCGTTCGGTGACGTACTCCATCGCGCCGGTGGCCTGCATCTGCTCGTTCCCGAGGACCGTGCCGAGGAGGAACAGGCCCGCCTCGGACTGGATCGCCTCGGACGACGACTCCTGGTTGTTGCCACCCGGGGACGAGACACCGCCCGCGTTCGAGTGGCCCTCCCACACGCCGAAGGTCCGCAGGTGCGGGAACCGGTCGTCGTCCCGGTCCCAGTTGGCGTACTGCTTGGTCACCAGGGTGGCCATGCCCTCGTACCGCTCCGCCCAGCCGGGATCGACCGCCCCGAGGAGCGCGGTGGCGACGGCGAAGTAGCCGTAGTGGAAGTGGTTGTCGTTGAACTGCGCGGACCCGTACGAGTCACCGAAGCCGATCAGCGCCTTCCACGTCGGGTACATGGCGAAGAAGTGCTCGCTCTCCCCCGTCGAGTACGTGTACCAGTCGGTCAGGGCCTTCGTGAGCGTGGCCTGGAGCTTCCGCTCGTCGTCGGTGTCACCGATCTGCCGCGCCACCGTCATGTACTCGGCGAGCTGCTGCAGGTCCTTGCCGCCCCAGTAGGTGTCGCCGCCGTACGTGGTCTTGGTGGCGTAGTCGGAGAGGTACCGCCGGAGCACGTCCCGCTCGTCCTGCCCCTCCGGTGAGGCGCCGGTGGGCGTGATGCCGGTGAAGGCGTAGTCGAGGGTCCACCCGTCGTGGCCGATCGTGGTCTTCATCGTGCCGCGCGGGGTCGCGTACGTGGCACCGGTGAAGTGCAGGTCGTTCGTCGTCTCGGCGTACTGGTGCTGCAACCAGCCCTGCACGGTGTCGTGGTTCGAGCCCTGCAACGCGTCGGTCTGCACGGACCACTGCTGCTCGACCTGACCCGCCGCCGGGTCGTACGAGTAGTCCATCGTGGTGTTCCGCGGCACGGCGAACGCGTACTGCTGCAACCGGTCCAGGCTGAGGCCACTCGCCGGGACGGCGCTGAGCACCAGGTACGCCGTGCCCGCGGACGCGTCGATGGCGTTGCCGCTCCGGGTGAAGGTCGTCCCGGCTGGCGCGTGCACGCCGAACACGTGGTCGCCCTGCCGGATCTCGAACCGGTCGCCCGTGAACGGGAAGCTGATCGGCTCGCCGGCACCGTCGGTGATCGTCGCACCTGATTGCACCGACAGGCGCGGGGTCATGCCGTGGTACTCGAACCACTCGTACGGGTTGCCCTGCACGCTCGTGACGTCCATGTACTGGCCGCCCGCACCCGCCTGCGGCATCCGCCAGCTGACGTTCCAGTCGCCCCAGCGGAGGGCGTCCGCCTCGGTCGCGGAGAACGCCGTCGAGAACCGCTGCGCGACCCCGTCCGGCTCGTCCGTCAGGAGCACCTGGTCGACCATCACGTGGGCCCAACCGGCGTTCAGCGAGTCGACGACACGGAGCTGGGCCTGCTGACCCGCCCACGCGCTGACGTCCCAGTCGACCCAGCGGAACCGCTCGCTGTCGTCGCCGGTGGCGGAGGCGACGACCTGCCCGCCGACGACGAGCTGCACGGCCTCCTGGTCGGCGTGCTTGCCGCCCGCGACCATGAACGCGAGCGTCGAGTGGTCGACGGTGAACGGCTTCGACGTCATCGTGCCCGTGGCGCCGTCCCCGCCCGTGGCGCCCCACGACGTCAGGTACCCGTTGCCCACCCACCCGGACACCTGGCTCTGCCCCGCGGCGGTGTCCGTCGCCCCGCTGAACGCCGTGCCGGTGCTCGTCCACCCGTCGGGGACGCCGTGCTCGAAGTCGGCGAGCAGCTCGTCCGAGGGGTCGACGGCGGGGGTCACCGTGCCGCTCACCGTCACCGGGGACTCCAGCTGCATCGCGGTGCCGTCGCTGTTCCACTTCGTCGGGTACGTCAGCTTCGTACCGTCCCGGCTGTTGGAGGACACGAACGGGTACGCCCACATGTCGCCGGAGTACTTGCTGACCAGCAGGTCGGTCCACCACTGGTTGGTCGGCACCGGCTTCCCCGCCTGCGACGGGTCGATGTACAGGTGCTGGTCCACCGTCTTCTGCACGTCGGCGCTGTCGCTGATCGAAGTCGGCGGTGTGGGCGCGAACGACCCCGAACCGACCCGGGTGCCGTCGGTGGGCGGAGCCGGCACCGTGGCGGGGGTCGGCAGCGCGGTGCGGGTGGACGGCGCGGTGCGGGTCGCTGCCGATCGTGTCGAATCGGTCGCCCGGTCGGCTGCGCTGGCACCGGTCGCGGGTCCGACGACTGCGGCGATCACCGTCATCACCACGAATCCGGAGGTGACGATGGTGCGGGGCGTGGAGCGGCTTCTGCGCGGTCGTTCCGCGTGGCGTCGGGGCACGGTCCGACGGTATCGGCGCGTCCGCACGACGTCAGTCGGTAGAAGTACGGACCCGGGCCGGATCACCGACCCCACTTCGGGGGCGGGGACGATCGTCAGGCGCCACGCGGGTTCACGGGCTCTGGCGGCGCGATGCTCTGCAGGAACGCAAAGTGCCCGCGGAGCGCCTTCGACCCCACCGGGGTGAGCGAGACCCAGGTGCGCGCCTGCCCCTTGGCGCGTTGCACACGGCGGAGGTCGACGTAGCCCGCGTCGGTGAGGATGCGGAGGTGTTTGCTGAGGGTGGCGTCCGAGACGTCGAGCGCTTCGCGCAGGACGCCGAACTCGACCTCCCCGCCGCGCGCCAGCATGGCGCAGATCTGCAGCCGCTGCGGCGCGTGGACGACGGCGTCGAAGACGGGCTCCGGAGCACTCACCGTGCGTCGCCACCCGGCGCGCCACCGATGTGGTCACCCGCCAAGCGACGCCTGGCTGCGGCATCGGCGAGCGGCCCGAGGACGGCGGTGACGATCCCGGCGAGGGTGACGGCGCTGCCCACCTGCCACGGGGACTCGTCGCGGACGATCACCAGGAAGACCATGGCGGCGACGACCACGAGCAGAGCGGTGACCGACCACGGAGCACCGAGCGTCACGAAACGCCAGCGATCGGGGTTCGAGCGTGCGATGCCGACCTCGCTCACACGACGGCGGGACAGGGCGATGAGGCCGACGACACCGAGCAACAGCCACGGGGAGTTCTCGGTCCCGCTGACCCCGAAGACCACCGCCGCGACGAGTCCGCCGCGCAGCAGGTGCACCCACCACGGCGAGCGCACACGGGCGGCGAGACGGGTCTGGGCGTCACTCGCGACCCGGAGCGCGGTGACCGCGTCGGTCGGCTGGGATGCGTCGTCGTTCGAAGGTGTTTCCATGTCGGCAACACTAAGTGTTACCAACATGGAAAGTCAATACTCGCGCAATCGACGGCGGGATCGTCGAGGACGTGTGGCCGGTTCGGGTTCGGCGCATGGCACGACCAGGACCGACTGAGCCGGTACCCGTCAGTCCGAGACGTCCGCCAAGGCCGACGCCACGAAGGACGCGAGCGCGTCCGCCCCGGAGTGGTCGTCGGCCGTGACGGTCACCACGGCGTCCGCCGCCGGATCGAAGAGGAGCATCTGCCCGCCCGCCCCGTGCAGCCGCCAGAGCTGCGCCGGCCCGTCCCACCCGGCGAGCGCGTACCGCTGGTACGCCGGGTCCCGACCGGCCACGACCCAGTCGGCGTGCAGGGCGTCGACCCACTGCGCCGCGACGAGCTGCTGCGCACCGACCCGGCCTCGGTCCCGGACGAGTCGACCGATCCGTGCGACCTCAGCGGTCCGGAGGAACAGCCCGCCGCCGGCCGCGACGAAGCCGTTCGGGCACCGCTCCCACTCGGCCCCGTCGATGCCGAGCGGGGTGAGCAGCCGGTCCTGCACGAAGCGGCCGACGTCACCGACCCGGGTCGCCAGGACACGCATCGCCGTGTAGGTACTGGCGTTCGCGTACTGGAACACCCGGCCCCGGCTCGGACGCCCGAGGAACTCGACGGCCAGGTCCGGCCAGTCGGTCAGCAGCGTCGGCGACCACGGCAGGTCGATGCCGCTCGTCATGCTGAGCAGGCGACGGAGCGTGACGCGCTGCGTGCCGTCGCCGAACCGGACCTCGGGCAGGTACTCCGACACCGGCACGTCGAGGTCGACCACACCGTCGTCGGCGGCGATCCCGACCGCCAGGACGCAGACGCCCTTCGCGATCGACTGCACGTCCTCCGGTTCGTCGGGCGTCCAGCGGTGGTCGGCGACGTCGT
This sequence comes from Curtobacterium sp. MCPF17_001, assembly GCF_003234615.1. Taxonomy (NCBI): domain Bacteria; kingdom Bacillati; phylum Actinomycetota; class Actinomycetes; order Micrococcales; family Microbacteriaceae; genus Curtobacterium; species Curtobacterium sp. MCPF17_001. The sequence continues at coordinate 213,026 of NZ_QKSL01000001.1, forward strand.
CGCGGACGAGCACGTGCAGCCCGTGGGCGCCGAAACCGGTCCGGGTGACCTCGGCCACGACGGCGTCCCGGACGGTCTGCGCGCGAGTCATCCCGCCATCCTCTCGTGCGCGAGCGGCCCCCGGAGTGGGAGTCCTGTGCTCAGAGGTCCGTCCGCGCCAGCATTCCCGTCTCCCCGCGCAGTCGCACCTCGACGCTCGCGATGTCGGCGCGGGGCACGTCCGTCGTGGCGGACAGGCCACGGGCCTCCCGTCCGGCCGCCGTCCACGACGCGATCCGCTCGTCGGACCCGTCGGTGCGCACGACGACCAGGTCGTACATGACGGACCCGTCCGAGGCCCAGTCGCGCCCGCCGTAGGAGCAGCCCCAGTCGAACCGGGTGCCCCAGGACTCGGTGCGCACGGCCAGGTCGACGTCGAACCCGGACTTGCCGGTCAGGGTGTACCGGTCCGACGAGGCACCGGCGGACGCCGGCGGCCGGGCCGCGTCCGTGCTGCCCGGGGTCGGACCGTCGGCGCGCAGACCGAGGCCCAGCCCGGCCACCACCGCGACGGCGACCACGACGCCGGCCCCGGCGGCGGCCAGCACGCGGCGACGCCGCCGACGACGCCGGACGCGGTGCGCGACCGAGGCGAGCGTTCCGTCGCCACTGGTGACGGGCCTCCCGTCCGGTTCCGCGATCTCCACCGCGGCGTCGGCCGGGAGGCGCCCCAGCAGCCCCGGCAGACCGGCCAACTCGGCGACGGCCGAGCGACACGCGTCGCAGTGCTCCAGGTGCCGCTCGTACTCCAGACGTTCCGCGGGCGGGAGCGACCCGAGGACGTAGGCCGCGTCCCACTCCGCGTACCGGTCGTCGCTCATCGGGTGACGCCTCTCTCCTGCAGGGCGAGGCGCAGTGCTCGCAGCCCGTAGTGCAACCGCGACTTCACGGTGCCCTCGGGGATGTCGTGTCGCCGGGCGATCTCGGGCACGGTGTGTCCGAGCCAGTACGCGTCGACGACCACCCGGCGGTGTTCCGACGACAACGATGCCAGGGCGTCGGCGACGACGATGCGGTCGAGGACCGCGTCGGTCCGGTCCGCCTCGACCTGGTCCACCGGACGGTCCGTGCCGTGCTCGCGGCGGTTCCGGGCGGACCGGGCATCGTCGACGACCAGGTTCCGGGCCACCGTGAACAGCCAAGCCCGGGCCGCGTCCGGCTCCCGTTCCAGGACGGTCGGGCGCTGCCAGGCTCGGACCATCGTCTCCTGGACGACGTCCTCGACGTGACCAGCGTCGCGGGTGAGGTGCCGCACGTACCGGAGCAGGGCGTCGCCGTGCTCGCGGTACAGCGCGCCGAGCAGCTCGTCCGGTCCCGATGCGGCCATCGTCACTTCGCGAGGTCGAGTGAGAACTCGACCGAGCCCTTCGGGTCCACCGTGACGAAGCCGAGCGACGGAGCCGTCACCCCGTAGTCCTGGAACGTGACCGGGACCGTGCCGGCGACCTGGACGTCCCCGTCTGCGCCGACCGCGACCTGCGCGTCGGCCTGCACGGTCTTCGTGACGCCGTGCATGGTGAGGTCACCGCTGAGGGTGACGCTCTGGGTCGAGCCACCGAGGGCGCTCGAGACGTCCACCGGCTTCGTGACGCGGAACGTCGCGGTCGGGAACTGGTCCGTCTGCAGGGCCTTGTCACGGAAGTACGCGTCGCGCGCGGCTTCCGGCGTGCTGATCTCGCCGACCTGCACCGTGACGGTGGCGTCGGAGAGCTTCCCGCCGTCGACGGTCGCCGTCCCCTCGACCTGCTTCGTCCGTCCGACCACGGTGACATCCTGCCCCTGCAGGACCTCGTGCACGCGGTACCCGGCGTAGGAACCGGTGCCCGACCTCCACGTGCCGTCGGCGTGGGTGGTGTCGAGCTCGCCCGCGGCGCTCGGGGAGAGCGACGGCGCGGCGGCCGCCGAGCCGTTGACGGCGTCCGCGTAGAGGCGCGGACCGACGACGACGCCGGCCCCTGCGACCACGACGACGCCCGCCGCGATGCCGATGATGACCTTGGTACGAGTTCGCATTCCCATACCCAGGACACGAGGCGGCCTGCTGGATCGTTCACGGATCGATCGGCTCATCGGGAACGCCCACCTCCGGGCCACTAGTCTGTGCGGTCGGACAGCTTGCCCGGACCGTCGAGGAGACCACCACATGTCAGTCGGACTGCTCGCCGTCGTGGACGACATCCTCAGCGCGGCGCTCAAGGCCAGCGCGAAGACCGCGGGCGTCGTCATCGACGACGCCGCCGTCACCCCGCAGTACGTGCAGGGCCTGGCGCCCGCGCGGGAGCTCCCCGTGGTCGGTCGGATCGCCCTCGGCAGCCTGTTCAACAAGTTCGTCATCATCATCCCGCTGGCGCTGCTGCTGTCGGCCTTCGCGCCCTGGGTCCTGCCGTGGCTGCTCGTCATCGGCGGCACCTACCTGTGCTTCGAGGGTGCCGAGAAGGTCACCGAGTGGTTCGGCGTGCACCACGAGGCCGCCTCGGACGAGGCCGCGAGCGAGCCGAAGCTCGTGTTCGGGGCGATCCGCACCGACCTCATCCTCAGCACCGAGATCATGCTCATCGGGCTCGCCAGCCTGGACACCGACCTGGGCTTCTGGCAGACCCTCGGTGCGCTCGCCGTGATCGGCCTCGGCATGACCCTGCTGGTCTACGGCGCCGTCGCACTGCTGGTGAAGATCGACGACATCGGCCTGCAGATGATGAAGAACCCGGTCCGACGCACCCGTCGCGCCGGCGCCCGGATCGTCCGCGCGATGCCGGCCGTGTTCCGGGTGATCAGCATCGTCGGCACCGTCGCGATGCTCTGGGTCGGTGGCCACCTGGTCATCCAGAACCTGGCGGAGACGTTCTGGGCTGGGCCGTACGAGCTGCTGCACCACGTCGAGCACGCCGTCGAGGGCGGCGGGCCCGTCGTCACGTGGGTCGTCGACACGGCGATCTCGGCCGTCGCGGGACTCGTCCTCGGCATGGTCGTCGTCGGGATCGTGCTGGGGATCGGGCGACTGCGGGGCCGAGCGCACTGACGGCCTCGGCCCGCGACCTGCGGTCGGTCGACGCTGTCGGAGCGGATGAGGCCCGCGTCGGCCCGCAGAGGTGTGAGTATGTGCCCATGGTGAGTGACGAGACGGCCGACGTGTCGGAGATCCACGGGCCGGCGTGGGAGCGCACCGTGCTGCTCGTGATCCCGCCGAACGACGTCGACGAGGTGCACGAGTCGGTCGACGACCTCTGGCAACTGAACGCCGACCTCGGCAGTGGGGAGCGAGCCCGGTTCGAGACCGCACTGCTCGAACTCGCCGGGAACGTCATCGAGCACACCGAGGGCAGCGAGCGGCTGCTGTGCGAGCTGACACTCCGTCGGACATCGACGGCGCTGGAGGCGCTGCTCAGCGACAGCGGCGCCGAGGTGCACGTGCCGTTCCGCACCGCGATGCCGGACCCCGAGGAGATGGCGGAGTCCGGGCGCGGCATCGCGATGATCGAACTGCTGATGGACGACTTCTCCTACGAGCGCGACTCGGAGGGGAACCGGTGGCGACTCGTGATGCGCCTCCCCGCGCCACTGCAGCGCGAGCACCACGTCGCCGCCGACGGACCGGGCTCACCGTGAGCAGGTCGGCAGGCGACGGCCGGGGCCGGCGGAGTCCGTCACGATGGACGGTGACGATCGCCCCGGGGTCAGCGCTCCGTCGTGCGGGGCTGGCGGACCGGTCCCGTGTCGTTGGTGACAGCCCAGTGCGCGAGCAGTTGCAGGCTGTCGTGTGAGGCTGATCCGGGTGATGCGAGGTAGGTGACCAGCGCGAGTCCGCGACGGGAGCCGATGTCGAGCGACTCGAACGTCAGGTCGAGGTCACCGACGATGGGGTGGTGCACCAGCTTCTGGCCGGAACGGTGTTCCCGCACCGTGTGGCTGGCCCAGAGGGTGCGGAACGCCTCGCTCGCCACCGACAGCTCCCCGACGAGCGTGGTGAGTGCGCGGTCGCCGGGAGTGCGGGCCGCCTCGGTCCGGAGCACCGCGACACTCTGTACGGCAACGCTGTCCCAGTCGCGGTAGAAGTCGTGCGACCGGGGGTCGAGGAAGATGTACCGGCCGAAGTCCACCGACCGGCCCGGAGTACCGAAGAGGTCGCTGTAGAACGCACGACCGAGCCGGTTCGACGCGACCACGTCGAGCGTGGTGTTCTGCACGATCACCGGCATGTCCGTCATGCCGTCCACGATCTGCTGCACGCTCGCACTGACGTGCTGTGGTCGTTGTGCGGAGCGCCGCGTCCGGAGGCTCGTGGGTGCGTTGGCAGCACGGACGAGGTCGACCAGGTGCGTGGCTTCGACATCGTCGAGGAGCAGGGCGCGGGTGACGCCGTCGAGGACACTGTCGGAGACGCCGGTCGCGTTGCCCCGTTCGAGGCGGGTGTAGTACTCGACGCTGATCCCGGCGACGAGAGCCACCTCCTCCCGTCGGAGTCCCGCGACTCGGCGGCGTCCACCGAAGTCGGGCAGGCCGATCTGCTCCGGGGTGAGCCGTGCCCGCCGCGATGTCAGGAAGTCGCGGATCTCCGCCTGGGTGTCCACCCCTCGACGGTACGTCACGCCGGTACCCCGAGAGGGTCCCTGTCAGTGACCGTGTCGGCGGAGTCTGGCTCCGTCCGAGGCGGCGACGTTGACTTGCAGCGTTCCCGACAGGAAGGCACTCCCATGACCGACTCCACGGTTTGGTTCATCACCGGCGCAGCACGCGGGATGGGCATCGACCTGACCAGGGCCGCCCTCGCCGCCGGCCACCGCGTCGTCGCGACCGCGCGTGACGCTGCGAAGGTCACCGACGTGTTCGGTGACCAGGAGAACCTGCTGGCGGTGTCGCTCGACATCACCGACGAGCACGCCGCCCGAGCAGCCACCGACGCTGCCGTCGCCCACTTCGGTCGCATCGACGTGCTCGTCAACAACGCCGGCCTGTTCTACGCCGGGTTCTTCGAGGAGATCAGCCCGGCGCAGATGCGGCAGCAGATGGAGACGAACTTCTTCGGCCCGCTCACCGTCACCCGCGCGGTCCTGCCCGTCATGCGTCACCAGCGCAGCGGTCAGGTCATCACGATCAGCTCGACCGCGGGCATCGTCGGCCAGGAGTTCGTCGCGGCGTACTGCGCGTCGAAGTTCGCGCTCGAGGGATGGATGGAGTCGATCCGCTACGACCTCGCTCCGTACGGCATCACGACGATGGTCGTCGAGCCCGGCTTCTTCCGCACCGAACTGCTCGTCGAAGGCACGTCGACGATCTGGCCCGAGCTGTCGATCGAGGACTACGCCGAGCGCACCGCGACGACGATCGAGGCGTGGAAGGGCATGAACGGAAAGCAAGGCGGGGACCCCGCCAAGCTCGCGGCCGCCCTGGTCTCCTTGACCGATTCCGGTGAACCCCCACTGCGCTGGGTCGCGGGTGCCGATGCCGTGCAGACCGCCCTCGACAAGGCGAACCTGCTCCTCGAGCAGGTCGCGGCACACGAGCAGCTGTCCTCCTCGCTCGCCCACGACGCCTGATCCACGACCGCCGCAGGCAGCTCGGGTACGACTGAAGGCCGTTGCTCAGAACGAGGAACGGCCTTCATCCCGGCCACCAACTCGGGTTCCGCACGTCATGTGCCATCCGGCCGACCGATGCGGTCGCACTGCTGCACCTGGTCGAGGCGAGCCGCGGAGACCGGTTTCTGAGTCCCACCGAACTCGCGGCGAAACTGCACCTCACATCCGCCGGTGTGACCAAGCTCGTCGACCGTCTCAGCAGCGCTGCACGGGTGGAACGCCGACCGAACCCCCGCGAGCGACGCAGTGTCGCTTTGGTCCCCACCGCGACCGCGACCGCGACCTGACCCGGGCGTACGGCCACATCTCCAGACGTCCGCGGCGCGCTTCGCCGAAGGGCTCCGCTACGACGAAGAGGCGGACGAGCCGCCTCCGTCAGGCGCGGGGACGCGCGCTGATGAGGACCGCACGGGTGCGGTCGGTGATGTCGTCGACGAACTCCTGATGCGCTGGCTCGAGGACGTCGTCGGAAGCGTCCTCTGTGAGCACGGGGATCCCCGGGCCGAGCACCAGGCTGACGGACGTGTTCGCGCCGCTCAGATCGACCGCCGGCATCGTCACGACGTCCGCGAGCGAGCTCTGACTCAGAGCTGCTGTGTACTGCAACACGGCGGCTGCGGCCGCGCTGCTGGTGAGGATCGAGGACAGTCCGTAGACGAGGTACATCATGATGATCCGGTTCCGACCTGCTCCTGCCGGCTGACGCCGAGGAAGGCGCACCTGGTGACGGTGCGGCTGGTCATGTGGGCGGGGCACCCGCGACCAGCTCAAAGGGGGCGAATCGTGTGCAGAACGGTGCACGCGATCAACGAGGTCTCGTGCTCCTTGCACGCTACGACTCACTCGTGATTTCCCCGAGGAGGCCCGCGTGAAAGGGATGAACGGGCGAACGAGAGCCGAGGAGGAAGTCCTCAGCGGCAACGCGTCGGGTCGCTAGACTCTCTAACGAAGTCGGAGTGCGCTGACCTGGTGCAAGGGCGGGCGCCGCTGGGAAACGCGGAGATGCGGATGACGACGACCAACGAAGACCCGTCGGACGTCGAACGCACCGAGGACGGCCGCAGTGACGTCCGGATCGAAGCGGCCGGGAGCAGCCCCGAGGCTGCCGTTCTCAACCTCAGCGGGTTCTACGCCGGCCGGCACTGGGCCGCCCGGGCCACCGCACGTCCCTTCACCTACCGCCACACCGCGGTCGGCGACGCCGACGTGACCCTTCGCAGGTCCCGGATCAACGGTTTCATCCGCGGCGTCATGGCGCCCTCGGACGAGTACATCGTCCAGTGGCTCACCTCCGGTACCGGTGTGCCGGACATCGTGCACGACCGGGTGCCGATGACGGGGGACGTCCCGATGCTGTTCCCGAGCGCGCGAGAGTTCGTGTTCGAGTACCGGGACTACGACCAACGCGTCGTGCACATGTCCCGCCGACTCGTGCACGAGGTCGCCGACGAACTGTTCCACACCGGCGAGGTCCCCGACCTCGGCCTCGACCACCTCCGCACCCTCGACCCCGCCGCGGTCACGCAGTGGCGCGAGAGCCTCGGGTTGCTCTCCCGCGAGCTGAAGGTCGGCGGCATCGAAACGCTGCTGTGGCACACCCTCACCCGAGGCACCGCTGCCGCGTTCCTGCGGATGTACCCACCGCGGGTGCGCGCGCTGCCTCGTGCGGTGCTCTTGCCGAGACGAGACCGGATCCGCGCAGCGGTCGAGTACATCCACGAGCACGCCGCCGACCCGATGAGCGTCTCCGACGTTGCCGAGGCTGCTGGTCTGAGCGTCCGAGCGACGCAGGAGGCTTTCCAACGGCACCTCGGTCAAACACCCATGCGGTACTTGCAGACCGTTCGTCTCCACGGAGCCCACCGAGAACTCCGGCAGCTGGACGCAGCGACTGCTTCCGTGCGAGACATCGCCCGAAGGTGGGGCTTCGCACACCTGGGCCGGTTCTCCGGCGCCTACCAAGCCGCGTTCGGTGAGTACCCGCGAACGACCCTACGGAACTGACCCGCCTCCGGATCCATGATCCTCCGCCGTCGCCCGGTTTCCGCTTGCCGCTCCCTGACCGTCCGCACCCGTCCGGAGCGGAGACTGCTGAGAGCCACCAGGACGGCGGCTGTGCCAGGACGGCGACGGAGGAGGAACCGTGACGGAACTCGATCGACGGACCAAGGTCCTGGGACGGCTGATCGGGCTGGCGTCCGTGACCCGCCGCTCCGAGGCCCAGATCACCGCCGACCAGCAGCGGGTGGTCGGCCACAACGCCGTCACGGACCTGCTGCTCGGCGGACTCGCTCCCGGGGTCAGCGTCCGCGACACGACCGCCGCGGGGCAGGACGGACCGATCGGGGTGCGCGTGTACCGTCCGACGACGTTCACCGGGACCCCACCGCTCGTGGTCCTCGTGCACGGCGGCGGCTGGACCTCGGGCACCCTCGACACCTACGACTGGCTGGCGTCGAACATCGCGCGGGACGCCCGGGTGGTCGTCGCGTCCCTGGACTACCGCCTCGCGCCGGGTCACCGCTGGCCCGCGGCCGCCGAGGACTCGTACGCCGCCACGGTGGACCTCGTCGGTCGCGCATCGGAACTCGGTGCCGACACGACCCGGGTCGCGGTCGTCGGCGACAGCGCCGGCGGGAACCTGGCCGCCGTCGTCGCCCTGATGGCACGCGACCGTTCCGGCCCGGCGATCGCGTTCCAGGCACTCCTCTACCCGGCGACCGACCTGACGATGGCGAGCCCGTCGATCGACGAGAACGCCACCGCCCCGATCCTGACCAAGGCCGACATGCTCGCGTTCCGCCGCCACTACCTCGGCGGCGCGGACCCGCGCGAGCCGTACGCGTCACCGCTGTTCGCGGAACTGGCCGGGCTGCCGCCCGCCCTGGTGCAGGTCGCCGAGCACGACCCGCTCCGGGACGACGGGCTCCGGTTCGCCGCATCCCTGCAGGACGCGGGGGTCGCCGTCCGGACCACGACGTACTTCGGCATGCCGCACGGCTTCATGGCCTTCCCGCGCATCAGTCGTGCTGTGCCGCAGGCGCTCGGCGAACTCTGCCAGGAGCTCCGCCGGGCACTCGCCGTGTCCTGATCCGAGACCGGCTGTCCATCCGGTGACGGGTGCACACCACGAGCGACCGGCAGGCACCGACGACTCAGTACGAGCCGACGGCCTCGCTGTGCGCCCACGCACCACACGGGGTGCCGTACCGACCGGCGATGTAGTCGAGCCCCCACGTGATCTGCGTCGCGGGGTTCGTCTGCCAGTCGGCTCCGGCTGACGCCATCTTCGACCCCGGGTACGCCTGCGGGATGCCGTACGCGCCGTTCGGGTTGGCGGCCGTGGTGCGCCAGCCGGACTCGCGGTCCCAGAGCGACACGAGACAGCCGAAGTCGTCGCTGCTCCAGCCGCGAGCCGCGACCATGTCGGCGGCGATCGCCTGGGCGCTACCGGGGGTCGGTGTCGGGACGACGCGGACGGGGGCCGGTGCGGCGGCGGGCTTCGGGGCGACCGCGCTGGCGGCCACGGACTGCACCGCCGGGGCAGTGGTCGGGGCAGCCGGAGTCTGCGGTTCCGGCTTCGGCTTCGGCTTCGGCGCCTGCACCGTGAAGCCGTCGCGGTCCACGGCGAGCTCGACCGCGCCCTGCGTGGAGAACGTCTGGGCGGCGGGGGCCGTCGCCGCTGCCGGGACGACCGCCGTCGCGGGGTCGGCGAAGGCCGGGAGGGTCAGCTGCGTCGCGAGGAGGGCGACAGGCGTCGCGAACGCCACGGCCGCGGCGACGCGACGGGCCGCCGAACGATGCGCGGCGGCGGGGTGGGCGGCGGGGCGACGGGGCGTGCCGTGATCCGGTGCTGCCGACGAGGGTGTCGATGACCGGGACGGCAGCGGTGGACGGGGCAACGGGCCGGGGCCTCGACGGGCGCGCGCGGTCGACACCGAGACCGACCGTGGTCCTGCGACCGGACGCTCGAGGGGCGCCGGCGCGGCCACGATCGCCGGCTCGGTCGATGGCACTGCGGCGTGTCGGCCCATGCCGGCGAGCGTAGCCCCTCGCCGTGTCGTCGTGGCAGCAGGGCGGTTCCGGCGCGGCGGTGTGTCAGTCCGCCTGGCCGCCGGACCCGCGGACGGTCAGCTGCCAGGCGCTGTCCGCCGTGCTGTCACCGCCACCGAACCCGACGCGGTCGACGTCGTGCCGCCACTTCGCCGGGACCCGGAGGCGCTGCGGCCGTCCGCCGCACTGCATCGGCTCCGCGCCGTACGTCACCGTGGAGCCGTGGGACTCGAGCTCGACCTCGGTTGACATCGTGCCGTCACCGAAGCACGAGAGCTCCAGCGCGTCGATCTCCACCGGCCCCGCGAACGTCGACGCGACGGAACCGTGCGCGTGCTCCTCGGTCTGCCCCGCGCTGATCTCGGCGCTGAGCACGACGAGCACGTCGTCGTCGCCCTGCACGGCAGCCTTGCTCGAGGCACTCCAGCGTCCGACCGCCGCGGGGTCGAACGGCTCCTGCGTGCAGCCGCCGAGCACCAGCACGGCGACGAGGGGTGCGATGGCGGCGATCGCGGTGGTCCAGCGCATGGTGCGTCCCCTCGTCTGCGGCGGCGGGAGACCCGTCCACGCCTGCGCGACGTCCCCCGTCGAGAACGGTAGCGGGCGGCACCGCGGCGCGGAAGTGGGGCGGGACGGGGTGACGGATCAGGAGCCACCCCGTCCCGCGGACGCCCGGCCAGGGACCGGGGCGTGACGCTGACGGTAGCACTCAGACGCCATCGGCACACTGCTCGGAATCAGTGTCGCCGCAGAACGAACGGCCTGCGTCGACGGCGTGCTCCTGGCACAATGGGGGTGCCCCGGGGCCGGATCAGGGTCCTGGGAAGAGAGGGCGGGGGCCTCACCAACCTCCGCCCTCTGCACCCTCCGGGCGGAGGCGGCGGTGGCAGCACGCTCAGCGCATCAGCGTCCGGCGCGGCGTCTCTCCGTAGGTCTGTCGGTAGAGCGCCGTGAACCGTCCGGCGTTGCTGAAACCCCAGTCGGCCGAGATGCTCGTGACGGTGTCGCCCCGCGTCGGGTCGCCGGCGATCAGGTCCGCCCGGGCACCGTCGACCCGCGCCAGCCGGACGTACTCCATCGGCGTCTGCCCGCGCTCCCGGCGGAAGGCCAGGGACAGCCCACGGGTCGACAGGCGCGCGGCAGCGGCGATGTCCTGCACCGTGATCGGCTCGCGGCGGTGTTCGTCGACCCAGGCGGTCGCACGGCGGACGGCGGCACTCTCCTCCGCACCGCCCCGGGGTTCGGTGACGAGTCCGAAGGCGGAGATGGCGCTCACGACCACGAACCGCGTCGCCTGCGCGCGCAGCAGCTCGTTGCCGTAGACCTCCGGGGTCTCGAGCACCTGCTGCCGGTACTCCTGCACGGTCCGCCGCCACAGCCAGTGCCGGGCAGCGTCGACCGGACGCACGGCACCTTCCGCCAGGCACACGTCCTCGTCGTCCCAGATCTCGCCGGCGACCCGGCGGAGCACCTGGGCGGAGAACGAGCAGGTCGATGCGTAGGCGTGGTCGATGACGAAATCGAGCTCCTGGTCCGGGGGCATCACGAACGCCTCCCCTTCGCCGATCACGTGCTCGGCTCCCCACGGGTTGAACGCGTAGGCACCGGAGTGCACCTGGACGAACATGACCTCGTCGGTGGAGTCGACGGCGACGCGCACCTCCGTGTCCCACTCGACGTCGGCGACGGTGACCGGGTCGCCGACGATCACGTGCTGCCGGTGCGACAGTGCCCGCGTGGTGGGCGCGATGCGGTACCCGAACCCCGTGCTGATCGCTGCGGTGAGTTCGTCGGCATTCGTCGTCTCCGCGTCGAGGAACGAAGGACTGCTCATGGGGAGGGGTCTACCACACGTCCCCGCCGGATGGCGGGCACGGATCATCCGCGCAACGAGTCCCGACGGATCCGTCCCCTGCGAACCGCCTGGCCGGCGCTACGCTGCCGCCACCCCAACCAGCGCGGCCGTCGTCGTCCGCCCGGTGACAGCGACGTCACCCGGCCCGACGCGGACCGCACGTCTGCAAGGAAGCAGGTCACGGTGATCCCCCTCTCCCCATCGCCCCTCGGACGGGCACGAACCCGCAGGCGCGTCATCGGCGCGACCGTCGCGGTGAGCGCGGCCGCACTCGGCGTCCTCGCCACGACCCAGACCGCGGTCGCGGCACCACCGGTCCCGCCCACGACCGACCTCGGCCAGAACGTGCTCGTCTTCTCTCCGGACATGCCGCAGGCCGACATCCAGGCGAAGGTCGACGCCGTCTACGAGCAGCAGGTCGACAACGAGATGGGCACGGCTCGGTACGCGCTGCTGTTCAAGCCGGGCACCTACGGTTCGGCGACGAACCCGCTCGACATCCGGGTCGGGTACTACACGGAGGTCGACGGCCTCGGCCAGGACCCGAGCGGCGTGACCATCAACGGCGGTGTCACGGCCACCGGACGCAACGGCAGCGGTTCCCTCGACACCTTCTGGCGGTCGGTGTCGAACCTGACGATCCACGTGGTCCCGACGGCCGACGCCTGCCACACCGGCAACGAGATGTGGGCCGTCTCGCAGGCTGCGCCGATGCGTCGTGTGGACGTGAAGGACTACACGTCCTTCATGCCGTACTGCGAGGACCCGAACTACGCCAGTGGCGGCTTCGTCGCCGACTCGAAGCTCGAGGGCGGCGCGCTGAACGGGTCGCAGCAGCAGTTCTACGTCCGCAACACCGACCTCGGTGCCGGATGGTCGAACGGCGTCTGGAACCAGGTGTTCTCCGGCGACCTGAACGCCCCGGCCCAGTCCTTCCCGGTGCCGCCGTACACGACGCTGACAGCGACGCCGGTCTCCCGCGAGAAGCCGTACCTCTACGTCGACGACCACGGGGCGTACCGCGTGTTCGTGCCGAGCGCCGCGACGAACTCCGTCGGACCGAGCTGGGCGGACGGGCACACGCCCGGCCGGTCGCTGCCCCTCAGTGACTTCTTCGTCGCGCACCCCACGGACTCGGTGACGACGATCAACGCCGCCCTCGCGAAGGGCAAGAACCTGCTCGTCACGCCGGGCGTCTACGACGTCGCGAAGAGCATCGCCGTGAAGCGCGCCGACATCGTCGTGCTGGGGCTCGGCCTGGCCACGCTCACCGCTCAGAACGGCGCCGTCCCGATGGTCGTCGGCGACGTGCCCGGTGTCGACATCGCCGGCCTGACCTTCGACGCCGGCACCGTCAACTCGCCGACGCTGCTGAAGATCGGCAGCGGCCACCACAAGGTCGACCGGAACCCGGCCACCGCCGGCAGCGCCGCCGATCCGACCGCCCTGCAGGACGTGTTCTTCCGCATCGGCGGTCCGCACGTCGGCAAGGCCACGACGAGCCTCGAGGTCAACAGCAGCCACACGATCCTCGACGACATCTGGGCCTGGCGCGCCGACCACGGCGTCGCCGGATCCGTCGGCTGGACCGTCAACACGGCCGACACCGGAGTCGTCGTGAACGGTGACGACGTCACCGCCACCGGCCTGTTCGTCGAGCACTACCAGAAGTACAACGTGATCTGGAACGGCGAGCGCGGGCGGACCGTGTTCTTCCAGAACGAGCTGCCCTACGACGCACCGGACCAGGCATCGTGGCGGCACCAAAAGGTCAACGGCTGGGCGGCGTACAAGGTCTCGGACAAGGTCAAGACGCACGAAGCCTGGGGTCTCGGCAGCTACATCTTCACCAACGTGAACCCGACGCTCCACGCGACGCAGTCGTTCGAGGTCCCGGACCGTCCGGGCGTGGTCATGCACGACATGACCACCGTCGCGCTCAACACGAATGCGGGGACCATCGACCACGTCGTCAACGGGCAGGGATCGGCGGCGACGGGCGCGGTGTCCGGGCAGCCGCAGACCGTGACGCGGTACTCGAACAAGGTGGTGCAGTAGCGGACGCGCGCTGACCCGACCGTGTGAGCCGAGCCTCCCGTCCGTCACGATGACGGGCGGGAGGCTCGGCTCGTCTCCGTCTCGCGGCAACCGCCCGTCCGGCCGTGCAGAACCCGGAGCCATCCCGCTGAGCAGGAGCTCGGCTGCGTCGCGCAGAACGAGCGACTCCGTCCTCGCTTTTTGCACACAATGCGCACGCATCTGCGCGTTGTGTGCAACTCTTGTCGTACCGGGCCGGAACGACCCGGAACGAAACGATGGAGTTGCGTATGTCCGTTCCGATCAAGGCCGCCATCGAGAAGGTCCCCGGCGGCATGATGCTCGTCCCGCTCCTCGTGGGTGCCGTCCTCGCGACGGTCGCCCCGGGAACCGCGGACTTCTTCGGCTCCTTCACGGGAGGCCTCCTCACCGGGAGCACGCCGATCCTGGCCGTCTTCTACGTCTGCATGGGCGCGAGCATCGACCTCCGCGCGACGCCCTACATCCTCAAGAAGGGCGGGGCGCTCTTCGGCTCGAAGGTGCTGCTCGCCGTCGTCATCGGCGTGGTCGCCGGGCAGTTCATGTCCGAGCTCCCCATCCAGGGCGGCTTCCTCGCCGGCCTGTCCGTCCTGGCCCTCGTCGCCGCGTTCAGCGACACGAACGGCGGCCTGTACATGGCGCTGATGGGCCAGTACGGCAAGCCCAAGGACGTCGCGGCGTACTCGATCATGACGATCGAGTCCGGCCCGTTCCTCACCATGCTCATCCTCGGCGTCGCCGGCCTCTCCGCGTTCCCGTGGCAGGCACTCGTCGGCGCGTTGATCCCCCTGGTGCTCGGCATGGTCCTCGGCTCGCTCGACCCGGCGATGCGCAAGTTCCTGTCGTCGGCGTCGCCGGTGCTCATCTTCTTCTTCGGCCTGGCGCTCGGCTTCGGCATCAGCCTGCAGACCGTCCTCAGCGCCGGCCTCGTCGGCGTCCTGCTCGGCCTGGTCGTGCTGTTCCTCAGCGGTGCTGTGCTGTTCCTCGCCGACCGCTTCACCGGCGGCACCGGCCTCGGCGGACTCGCCGCGTCGTCGACCGCCGGCAACGCGGCGGCGGTACCGATGCTCGTGGCCGCCGCGAACCCGGCGTACAAGGAGGCCGCGGGTCCCGCGACCGTCCTCGTCTCCGCCGCCATCGTGGTGACGTCGATCGGCACCCCGCTCATCGTCGCCTGGTACGCCCGTCGCCTCGCCGCGAAGAAGACCGGTGGGGACACGTCCGGCGTCGCGGCCGTCGCCGTCGATCGGGCCGCCTCGTGAGCGACGCCGCAGCCACCCTGACGATCGTCGCCGACGACCTGACCGGTGCCGCTGACGCCGCGGCCGGGTACGGCGCGATCCGCACCAGCGCGGTCGTCCTCGGCCCGGAGGTCCCCTGGCCTGCCGCTGACGTGCTCGCGGTCGACACCGAGAGCCGGTACCTGTCCGGCCAGGAGGCCGCCTCGCTCGTCGGCTCCGTCGTCCGCCGCTCGGTGGACCTCGGTCGGCCGGTCTTCAAGAAGATCGACTCCCTGCTCCGCGGCAACGTCGGCGCCGAGGTCGCGGCAGCACTCGATGCCGTCTCCGGACCGGAGCGCGCCCTGGCGGTCGTCGCACCGGCCTTCCCCGGCACCGGCCGCACCACCGTCGGAGGCGTCGTCCACGTCGGTGGCGCGCCCAACATCGACGGCGACCACGCCGGTGACGTGGCCGCATCGCTCACCGCAGCGGGCCTCCAGGCCGGGAGGCTCAGCCCCGCTCCGACGGACAGCCCTGCGGACATCGCGGCCCAGCTGGACCGCCTGCACGCCGACGGCGTCGACGCGGTCGTCCTCGACGCGGTCACCGACGCCGACCTCGAGACGATCGCCCGGGCCTCCCGGCTGGTCACCGGCCCCGTCCTCGTGACCGGCTCCGGCGGACTCGCCGCGCACATGCTGTCGCTCGCAGACAGTGGGGCGACACCGACGGCACCGCTGGCGCCGGTCGACCGCGTCCTCGTCGTCGTCGGGAGCTACTCCGGACCCGCTCGATCGCAGATCGACGAACTCGTCCGGCGCGGTGCCGAGCACGTCGAGTTGCGGCACCGCGACGACGGTGAGCAGGCGGCGACGGACCAGATCGCCCGTTCCGTCTCGGACGTCGTCCTCACCCCCGACCTGGGCGTGCCGGTCGACAAGGACAACGCCCTCGACGTCGCCGCGGCCCTCGCGGCGACCGTCACCCGGAGCGCCGACCGCTTCGGGGCCCTCGTCCTGACCGGCGGGGAGACCGCCCGAGCCGTCCTGGACGCGCTCGGCATCGACACCGTCCGCGTGCACGGCACCGTCGAACCCGGCGTCGTCCTCAGCAGCCACCCCGACCACCGGCCGGTCCTCGTGACGAAGGCGGGGGCGTTCGGCGACGCCGGCACCCTCGCCCGCACCGTCCGGGCCCTCCGACAGCAGAACACAGAGCAGTAAGGAAGAACAATGAAGCCGATCATCGCGATCACGATGGGTGACGCCGCCGGCGTCGGACCCGAGATCATCGCCAAGGCGATGGCTGACCAGGCGACCCGGTCGCTGGCGACGATGTTCGTCATCGGCGACCTGCGCCGCCTGCAGCTCGCCATGGACGTCGTCTCGAGCACGCTGACCCTCAACCGCATCAGCGACCCGTCCGAGGTGACCGAGGACCCGACCACCATCGACGTCCTCGACATCCCGTGCATCCCCGAGGACCTGGCCTGGGGTGAGCTCTCGGCCGAGGCCGGACACGGCGCCTTCCTGTTCATCGAGAAGGCCGTCGAGCTCGCCATGGCCGGCAAGATCGACGCCATCTGCACCGGTCCGCTCAACAAGGCGGCCCTGCACATGGGCGGGCACCAGTACCCCGGCCACACCGAGATGCTCGCCGAACTCGCGGGGATCGACGAGGTCTCGATGATGCTCACCGCGCCGAACATGCGCGTCATCCACGTCACCACGCACCTGGGCCTCGTCGACGCCGTCGCCGCGATCGACGGCGACCGGGTCTACCGGACCATCACGCGCGGCAACGACCTGCTCGTCCGCTCCGGCAACGAGCGTCCGCGCATCGCCGTCGCGGCCATCAACCCGCACGGTGGCGAGAACGGCCTGTTCGGCAACGACGAGGAGGCCCAGAAGATCCAGCCCGGTGTCGACCGCGCCCGCGCCGAGGGCCTCGACGTCATCGGTCCGCTGCCCGCCGACACCCTCTTCATGCTCGCCAGCCGTGGCGACTACGACCTGGTCGTCGCCCAGTACCATGACCAGGGCCACATCCCGGTGAAGGTGCTCGGGCTGAAGAACGGTGTGAACGTCACCGTCGGCCTGCCGTTCGTCCGGACCTCGGTCGACCACGGAACGGCGTTCGACATCGCCGGGAAGGACATCGTGGACCACGAACCGCTGCTCGAAGCGCTCCGTCAGGCCGCCGACCTCTCCCCGGAGCGCGAAGGCTGACGTGAACGCCCGCGACCGTCGGCGCGAGATCAGCCGCCTGCTGCAGGAGAAGCCCGTCACCGTCGACGAGCTCGCAGCGGTGTTCTCGGTCTCCGCGTCGACGATCCGGCGGGACCTCGACACGATGACGCGGGACGGCGCCATCGTCCGGACCTACGGCGGCGCCCAGACCATCGGCGGCCCGGAGCGGAGCCTGCGGGAGCGCGAGGCGATCGCGATCGAGCAGAAGGCCGCCATCGGACGGCTCGCGAGCACGTTCGTCCCAGCCGGAGCAGTCGCGGTGCTGGACGCCGGGACAACCGTCGGAGCCCTCGCGCGGAACCTCGTGTACCGCGAGGGCATCACCGTCGTGACCACCGGGCTGACGACCACCAACGCGCTCGAGCACAGCACGGGCGTCGAGCTCATCGTCGTCGGCGGACGGCTGCGGCACATCAGCTCGGGGTTCGTTGGCCCCTTCGCGGAGCGGATCATGGCGGACGTCTCCGCCGACGTGGCGTTCCTCAGTGCCGACGGAGTCTCCGCGGAGTTCGGGCTCTGCGAGGAGACGCCGGAGCAGGCATCACTCAAACGCGTGATGGTCGAGCGGGCGCGGGAGCTGTACGTGCTGGCGGACTCGACGAAGCTCGGTGTCGCGTCGTCCCACTGGTGGACGCGGATCGAACGGCCGTGGTCGCTCGTCACCGACGACGGGGCGACGGAGGAGCAGTTGGCACCGTTCCGGGCGTCGGAGTTCGTGACGGTGTGCGTTGCGGCAACCGAGACCCGGGCGCCGACGGGTACTTCCTGACGGAACTCGGGCAAGAAGGCCATCGGGAGAGGGGGACGATCGCCGACATGAGATCCATCGACTTCGCAGACCTGGAACCCCAGGACGCCGATGAGTGGCTGCGGTTCACGATCGCATCCCACGAGGCGCGGTTGACCGAGTTGGCCGATTGGATGAGCCAGGACTTCGGCCCCGTGGCGCGGGCAGACGCCAGTTGGTCGAGCCTGCAGACGGTCTGGAGCTGGGCTGTCGACTTCACCGAACGTCTTGGCTCCGCGCAGTACGACGATCAGATCCGGCCGCCGAGCCGCGCCACGGCATTCGGTCTTCCATTGCCCGCAAGACCGATCGCGGCCGTGGCCGAGGACCTCGTGCACTACGTCTTCGAGGTGCTCCGCCGCGAAGACGGCTCCACCCGCTGGGCCCTGTACCCATCCTCCCCAGGCGGCCGAGTCGTCGACGTTCACCACCAGGAAACCGGGATCCAGATCGGCGATCACTGGATCCCACTGGAAGGCAACCTCCCGGGCATGCTCCGGCAAGCGCTCGAGGGTCGAGCCACCGCATCCGCACCCACCGGCCTCCAGCATCTCCTGACGTCTCTACTCCCCGACCTGGCAACCCGACAGTGGTCCGCCGGCTCCGAGTCCGTCCTCCAGCCTCGTGTCGGCAGAACGCGCATCGAACCCGTCGTCCCGAACCTCGAGGACCGGGAAGCTCCGCGCCGACCAGAGCTCGAGCGAGACAACGACTTCACCCTCCTCGCCCCGGGCGCGAGTGACTTCGACCTGATGGCCGGCCCCGGCCTCCCGGCGCAGGACGTCCTGACGCTCCTCCAGCCCTACGGACTCGAGATCGGAATCGACCTCACGGAGATGGACGGCCACTTCCAGGGCGGCAGCCTCGGCTGGCTGTTCTCCCGCGGACTGGCACTCGAAGCCTGGGCACGGAACGGGCGCATCCACGCTCTCCGGAACCTGCCGCTGCAGGTCACAAGAGCCGAGATCCGCGAATACCGGCGTGCGGTCGACGCATTCGCGACCGTCCACGGAGGATCGACGATCGACGACTGACCGCGCGCCGACCGTGACGGCGTTGTCTGCGATCTCGTCGCAGGGCGGGCGGGTGACGCCGTCGTCGGTGATCTCCCATGAGAAGTTTGAGTAGCCCCGGGGCTTGCGGATCTGAGTGACCATCGGAGAGACACGAACCTCAAAGCTAGACGGCCGGTCGGTGCGATCGTGATGGGCGTGATATTCGTCCTGATCGGCGTCCTCGAAATGATTTCGATAGGCGATGATGCGAAGTTGTTCATCGCCGCGATGTTCATCATTCCCGGAGCGCTGTTCATCATCCAAGGAATCGCCACTCGAATGAGTGGCGACAAGGGCGCGTGAGGTCGGCGTGGACAAAGCCGCGTACCGGTCTGCGGCCTGCAACAATGGCGAAGCAGATCGACACGACACCCCGATAGGTACAACGGTCGGTCACCGCCGGGCGGCCGACCGCTGTCGTGTGATTGCTTCAGGCGCCATGCCGAGGATCGACCGCAACCGGCGAAAAGCGACCTCGATGCGGGGCGCGGGCCCTTGTGGCATCGAGGTAGCACCTCTAGGCCTGACATAAGGATGAGTATCGGCTCCAGACCCTGTCACCGTCGGTTACTGCGAAACGCGAGCGGGG
Source organism: Curtobacterium sp. MCPF17_001 (assembly GCF_003234615.1). Taxonomy (NCBI): domain Bacteria; kingdom Bacillati; phylum Actinomycetota; class Actinomycetes; order Micrococcales; family Microbacteriaceae; genus Curtobacterium; species Curtobacterium sp. MCPF17_001. The sequence goes on from NZ_QKSL01000001.1 coordinate 232,525, forward strand.
GGAGGGGAGGCAGGGTTCCGATAGGGGATCGGCCAGTGAGGCACCGCTCAGCGGCGGCGACTCCTGATGATGGCGCTGACGACGATCACAGCAGCCAGTACGGCGACGATCGCCGTCGGGATTGGTTCAAATCCCACCCCAGTGAACGCAGCAACCACGGTGTCCTCTCGTCGAGCGCGTAAGTGAGCGCTCGGCTCGAGGGTACCGGAATGCCTTTGGCCCTTCTCGTTAGCCAATCGGTCACCGTACGCCTAGTGCGTCGCCTCCTTCGAGGCTGTGCGGATCGACGCCAAGAGAGCCCTCTCAAATTGAGACGGCACTGCGTCGGGAGCAGCGAGCCCTCCGCGCCGAGCGGCCAAAATCACAACCTCCGCCCGACCGTCTTCCGCGCGGCGAAACCCGAGGGTGATGACCTCGGCACGGGGGATCAGGACGCCCGAGCGTTGAGTGATGACCGCAGTGCTGCCATCAATGTCGGTAATCGAGGACCGTGGTATCCCTGCCACTGCGGACCGGATGAGGGCGGGCACGTGCTCCAGTGCCGCATCGACAAGCACAGTGCCACGAGGTTTATCTGCCACGTGCGCCAGCCAAGCACGGCGTCCCGGGAGCCGATCGGCTGTCGAGACAGCTCGGTGGCCCGGGCAGACGTGCAGTTCTAGCGAAGTCGTCATGCTTCGAGGCGAGCCAGGATCCTGCGTACTTCCCGGCCGACCGATTGCGTCACTCGCTTCGGGTCCCCGTAGCCGCCGTGGACCGAGAGGTCGAGCCGGTCCGACTGTGCCCTGACGTCATCCGTCACCGCACGGTCTGTTCGCGCCAAGAGCGGGATCAGAGTCTCGATCGTCGACAGCAGGTCTGCTGCGACCACCGGCGCGGTCTCTGCGCGGAGCGCCAGTGCCCAGAGGAAGGCGGCGCTGTCGAGCTCGAAGTGCTGAGTGGTCACAGCGAAGGATCGCAGGAACGAAGACACCGATACAACCGACCAAGTCGGTCAAGAGGACTGTTCCGACATCCTTGGCCTCAGCCAGGTTCTGCTGTCTCAATAGCCGATCGTCAAACGGGGCAACGCTGCGTCTCGGAACGAACGACGGCGGCTCGTGCCGGAGCTGCCAGCCATCAGACCCGCAGGAGCTCGAGGATGCCAAGTACGGCGAGAACGACGCCGGCGATGCACCCAACGAGCCCGACCAGCGTCACCGACTGCGCGTACGCGCGAAGGTTCCCCTCCGCGCCGAACCGGTCGATGGCTGATGCTGCTAGCAGTGTCGCTGCCAGCGCCACGGGGACCGTGGCGATCCACGTGAGGCCGAGACTCCATCCGGCTGCTGTGACGTCGGCGGGACGAGCGTGGAGGAGGCCCCGGCCACGCTCAGCGCTGACGTCGTACGCAGCATCAATCGGGGCGGTGTGGACGTAGACAAGGACGCACGCGAGCATCTGTGCGGCCAGGAGGACAAGCGCGAGGGTCGGCAGGACCACGCCAACGTCACGCCCTTGCGCAGGACCGGTGTCTCCGTTCGCTCCACGGGCAGAGCCTAGGCGCCGGGATGAGCGCAGTCGTCCGATCACCGATCGTCTACGGGACGCTGACTCCGGCTTAACTCTGACGCCTTGACGGAAAAGTAAGTATCAGGGGCCTCTATGGCGTGTAGCCGCCGTCATTGGGGGTGAGGAGGACCCCACCGTTGAACTGCAGTGCCAAAGCAAGGCCGATACCAGACGTGACGAGAACCGCAACGGCTGCAATTGCCCAGCTCGCGCCTCGCTCGTCTCGTTCGCGCGGCGCAATCGATCGCAGAATGACGAGTCCGAGCAGGTGTGCGAGCACAAGCGGTACTACGCCGAACGTCACGAAGAGACCGTCGGTCGAGGTGTCGCCCGGCGGCGCTTTGGCTGACTCCGTCACCTGCTCCGTTGAAGCCAGAGTGAGCCAGATCCAGGCCGCGCACATGATCGGCGCACCCAGCACAGTGAGCGGCCAGAACGCGACCACTCTGGCCTTGCGTTGCCGGCCGCTGAGCCGTGTCCCCACCGCGTCGTCCATCCCCTGATGCTAGGTCTCCGACCGGGTGTGGGTTCGGGCCAGGAGCGGTCAGACGGGAGCGGTGTGTCGTAAGCCGATCGGCTATCGGACGTGGAGCGAAGCCGTCAGAGTTGCCCATAAGCAGTCCAGACGTAGATGAGGATTCTGTCGTCTGCCGTTCCGGCGAAGAGGTTCGTTCCGTCGGACTCCAAGCCGGTGATACTGGTTGCTCCTTTTTCGCGGAGTGCTGCACGCGCCTTGTCATCGGGAGCTGCGGGCGTGGCGTTGTCGAGCGTGGGGACTCGGCTTCCTTGGGGGAGCCGAAGAACCGCGGAAACGCTTTGCACCCCGAAGCCGCCTTGACCTCCGGGGTCAGCGTCCGAACGGACTACATGCGTTCCCGCGGGGAACCGCACATCCGTGTACTGCTCGATCGTCGCAAGGGGTGAGACGTCGCAGGCGTCTTCGCTGACTCGGCAGATGCCGCGGTCCGGTGCAGCCGTCACCCAGGAGAGCACCGCGAACACGGATCCGACGATGAGCGCTGCCACAACGGCGAGCACGCCCGCGAGCTGCACCAACAGACGAATGCTTGTCGCGGCTGCTTGTTCTTCGCGCATCGTTTCAGGGCTGAATCTCGAAGCGAGCGGGAACCAATCGCCGTCAGTCATGGTAGTTGACGTAGACGAGTAGCATCCTTTGTCCGTCTCGGCGCCCGGTGAGCACGATCACGCCATCGCCGTTCGTATCGATACGGATGCGTGTGACGCCTGCAGCTCTGAGTTGCTGCTCGTACGGCGAGGCGTCGGCCTGCCCGTCCCAGTCCAAGCCGAGACCGTACCCGACCACCTGCACGGCGCCTTGCGGCGGGAGTTGCAGGACGGCGCTCACGAACGCCGGCCGGAAGCCGACGAAGCCCGGGATCCTCGCCATCGACTGCTCTGTCCGCGTCCCGGGTGGGAACTGCAGGCCGCTGTACCGCTCGATGGTGCTCATCGGCACGTTCCGGCACGTATCTGACAACACGAAACAGGTCCCAAGTTCCCCGCGCGGGTTGAGCACTCGATACCCGCCGAAGGCCACCGCAACCAGCAGCAGTGCCACGAGCGCGGCCACGACACCCCGCCGGAGGGGGGACCTCGGGAACGAAGCATCGCGCATGGTCCCACCATGCGCGATGCTCGCTTGTCTCCGCGTCCTACGGAAGTCGGAACATGTTCGGCTTCGGAAGGAACGCCCACCTGCGGAGGGTGACCAACCGCCGTACGCGGCGGCCGTCGTGGGGTGAGAAGCCGCAGACTGTCTTGACGCCGCGGTCGTACCGGCCCGTGTGGCAGGGTGACGGGAGCAGCAGGGAGGCGTACATGCGCAAGCGGATGTGGACGATCGGAGTCACGGCGCTTGCGACAACGATGGTGCTTCTCGGCTTCTACGGCGTGAAGCACGTCGTTGCACGGGAAACAATGTTCGGCATCTGCAACTCGGTCACCGACCAATGCCACGACGTACCAGTAGAGACGCTCGAGTTAGTTGCTGGGCTGCGGTGGGACGGCGCCTCAGCGAAAGTCCTGGAGTCCTCCGCATCTACGTCTCATGGGTTGCTGGGCAGCCCCGAGATCGTCAGCGGGGTTCTCGAACTGCACAACGTCGGCGACGGCGCCAGCCTCGGCAACGGGGCGTCTTACCCGGCACCCCAGCCCGGGCAGAAGCTCAGCACAGATGAGGGAGAACGCGTTCTCCGGCGTCTCGGCGCGACCGACGTGAAGACGCTGCGGCAACGGGACCAGCTAGTGGTGTTGCGTGGCGAGACGAAAACCACGTCTCTCGTCTACGTGTACAGCTTGCTCTCGCGGTAGCTCGTCGGAGCAAGAAACCTCACAAGCCTTCGTCGTGGAGCATGACGAACGCTGCCTGGGCTTCGAGGTTCGTCGGGGCTGAGGACGACCGGTAAGTACGCGGACCCGAGCCGCGGGTTGGGTGGATCACGCTGACCGAGAACGGCTGACCGACCTCGCGTGCGAGAACTTGTGGGATCGTTCATCCTCACGCTCATAGCCGTGCCGGACGTCTCCACGTACGGGGTCAAGGTAAGAGAGTGCAGAGCTCGCCTTCACGCAATCTGACATAACATACATTATCGGCTCATCCGCGCCAAGAGAGTAGTACGCGTCACGCGGCGTCGAGCCATGAGCCCCGATCCACTCAATCTTCATCCAAACGCCCACCGTGAGCTCTGGGATGTCCAGCCCTTCGCGTCGCTTGCGGCTCCGATCCAGGTGCCCATTCGACGTCTCGCATCGCCGCACTCAGGCCCGAGGTTGAGGGGCGGACCCCCGACCTCGCGGAGTAGGCCGAGCACCGCGGGCTCATGGAGACCGAGGCCGAGAGCGTCGCCTACGTCGTCGCCGACCTCGTTGGTTTCGACACCAGCGCGTACAGCGTCGGCGACGTCGCCGGCTGGGCCGAGGCCGACGTCGAGTTGATCCGCGGCACCGCCGCCCGAGTGCTCGCCACCGCCCACCAGATCGCCGCGGTACTCGACCCCGAGGACGACGACACTGTGGGCACCGACGAGGCGACGCCGCAGCGGCTGACGACTGTTAGTTGTGCACCGGCGCTGTTTCCGATGACGGGACGGCCGGTTCTGGTTGCGTTCGCAAACGCCATGCTTTGGTGCCAGAGCCGGTCCCTCAAAACCCTGCCAACAGGGGTGCCCTCGGCCAGGCCGGACGCTGACATGTCCACCTCCGCGCCGCGACCATCAGTCCCCCTCGGGCCATGTCGCAGCAAAGCGGAGGCGGCGCAGCCCTGAAGTCGAGTCCGCATATTCCCGGCTCGACTCGACGTCTAAAAAGGCAAGGGGGACTTGCCTTGCGGGGCAAGCGAGGCTAGACTAGGCTTATGAAGCCGCAGAAGTCACGGGACGTGATTAAGCACCTGGGGAGTATCGGGTGGGTGCTCCTATCCGACGCCCCAGGAAGCCATCAGATTTGGGGCACGCCCGACGAGTCGGTGAAGTTCTCGTTCCCGTTCGGTCACAAGGAAGTGTCCGCCGGTGTCCTTCAGAAGTTCAGCAAGAAGCCGGGCGCGAACGTCCCGAAGGGATGGAAGTGATGAGCAACAAGAACAAGAACGTAGTCCCCAACCCGAACGGCGGCTGGGACGTACGAGCCGGCGGAAGCCGGGTGGTGCACGTTGACACTCAGGCTGAGGCGATCGACCGAGCTCGGCGGGTCGTCCGCAACGCCGGTGGCGGTGGTGGTGGAGAGTTCGTTGTCAGTAAGAACGGCACGGGGCGATCCGTCGTCACTAAAAACGGCATCGGACAATCCCTTGTTAGCAAGAACGGTGGTGCACCGGCCGTCGAAAACAAGCGCACGTATGACGTCACTGTTGAGCGCGAGGGGCGCTGGTGGGTGTTCGAGATCCCAGAGCTCGACACTGCGGGCCAGGCCCGCAATCTCGCCGAGGTCTCTGACGAAGCGCGCGGCATCATCAGCGCCTGGGAGCACGTTGATATCGACTCCATAGATGTGTCCGTGACGGTCACGAGTGCCGAGGATGCCCAGGCGGAATGGCAGAAGGCAGAAGCCGAGCTGGCGGCTGCACAAGCCCGTGTGGGTGAGCGGAAGCGGTCCATCGTGGTCACGCTCCGCAGCAAGGGCCTTACCGCTGACGACACCGGCAGAGTGCTCGGAATCAGCAAGCAGCGCGTGTTTCAAATTGAGAAGGACAAGAGCGACGCGAGCTGATGAATCGCGCGCCGTGTCGGCGGTAGATGCGAAGATGCCCGTATGGCTTCCATCGAGTTGAACAAGTCCGTCGAGCAGCAGTTCCAGGACCTCCCGAGTCTGCGAGCTGGTCTCATCGAGGCGCAGAGCGTCGTGATCACCAACCAGCCTGAAATCCACCACACCGCTGCGATCACCAAGGGTGAGCGCACCGGCAAGGACGAGGAGGTTGGAAAGGCCTGGGACGCGCTGCACCAGGACCCCGAGAGCGGCCGCGTCTTTTCCTGGAAGGGCGGAGGGGGGTTCGAGGTATCCCTCGCGTTCGGGGAGGCGTTGAGAGTTGTCGGGCACGTGAAGGGTATCGACGAAAAGGTCGTGAACTTTGTGCACGATCGTGTGACTAAGGCACTTGCCAAGGCCGCATAGTTGGCGCGCAGTAACGGCGAAGAGTATCCCTGCCGAGGCGCGGTCTTTCAGCGGTATGGCTTGATGTAGACCCCAGCAAGGTCGAGGTCGAGGTGCCCGACGCGCGCGTCGGATGTTGGAGGACGGTGCGGCGGCGGAAGTTGAGGCTCGCGCGGCAGTATTGCGGAACCCGGCCGTCGGCGAACTCCGTGGGCAGGGCAACACCCTTGATGCTGCGGCTGTGGCGTTCGAAATTTTTGCAGCCGACGCAGCAATTGGCGAAGCAGTCGTAATCACTGTCTGTTTGAGCCGTATCGACAGTGTCTGTGCGGCGGGATTTGGTGGAGGGGTCTGTGGCTAGTTTGAGTGAGGTCAAGCGTCACCAGGACGAAATCAGTCGTCTTCGGAGTCTTGCGTCAAAGAAGTTGTCCGAGAGCAGCGCGGCGCGTACCAAGGCAGGCAAGGCGCGAGTAGCGGCTAGCAAATCCAAGAGCGCAGCAACGATCCGGACCAAGGTGGCCGAAGCCGACCGTGAGGACAAGAGGGCCACTGCAGCGGACGCCGGTAGGGCGGCGCTAGAGAAGAAGATCAGCGCGGCGGAGGCCAAGTTGTTCACCGCTCAGCGCAAGTACACTGCGGCGACGGAGCGTGAACAGACGCAGGCTCTTCGGGGTCTGACATCGATCGTCGACGAGCGCCAGGTGCAGTTTCAGGTTGTCCCGGCCGAGATAGCGGCTTCCGTCCCGAGAGGAAGCAGCGACATGGCCCGTGATGTGTTCATCTCTCATGCCTCCGAAGACAAGGAGGAGTTTGTTCGGCCCTTGCAGGCGCTTCTCACCGAGCGGGGGGTCACAACGTGGCTTGATGAACTCGACATCGGATGGGGTAGTTCTATCCGTCAGTCCATCGACGAGGGCATTGCCGGTGCCCGTTTCGGGCTCGTGGTCATCTCTCCATCGTTCATTAAGAAGGATTGGACCAAGGCAGAGCTTGACGCTCTTTTCAGCCGGCACCTTGGAACCGAGGGGGGCGGATTCATGCTTCCCGTCTGGCATAAGGTAACTAGGGACGAAGTGCAGAGGGCACTCCCCACGATCGCTGGGCTCAAAGCTCTCAGCACGGCCGTGTTCACGGTGCCAGATATCGCAGATGCCATCGCCAAGCTCGTCCTCGCCGGCGGCGAAGACTCCGATGAGAGCGACGGAGACTGAGCGTCCAGTCGTAGAAGTCGCCGCTGGCATCACTGAACGGGATCATTTCGGCGCGCAGGTCGTAGCCAGGGAGCTGAATCGGATCAGGAGTGAGGGCGCTGTCGTCGGTTTCCGAGACGGAGTCCCTGCGGTCGTCGGTGAGGATCCGGCCTGCCCATGTGGCGAGGTCTTGCAGCAGGATGACGTCGCTGTCCGCCAGGACCCGCGGGGCGGTGTCCATCCCGCAGACCGATCCAACTCGGATGCCTCGCACCTTGACGGGGGCACCAGCGTAGAAGCGAATCCCAAGCGTCCGCACCACCGGCAGTGCCGCAAACCCATCATCAGTGCGAGCGTCATGCACCAGAGTGGGCTCGTCGTGGAGCACAGTCTCGGCGCAGAAACTCTCGCTCGCGGGTACCTTCCGCCGACTGGTCGATGTCTGTGGAGTGAGGGTGTGAACGGTGTCGTCGTCGACAAGGTTCAAGAACGCCATCGGCGCATCGAAGACGTCCCGTGTCAGCCGAGCAACGCGGTCGAACCGTTCGGCTGGATCTCCCCGATGACGTCGAGCTCGTGCACAAGAGCTGCCCGAGCCGTCACACCATCCACAGCCGCCACTGTAAGCGCGTCATTGCGCACTTGAGTCCAGACCCTGCGCCGTGACCCCGCAAGCACACTGCTATCACGTTGCAAGCAAGAGCGTGCACCCTCGCGCGCCACTTGCCGACGGCGTGTGTTTGCCAGACGTGGAAGAAGAGCAGGTCGACGAAGAAGTCGTCTCCGTCGACGTCGAAGTGCACCTGCCGGCCCACGAACGCGAACCCCTCCGCCAGTTCGCGCAGCGTGTCGATGATCCGATCGACGAGGGCCTGCTCAAGCTGCCGTTCCTTCGCATCGCCCTCGAGCGTGAGGAAGTCCAGGACGTACGGATCCTTTGTGAGCTGCTGCGCCAGGTCCGACTCCCCCGCCGGCAACGTCGCAGCGAAGTTCGACGGTGCCGCCTCAAGCCGCGCATGTGCGTCAGTACGGATGTGGTACTCGAGGACGTTCCGAGACCACCCGTGATGCACGGCCTGCGCGGCGTACCACTCGCGTATCTCCTGGTCGTCGAGCCGGTCGAGGAGCACGGTGGTGTGCCCCCAGGGAAGTTGTCCAACAAGCTGTTGGACAACTTCCTCGTCCGGCCACGCTGCGGCGACACGACGCATGTAGACGAGGTTTGCCCGCGAGAAGCCCTTCATCTCCGGGAACTCCGAGCGGAGATCTTCAGCGAGCCGGCCGATGACGTTGGTGCCCCACCCCTCCTACTCCTGCCGCTGCAAGATGGTCGACCCGATCCCCCAGTACAGACGCACCAGTTCGGTGTTGACGCGTCGCTGCGCAGTGAAAACGCGCTTCCCTCACTTGCTGCTTGAGTTCAGCCGAAGCCACGGCGTAACCGGACGGCACTGGTGCTCTTTGAGTCATCGGTAGCCATTCTGCACCAGCACTTTGCGTCACCGACAATCGGCACGCATCGACCGGATCTGCTCTGGATATGTCACAGTACAGGTGTACCTCCCCCACTACGAAAGGCAGCAGTACCCATGGCGCAGAAAGTCACCACGCAACTCGTCGACGACCTGACCGGCGAAAACATCGAAGACGGCAAGGGTCGCACCGTGTCCTTCGGGTTCGACGGCGCCAACTACGAGATCGACCTCACCGACGACAACGCGGACCAGCTCCGCGAAGCGTTCTCCGACTACATTGCCGCCGCCCGCAAGACCAGCAACCGCTCCGGCCGTGCCTCCTCTGGCACCGCGCCGAAGCGCGGCAACTCTGAAGAGCTCGGCAAGATCCGTGAATGGGCCGCAGCGAACGGGCACGAGGTGTCCTCCCGCGGCCGGATCAGCCAGGCCATCCGCGACGCGTACGACGCCGCGCACTGACGCCACTCCCCCACACGCGGCAACGGCCGGCTACCCCAAGGGGTGGCCGGCCGTTGCTGATCGCGCCGATAGCGGTCTCTTATGTCAGCTTCCAGGCCGGACACTTCTACTCGGCGGTTCGGCCAGTCTGCATCCCGACATTTGTCACGTGCGGGCCGGACTCCTCACTGGGAGCACCCGCGACTGGGCCACTTTGGCGTCGGGCAGGATAGTCGGCCCACATCCTCGAAAACTCGCTCTCAAACCGCGGCGTGAAGCGGAGCACCTCATTCGGCTCTGCAAACACTGCTGCCCGGACGATGTACTGGGACGTCTGCAGATCGGGAAGGCCCATCCAGTCAAACTTCGATGGACGCGCGAACAAGTGTTCGACGCTGCGAGGGCCCGAGAAGCGATGCTTGCTTCGACCCCAAGCGTCCGACTCAAAACCTGCCGGGAAGCAGAGGAGGCGAGCCAGTCCAAGGTTCTCGAGTTCTTTCACCGCGTCGCGTATAGCATCCAGAGCACGCACCATACGCTCGATTTCTGGCGATGTGCGTCGGTAATGCGAGTAGTCATTACGCACCTGATGAACCTCCACCGGGTGCAGCAGCCCTGCCGAGATGCTCTTTAAACCCTTGACCAGCCGATCTTGCGCCGCTTCCGTCAGGTTGAGATAGGGGACGCAAGACTTGAAGACAAACTCCTTGATCGCCGTCTTTCCGTCGAAATCAGGAATATCGTTTGACGGTCGATTGAGGCTCGACTGCTGCGCCTTGACCGTGTCGAGTTTCTTGGCGAGCACCTCAAATCCACGGATGAGGGCATAGAGCTCCAGACGATCGGAGCCAAAGTCGAACTCTTCCGCAATATTACCCGACTCTTGATGAGCGGCTTGAAGCAGTCCGAGCGCAACTGCTCGATCATCAGCGTCGTTATAGCTGAACGGGAATCGTTGACTCGTGTGGTCTACGAGTAGCACCCACGTAGAGAATGCGAGGGCATCCGCCAAAAGGCCTTCCAGCTCGTTGAAAAATGCGCTTGCCACACCCCTAAACGTTTCAGACTCGCCAATCCCAGATATTCGACTCGCTTGCGTCAGTGCAGAGATGCGCTGATGAAGGTCCCAGAATCGTCCGTGAGAATCCTGCTCAATACGCACATCGAAGCCAAGTTTCCACAGCACAGTCTCGACGAGAAGCTCGTCCGATAGATGTGCTCCGTCTTCAATCCCGACATATTCACAAGCCGCTATCATGTTCGTTTTACGCGCGAGAATCATGCGCGTAAGAGCTGATCGCGGATCAGTCGAGCGGAAGAAGTTCTCCAATCGCTCGTCGAGATCCTCCGAATCGAAGCCCCGTAACTGCCAGTCCAGCTCCTCCGTGTCAGTCTCGTTGTCTCGTAGGTAGAGGCGGTCGAGCAGTTCGCGTTCGCGCAAAGAGGCAAAGCCGGGATCATCACTGACGAAGCGGACGCCAAGGTGCCCGAGTTCGGGCGTAAGTTGGAAGGCGCCCGAACGGTTTCGTATGTTCGTAACCGGCCGACGGACCTCTCCGCGCGGCACCTCGATGGTGCCCGCGTGCACAAGGCGGTCCAGACCCCTGGAGATCCACTCCTCGTTCGCCAGCAGCACGAGTTGCTGCATCTTGTCGCGACCGAGTCCCTCGACCATCTTCTCTGCCGGCCCGGTGAGGAGCAAATCTGCAACTGCAGCGCGGAATTCACCCTTTGTTCCGTCGAGTAAAAACATGAGCAGGTGACGCAGCTCGCCGTCGCTTACCGCGTCTCCCAGCAGTCCAACTAGCGTCGCCGCGTGATGGTCAGCATAAAAAGCGCCCGCAAAATTATCGACTTCAAGCGCTAGACCCCACCAGTCGGCCGCTTTGCCGATCGATTCATCAAGTATCCGCCGCAACTTCTTTCGTTCATCGTTGATCGGCGCGTCATACCCCGTTGAAAGGCGGACCTGATGCACAGATTTGCAGGTCGGTTGTGAACAATGGTACGCCGGCACGACTCTGCTAAATCGGACATGTCGTTCCGCTCGGCTCTGCAAGAGGCCATAAGGTCCGAGGACGTATTTCCCGTATTGATAAACGCCGTCAGGAACGGCCTCAATGAGCTGCAGGGTCTCATCCGTTGTTAGCACGTCCTTTTCATCTTCAAAAAGGCGCCCATAGGCGTCGTATAATTTACGCCCGTAACTGAAGGGGAACCTGATCCGGCGGCTCCGCAGCTGCCCCTCGATGAGATTCGACAGTTTGTCAAGGTCAGTCTCTTCGACATCCAGGAATAGTTCATCATGCCCGACAGTCAATGCACACATAAGGTGCGCCTCCTTGATCGGGACGTGCTCCTTGCGAATGAGCCGATCCTTCATGCGCGTTCCGGCCTCGGTGAGCACCAAGGCACTACTCATCCCGTCGGGTATGGAATAGTCGTTCGGGATGATGCAATCCGCTAGAATTTGCAATAGGTCCGTCAGATCAACGAATTTCCGGCGCCACGCAGGATCCCCATACTGTTCCGCAAGTTCCTTGGCCGTCGCCGCCATGCTGGTCATGCCCTACCGCTCATAGGGACAGATCACCGCCTTGTGGTCTTGATGTCAAGACCCAAAGGGAGCGTCGCTCTGCCAGACGAACCTCCATGCCGAGCGATCGCGCTGCGGTTCTGGGGTATACCCCACCGCTACAGCGCTGGCAGGTGCTGATTTGCGTGGTTCTAGGGTGCGGGTTTGCCCTTCTGCTACAGGTGTGTGCGAAGGTCTAGGAGTGGCGCAACATAAGACGCAGATCGTCGCGTACGTTCGGGTGAGCTCGATCGATCAGAACCTCGACCGGCAGCTCGAGGCCGTGGGCGAGGTCGATCGGGTGTTCAAGGAGAAGATCTCGGGTGGCGCTCGAACTGACCGGACCGCACTGGCCGACTGCATCGGCTACGTCCGTGACGGCGACACCGTTCGGGTCGCGTCGATGGACCGGCTTGCTCGCTCCCTCGGCGACCTTCGCGAGATCGTCGACGAGATCACTGCCAAGGGGGCATCGGTCGAGTTCGTCAAGGAGCAGCAGACGTACAGCCGCGACACCGACGACGCGATCGGTCGGTTCATGCTCAACCTCCTCGGCGCGTTCGCCGAGTTCGAACGCACCCTCATCCGCGAACGGCAACGCGAAGGCATCCGCATCGCTAAAGCCGCCGGTAAGTACAAAGGCCGCTCCCGGAAGCTCACCGACGATCAGATCACCGAAGCGCGCCGACTCATCAGTACTGGCGTCCCCAAGACCACGGTTGCCCGAGGACTTGGCATCGACCGAACCACCCTTTACCGGATGCTTGCCTCGTCCCTCTCCTCCAGACCCACCGACGCCTCGGGCCCGGCAGAAGCGGAGGCGTAGCGGGTCAACCGCACGACCAGACGAACGTCCTTCATGCACGAGCTGACGGCCAACGATCACGAGTCAACCGAACCCGCAGCAGTCCCATCGGATGATGGCAGACGCGCCAGGCAGCAGGGGAAATATGAGGCCTACCGTGGCCCCCTCACCGACCGGCACAGCGTCCGGTGCTCGAGCCGGTGCGCGTGTCCGCGAGCCGGCCGGTCTGCGGGGTGAACCCGCCACCGGGGTTGCTGGGGGTGAAGTAACCCTGCACGCTGACGACGAGATCGAGCGTCGCACCACCCTGGGTGTTGTCGATCGTGAGCTTGCCGTCCGAGCCGAGCGCGACCTGCGCCGACACCGACGTCTTCGACGCCTCCGGCGAGTACGACAACCGGCCGGAGCTCGGATCCCCCGACGACGGATACACACGGATCGCACCACTGTGGCCGCCCTGGCTGCGGATCACGACACCGGCCTGCGCTGCCGCAGGCGTCTGCGGGACACCGCCCTTGCCGGGTTCGTGACGGTGTGCGTGGCTGCGACCGGGCAGCCCGGGTCCGACCACTGACCTAGGAGCGGTCCGGTCCGATCGTCCACGCTGCCCACGCGTCGAGCTGCGCCTGCGCGTTGCCGAGCGAGTTGTGCGATCCGCGGATCGTGCCGTCGGTCGAGTGCAACTCGTACCCCTGGCCCTGGTCGATCGTGCCGACGACGATCCCGTCGCGGCGGGCGGTCCAGTGCGCCCCGGAGTCGTGTCGCCATGTGATGGCCTGCATACGGTTCACGAACGCCGACTTCCTGTGTTGCGCCGCTCACCGAGACCGACGACCGACCCCGACGGTAGGCCGCCGACATGTGTGCACCGACATGTGCTGCTCACCGGTCTTCCGCGACTCCTCGTGGGACGCTCGGGGGATGAGCACCTCCCAGACCGTCGTCATCGCCGGCTGCGGCGACCTCGGCACCGAAGCCGCCCTCCGCTTCGCCGACCTCGGGTACCGCGTCGTCGGACTCCGGCGTCGGGCCGAACTCCTGCCCGCACCGATCGAGGGTCGGAGCACGGACCTGCGGCAGGACGTCCCCGAGATCGACGCCGACACCGCGATCGTCGTCGTGGCCCTGGCTGCCGGCAGCCGTGACCCGGACCAGTACCGCGCGACCTACGTCGACGGCCTCCGGAACGTCTTGGACGGCATCGACCGGTCGGGAGCGAGGCCGCGGATCGTCGTCGTGTCCTCCACCGCGGTCTACGACGTGTCGGACGGGAGCGAGGTCACCGAGGAGACGCCGGCGACCGGCGGGACGCCCACGGCGGAGGTCCTCGTGGGGGCCGAAGCCCTCTTCCGTGAGCGAGCTCCGGGTGCGGTGCTCCTCCGGCTCTCCGGCATCTACGGGCCCGGGCGCGAGCGGTTGATCGAGCAGGTGCGGTCCGGCAGTGCCCGACTCGCTCCGACGGACTCGGCGTCGCCGCACACGAACCGCATCCATCGTGACGACGCCGCCGCCGCGATCGTGCACATCGCGACGCTGGAGGACCCGGCACCGACCTACCTGGGCACGGACAACGAGCCCGTCCGGCTCGACGACGTGCTGCGGTTCCTCGCCGTCGAACTGCGCGTGCCGGCACCGGAGTCCGGCCCTGCGTCGGACCGACAAGCGGGCGGCGACAAGCGGCTGTCGAACGCGCTCCTCCGGTCGACCGGCTTCGCGTTCCGCTACCCGACCTTCCGCGAGGGCTACCGCGCGGTGCTGGCCGGCGAGGGTGCACGGCACACCTGACAGAGCGAGAGCCGGGCAACAAGAGCAGTGCCCCGGCGACATGGTCGAAAACCAGCGGTCCACGCGGGGCTCACGTTGCCGACCGTAGTGCGGCCCTGAACGTGCCGCAACCGTGACCGGTGCTCAGTGCCCCCGGTGGTCCTGGATCGTCATCCGCGGCCCGAACGCCGGCTTCCGGAAGCCCGAGCCCGCGATCAACCGCACGACCCGCTCCCGGTGCCCCCGCCACGGTTCGAGCAACTCGAGCATCCCGTCGTCGTCGACCGGGCCGCCCGTGAGCGCCCACCCGACGAGTGCGGGCACGTGGTAGTCCCCGACGCTCGGGGAGTCCGGGTCGCCGTGGGCTCGCTGCGCCGTCTCGGCAGCGGTCCACGGTCCGACGCCAGGGATCGACTGCAGCCGACTCGCGACGAGCTCCCCACCGCGGCCGAGCGTCAGCGTCCGTTCGAGTGCGGGCGCGACCTTCACGACCCGCATCACCGTCGCCGAGCGCCCGGGTTCGATGCCGGCCTTGTGCCACTCCCAACTCGGGATCCGCGCCCAGGTGTCGGCATCCGGCGGGACGACCATGCCCTCGGGAGCCGGGCCGGGCGCGGGCGTGCCGAAGCGTCGGACGAGGTACCGCCACGCGCGCCAGGCCTGCCGGGAGGTCACCTTCTGCTCCATGATCGCGGGCACGAGCATCGCGACGACGGTGTTCGTCCGGAGCAGGCGTAACCCTGGCTGGCGGTGTCGTGCCTGCTCCAGGAAGGCATGCGCGGACACGTCGAGTTCCGACCAGTCGTCGCCACGGCCGACGAGGTCCGGTCCGTGCACGACGGCCCAGGCCGCACCGGCGCCCCACGCACTGATCGCGACGGTGTCGCCGACCGGACGGACCAGGACGGACGCCGGCCCCTCCGGGGTCCGGAGCGCGAGCCACACGTCCGAGCCGACCACGCGGTGCGCCGGGTCGCCGGAGCCGCGCGACAGGGGCCGCAGCGTCGCGACCACGTCCACCGGGCCTCCCGGCCGGTACACGGTGTCCACCCGGTCTGCTCCGTCGTCCGCACCGGGACGGGCCACCGGCGAGGCGGCGACGGGACGGACGGAGGGCATGCAGGGATGGTAAGCGGAA
This sequence comes from Curtobacterium sp. MCPF17_001, assembly GCF_003234615.1. Lineage (NCBI taxonomy): Bacteria > Bacillati > Actinomycetota > Actinomycetes > Micrococcales > Microbacteriaceae > Curtobacterium > Curtobacterium sp. MCPF17_001. The sequence goes on from NZ_QKSL01000001.1 coordinate 248,072, forward strand.
CCGCCGTCAGACATGATGGGCACGTCCCCTCGGACCCGACTACGGGAGTCTCCATGCGCATCGGCATCCTCACCTCCGGCGGCGACTGCCCCGGTCTCAACGCGGTCATCCGCGCCATCGTGCTCAAGGGCATCGCGATCCACGGCCACGAGTTCGTCGGCTTCCGCGACGGCTGGCGGGGGGTGGTCGAGGGCGACATCGTGCCGCTCGGCCGCAAGGACATCCAGGGGATCGCGAAGCAGGGCGGGACGATCCTCGGCACGAGCCGCACGAACCCCTTCGAGGGTCCGAACGGCGGCGTCGAGAACATCACGAAGACCCTGGAGCGGCACGGCATCGACGCCATCGTCGCGATCGGCGGCGAGGGCACGCTGGCCGCCGCGAAGCGCCTGACCGACGCCGGTCTGCAGATCGTCGGCGTCCCGAAGACGGTCGACAACGACCTCGGTGCCACGGACTACACGTTCGGCTTCGACACCGCGGTGGCGATCGCGACCGAGGCGATGGACCGCCTGCGCACCACCGGTGAGTCCCACTCACGCTGCATGGTCGCCGAGGTCATGGGCCGGCACGTCGGTTGGATCGCCTTGCACTCGGGCATGGCAGCGGGCGCGCACGCGATCCTCATCCCCGAGCAGAAGACGTCCCTGGCGCAGATCGCGGAGTGGGTGCAGGCCGCCTACGACCGCGGACGCGCACCGCTCGTCGTGGTCGCCGAGGGCTTCGTCCCGGACCACGAGGACACCGCCCACACCGAGCGCGGCCTGGATGCCTTCGGCCGACCTCGCTTGGGCGGCATCGGCGAGCGCCTCGCCCCGCTCATCGAGGAGATGACGGGCATCGAGACGCGCGCCACGACCCTGGGCCACATCCAGCGCGGCGGTACGCCGACGGCGTACGACCGGGTGCTGTCGACGCGCCTCGGGCTGGCGGCGATCGACGCGGTGGTCGAGGAGCGCTGGGGTCGGATGGTCGCGCTGAAGGGCACCGACATCGTGCACGTCTCGTTCGCGGACGCGCTCGGCGAGCTGAAGACCGTGCCGCAGGACCGGTACGACGAGGCCGCCATCATGTTCGGCTGACGCCGTCCCACCCGAGGTCCGCCCGGTCCGCCCGGTTCCGGCCGGGAGGCCCGGGGTAGCGTCGCGCGCATGACCCGCGCCGTCCTCGCCTCACGTTCCGCAGCCCCCGCCGTCACCGACGTCGAGATCGGCGACCCGGGCCCCGGTGAGGCGCTCCTCGACGTCACCCTGTCCAGCGTCAACTACAAGGACGGCCTCGCGCTGGCCGGCAACCCCGGCGTCGCCCGGGTGGATCCGCTCGTGCCCGGGATCGACGCCATCGGCACGGTCGCAGCAGTGGGCGGCGGGGTGACCGACGTCGCTGTCGGGGACCGCGTGGTGCTCAACGGCGCCGGACTCGGTGAGACGCGACACGGCGGCTGGGCGGAGCGGGCGCTGGCCCCGGCCGGGTCCCTGGTGCGACTGGCGGACGACATGCCCGACGAGCGTGCCGCGGCGATCGGGACGGCGGGGTTCACGGCGATGCTCAGCGTGCTGGCCCTCGAGCACGTGGTCGTGCCGGAGGACGGGCCGATCCTGGTGACGGGTGCCTCCGGGGGCGTGGGCACGGTGGCGATCGCCCTCCTGGCAGCGCGCGGCTACACCGTGACGGCGTCGACCGGGCGACCGGAGAACGACGCCTCGCTGCGCGCGCTCGGCGCGACCGAGGTGATCGACCGGGCCGCCATCTCGGAACTCGGGAAGCCGATGCAGCGTGCGATCTGGGCCGGTGCGGTCGACAGCGTCGGCGGTGCGACCCTGGCGAACGTCCTGGCCTCGACGAAGTGGGGTGGCGCGGTGACCGCCTGCGGTCTCGCGCAGGACAGTGCCCTGCCGACCACGGTCCTCCCGTTCATCCTGCGCGGGGTGTCGTTGCTCGGGGTGAACTCGGTGGACGCACCGCTGCCGCTGCGGAAGCGGGCGTGGGACCGGCTCGTGTCGGACCTCGACGCGGCGCTGCTCGCCGGGGTCACGCGGACGGTGGACCTGGCGGCAGCTATGGAGGTCGGCGCCGAGGTGGTCGCGGGACGGGTGCACGGGCGGACGGTGGTCGACGTCCGGGCGTGAACCGCGGCCAGCGACATCTTGGCCAAGCGTTTGCACAATGTCACGTTAGGATTTGAGTTCCGAACACCTTCACTGAGGAGACCCGGATGCCGGTACCCAAGTCGACCGTTGAGAACTCGCCCCGGAAGCTCCTCCGGGACGTCGTCCTCGAGAAGATGCTCGCCGCCATCCAGGACGGCACGCTGCAGGCCGGCGAACGCCTGAACGACGACGAACTCGTCGCCTGGCTGGGTGTCAGTCGCACGCCGATCCGCGAGGCGATCGCCAAGCTCGTCGACTACGGCCTGGTCGAGATGGAGGCGAACCGGTACACCCGCGTCGCCTCACCGACCCGTGAGGCCTACGACGACGCGTTCCAGATGCTCTTCGGCTTCGGCGAACTCGCTGCCCGCTGGTCCTTCCCCCGCTTCGAGGACGCCGACGTGAAGGCGTTCGGCGCGATCCTCGACGACATGCGTGCCCACGCGAAGGCCGAGGACCGCGCGCTGAACGACGACATCGACCGGGCGATCGCGTTCATGGTGCAGAAGTCCGGCAACGAGCTGCTGATCAAGACGAGCGAATCGCTGCTGAACCGGGCGAAGTTCGTGCGGATCGGCGAGCCCGAGTTCGTCTTCTGGGACGTGGAACAGGCCCTCGACGGCTTCCGTGCCGCCGCGAAGGGCCGTGACGGTGAAGCCGGCGGAGCCCTCGTCCGCGGACTCGGACGTGCGATGGCCGAGCACCTGGCCACCGCCCGGGCCGCAGCGGCCTGACAGCGGCCGCGTCCGCCGAGGTGCGCGAGGATGGCGGGATGAACGACGTCCTCCTCCGCACCTCAGGACTCCGTGTCACCCGCAGCGGCCGGGACCTGCTGCACGACGTCGACCTGACCGTCCGCGCCGGCGAGCACTGGGCACTGCTCGGTCCGAACGGTGCGGGCAAGTCCACGCTGCTCGCCGTCCTCGGGGCGACCGGGCACCCCTCCGCGGGCACGGTCGAGCTGCTCGGGCACCGCCTGGGTCGTGTCGACGTCCGGGAGCTCCGCGAACACATCGGCCACGTCGACCCGCGGCACCGCATGCTCTCGCCGCTCACGGTCCTGGAGACCGTGCTCACCGGGCTCACCGGCACGACCGACCTCATGGTGCGGTGGGAGCCGACCGCTTCCGACATCGCGCGCGCCGAGCAGCACGTCGCCGACGTCGGGTTGGCCGCCCGTCGTGACGCCCGCTGGCCGGTGCTGTCCCAGGGCGAACGGGGACGAGCGCTGATCGCCCGGGCGCTGATGTCCGAGCCACGGCTGCTGCTGCTCGACGAACCCGCCACCGGGCTGGACGTCGCGGCCCGCGAACACCTGCTCGAGACCGTCGACGCGCTGCGTGTCCGGCAGCCGGAGCTCAGCAGCGTGATGGTCACCCACCACCTCGAGGACCTGCCGGCGTCGACCTCGCACGCGATGCTGCTGCGGGACGGGGCGGTCGTGGCCGTGGGGCACGCAGACGAGGTCATCACCTCGGCGCGGGTGGCGGCGGCGTTCGACTTCCCGCTGGCGGTCGAGCGCAGCGGTGGACGCTGGCACGCGCGCCGCGCCGACTAGACGAGCCGCGCCTCCCGGCCGGGCCGCGTCCCGCCGCCATGAGACGGGCCCGTCACCGCACGACGCCCCGGAAGCACCGAGACGCCCTGGAGTTCAGGGGCGTCTCGGGCATTTCGAGGCGTCTCGCGTACTCCGAGGCGTCTCGCGCGGGCGCACTCGTCTCGCGCAGGCGGCCCGTCAGGCCGTGGCGGCAGCCGCCGCCTTCGCCGCAGCGGGCAGGGCGTCGAGGATCTGCGAGACCGCACGCTCGTCGTGCGCCGCGGTGAGGAACCACGCCTCGAACACGCTCGGCGGCAGGGTGACGCCGGAGTCGAGCATGCTGTGGAAGAACGGCGCGTACCGGAAGACGTCCTGCGCGCGGACGTCGTCGTAGTTCCGCGGCGGGGTGTCCGTGAAGGCGAACGAGAACAGGTTGCCGGCGTGCTGCACGGTGTGCGCGACACCCTCGGCGGACAGGGCCTCGCTCGTCGCGCGGGAGACGACGTCGGCCGTGCGGTCGAGGTGCGCGTAGACGTCGGCCGTCGCGGCACGGAGCGTGGCGATGCCGGCGGCGACCGCCAGCGGGTTCCCGGAGAGCGTGCCAGCCTGGTACACCGGGCCGAGCGGCGCGAGGAAGTCCATCACCTCGCGTCGACCACCCAGCGCGGCGAGGGGCATGCCACCACCGATGACCTTGCCGTAGGTGACCAGGTCGGGCTTCCACCCGGCGCCGTCAGGGACGGTGTTCGACGCCTCGAGGCCCCACCAGCCGGCGGGTCCCACGCGGAAGCCGGTGAGGACCTCGTCGACGATGAGCAGCGCGCCGTGCGACCGGGTGATCTGCGCGAGCGCCCGGTTGAACCCGCGCTCGGGCGCCAGGACGCCCATGTTCGCGGCTGCGGCCTCGACGATCACGGCGGCGATGCGTTCGGAGTGCTCGTCGAAGGCGCGGCGGACGGCGTCCAGGTCGTTGTACGGCAGCACCAGGGTCTGCGCGGCGGTCTCGGCGGTGATGCCGGCGCTGCCCGGGAGGGCGAGCGTCGCGACGCCGGAGCCGGCCTCGGCCAGCAGCGAGTCGGAGTGACCGTGGTAGTGCCCGGCGAACTTCACCAGCAGGTCACGGCCGGTGTAGCCGCGCGCCAGACGGATCGCGGTCATCGTGGCCTCGGTGCCGGTCGACACCATGCGGATCTTCTCGATCGGACCGTCGCCGTCGACCTGCACCCGCTGCTTCACGAGTTCGGCCAGCTCGGTCTCGCCCGGGGTGGAGGCGCCGAACGACAGCCCGCGGGCCGCCGCCTGCTGGACGGCCTCGACCGTGCCGGGGTGGGCGTGCCCGAGGATCGCGGGACCCCAGGACGCCACGAGGTCCACGTACTCGCGACCCTCGGCGTCGGTGACGTACGCGCCCTTCGCGTTCACGAGGAACCGGGGTGTGCCGCCGACCGAGCCGTACGCACGGACCGGCGAGTTCACACCCCCGGGGATGCTGTTCTTCGCACGGCCGAACAGCTGGTCGTTCGTGGTCGTCGTCGAGGTCATTCGGGGGCCTTCCCGGTCGTGGCGATGCCGGCGACGTCCGCAGTGCTGCCCGAGGTGCGCAGGCCCGCTTCGTCGTTGAGCTTGCGGGCGATGTCGACCGCGAAGTACGTGAGGATCGCGTCGGCACCGGCGCGCTTGATGCCGATGAGCGCCTCCATGGCGGCGGCGTCACGGTCGATCCAGCCGTTCTGGGCGGCTGCGGTGATCATCGCGTACTCGCCCGAGATCTGGTACGCCCAGACCGGGACGGGCGAGGTGTCCGCGGTGCGGGCGAGGACGTCGAGGTAGCTCATGGCGGGCTTCACCATGACGATGTCGGCGCCCTCCTCGATGTCCTGCTCGACCTCGCGCAGCCCCTCGCGTCCGTTGCCGGAGTCGAGTTGGTACGTGCGCCGGTCGCCCTGCAGGGTGGAGGCGACGGCCTCCCGGAACGGGCCGTAGAACGCGGAGGCGTACTTCGCGGCGTAGGCGAGGAGCGCCGTGCCGGAGTGGCCGGAGACGTCGAGGGCGTCGCGGGCGGCGGCGATCTGGCCGTCCATCATCCCGCTCAGGCAGACCAGTTCGGCGCCGGCTTCGGCCTGCGCGACCGCCATGTCCCGGTACCGCAGGAGCGTGGCGTCGTTGTCGACCGAACCGTCGGTCGCGAGCACGCCGCAGTGGCCGTGGTCGGTGAACTCGTCGAGGCACAGGTCGGACTGCACGACGAGCGCGTCGCCGACCTCCTCCTTCGCCACCCGGATCGCGACGTTGAGGATGCCCTTCGGGTCCGTCGCGCCGGAGCCGACGGCGTCCTTGCGCTCGGGCACGCCGAACAGGTTCACGCCCCCGATGCCGACCGACGCGGCTTCGTTGAGCGCACGGCGGAACGAGTCGAGGGAGTGCTGCTGGACCCCGGGCATGCTCGTGATGTCGATGGCGTCGGTGGCGCCTTCGCGGATGAACATCGGCAGCACGAGCTCGGCGGGGTGGAGCCGGGTCTCGGCGACGAGTCGACGCATCGCGGGGGTGGCGCGGAGTCGTCGGGGGCGGACCTGGGGGAAGCGTCCAGTCACGAGTGACCTTCCTGTTCGGGGTGTGGGGCGAGGGACTCGACGACGGCGTCGAGGAGGGCTTCGGCGGACCGCTCGGCTGCGACGACGTGCACGGGCAGTCCGGCGTCACGGGTCTCGGCGGCGGTGCCCGGGCCGATGCAGGCGATCCGGGTGCGCGGGCTGAGGGGGGTGAGTCGGCGGACGACTTCGCGGGCGACGCTGCCGCTCGTCACGAGGACGACGTCCGGCGCCGGGTCCGTGGCGATGGGTTCGTCGCCGGTCCCCACGGTGCGGTACGCGACCACGTCGACGACGGCGATGCCGCGGGCGTGCAGGCCGTCGACCAGGGTCGGGGCGGCCAGGTCGGAGCGTGGGTGCACGACGAGACGGGCACCGTCGGGCAGGGCGGTCACGAGTCCGGCGGCCGAGGCGTCGTCCGGCAGCAGGTCGACGGGCCAGCCGACCGTGCGGGCGGCACGCGCGGTCGCGGTGCCGACGGCGGCGACGCGGACACCGGACGGGAGGCCCGCCATGCGTTCCGCGAGCACCCGCACGGTGGTCGCACTGGTCACCACGAGCCAGGGGGCAGCGGAACCGGGCGCTCCTGCTGCCGCTGCGAGCTGGACCAGGGCGGCTTCCAGCGGACCCGAGTCGGCGGGGGGCTGGTCGGCGATGAGCGGGACGACCACGGCGTCGAGCCCCCGCGATCGGGCGGCCTCGGCGACCCGGTCACCCCACGGACCCCCGCGCGGCACGAGCACGACCGGTCGGCGGGTCGACCGTCCGTCGCTCGGCACAGCGGTCGTCGTCGCCGCGGTCGTCGTCGCAGCGGTCGTCGTCGCCGTCGCAGCGGCGTCCGTGGAGCTCCGGGTGTCGTCCGTGGTGCCCGCCCTACTCGGCCGGGTTCGCCAGCCCGGGGCCGGCGGTGTGCCCGGTGTCCGGTTCGTCGGATCCGGGACCGGTCGTCGCGGGCAGGTCGGCGAGTTCGGCGGCGCCGTTCTCGAGGAGTTCGTCGGCGACTCGGCCGGCGACGGACAGTGCTTCGTCGAGGCGGTCCTGCGCGGAGCCGTCGAGCATCGCCGCGTGCGAGGCCGTCCGGTACTCGGACCCGTCCGGGCTGTACACCGTCGCGGACACCAGGAGCATCTCGGCGTCGACGACCGCCGTCGCACCGATCGGTGCGGAGCAGCCCGCCTCGAGCTTCGCCAGGACCTCACGTTCTGCGGTGACGGTGAGCCGGGTCGGGGCGTGCTCGATCTTCCGCAGGGCGGCGAGCAGGTTCCGGTCGTCCTCGTCCGCACGGATCTCGACGGCCAGCGCACCCTGGCCGGGAGCGCTCGGCCAGAATCCGAGGTCGAGCAGCTCGGTGGCCGCGTCGAGTCGACCGATGCGACCGAGTCCGGCGGCGGCGAGCACGACGGCGTCCAGGTCGTCCTCGACACGGGCGAGGCGGGTGTCGATGTTGCCGCGGATGTCGACGACGTCGAGGTCGGGTCGGTCGGCCTTGAGCTGCGCGGCACGGCGGGGTGATCCCGTCCCGACGGTCGCACCCTCGGGCAGCGTCTCCACCGTCGCGCCGTTGCGGGCGACCAGCACGTCGCGAGCGTCAGCGCGCTTCGGGACCGCGCCGATCGTCAGGCCCGGGTACGGCGCCGTCGGCAGGTCCTTGAGGGAGTGCACGAGGACGTCGACCTCGTGCGCCACCAGGGCCTCACGGAGCGCCGACGCGAACACGCCGGTGCCGCCGAGCGACGCCAGGGAGGCGCGGTTCGTGTCACCCTCGCTGGTCACGGTGACGAGTTCCACCGGCCGACCGGACACCTTGGCGAGCCGGTCCGCGATGTCCTGTGACTGGGCGACCGCGAGTCGGCTGGCGCGGGTCCCCAGCCGGATGGCGGGCTTGTCGCCCGACGACTTCGACGATGCGGGGTCCTGCACGGCAGGGTCCTTCGGTGTGGAGCCGTCGGTCACGGGGCGACGCCGGCGGCGGCGGGCTTGAACCCCGCTCGCACGTTCTCGCAGCACCCCGGACGGCACACGTCGTACCAGGGCCCGATGTCGGTCATGTGCGGTCGCTCGGCCTTCGGTGTCCCGTTGACCCGCTCGAGCACGAGGTCGACGAGACCCGACACGTAGGCGGGGTCGACGCCGGGGGTCTGCGTGCGGAGCGACCAGTAACCGAGTTCACCGGCGGTCTCGGTGGCTTCCTCGTCGAGGTCCCACATGACCTCCATGTGGTCGCTGACGAAGCCGAGCGGCACGATGAGCACGGCGCGGGTCGGGCCGCCCTTGAGCTCCTCGTTCATGTAGTCGTTGATGTCGGGCTCGAGCCACGGCTGCGTCGGGGGGCCCGAGCGGGACTGGTAGACGAGCTTCCAGGCGGGCTTCGACGTTCCCTGCAGGTGGGCGTGCTCGGGCTGCTCGAGCAGTTCCGCCCACGCCTGGTCGAGGACGACCTCGCCGACGGCCAGGTGCTGCGCCTCGTACGCCCCGTGCTCGTCGAAGCCGCGGTAGTCGGGACCGGACCGGGCGGCGTCGGTCGACGGGATCGAGTGCGTGGAGAACAGCACCTGCAGCTCGGTCGCGACGTCGAGCCCGTCGTTCTCGGCGATCGCGCGGGCCAGGCCGTCGCGGACACCGTCGATGAACGGGCGGACGAAGCCCGGGTGGTCGAAGAACTGGCGGACCTTGTCGATCTGGATGGTGTCGATCAGACCGGTCTCGTCGAGCACGCGGGCGTAGTCCTCGCGGTACTGGCGGCAGCTGGAGAACGACGAGTACGCGCTCGTGGCGATCGCGATGAGCTTGTTGTAGCCCTTGTCGGCGGCCTCGGTGAACGCGCCCTCGAGGTACGGCTCCCAGTTGCGGTTGCCCCAGAGCACGGGCATGTCGATGCCGCGCGATGCGAGCTCGGCCTCGAGCGCGGCCTTGAGCGCGCGGTTCTGGGCGTTGATCGGGCTGACTCCGCCGAAGTGACGGTAGTGGTGCGCGACCTCTTCGAGCCGCTCGTCCGGGATCCCGCGGCCACGGGTGACGTTGCGGAGGAACGGGATGACGTCGTCCTGGCCCTCCGGACCGCCGAAGCCGGCGAGCAGGATCGCGTCGTAGGCGGTCGGGACCTCGACGTGCTCCGGGCCGGACGCGGCCGCAGCGGTGGCGGCGAGGACGGGCTGTCCGTTCGTGATCATGCTGGTGTCGGTCATGACAGCACCTCCGGGAGTTCGGCGGTCGTCACGCGACGACCCGTGTAGAAGGGCACTTCTTCGCGGACGTGCATCCGGGCCTCGGTGTAGCGGAGGTCGCGCATCAGGTCGACGAGGTCGACCAGGTCGGGGCTCTCGAGCGGCAGGATCCACTCGTAGTCGCCCAGGGCGAAGGAGGCGATGGTGTTCGTGAGGACCCGGCGGTACTTGGCGCCAGCGATGCCGTGGTCACGGAGCATCCCCGAACGCTCGGCTTCCGGCAGCAGGTACCACTCGTAGGACCGGACGAACGGGTAGACCGTGATCCAAGCCTCGGGGTCCTTGCCGCGGAGGAAGGCCGGCGTGTGCCGCTTGTTGAACTCGGCTTCGCGGTGCATGGCCATCGCGTGCCAGACGGGCTCGGCATCGCGGAAGAGCGCCGTTCGACGCACGTCCCGGAGGACCGCCTGGATGGTCTGCGCGTCGTCGCCGTGCAGCCAGATCATGACGTCGGCGTCGGCACGGAAGCCGGAGACGTCGTAGAAGCCGCGGATGGTGACGCCTCGCTCGGCTCCGGCCGCGACGACGGCGTCGAGTTCGGCGACCGAATCGTCACCGCCACGGGCGACCGCACCGACCGGACGACGGAAGACCGCCCACAGGGCGTAGGCGGTGAGCAGGTTCGGGTCGATGCCGGACGCGGGATCGGTCTCGTGCGGTGCGTTCGGTGCTGGTGCGGGCACGTCAGTGCTCATGGATCGGTCGTCCTCCACGGTGGCCGCGAGCACGATCGCCAGCGGCACGGTTGCCAGGGGTGTGGGCTGCCCGTCCCCGTCGCCGAGCAGGCGTCCGGACCGACGTTCCACAGTGGCTCGCGGTGGCTCGCCGCCTGTGGATCACCGTCGTCGGAGCGCCGCTACGACGATACCCCCGACCACTGCCACTCCCGCTGCGAGACCGGCCAGGTAGGGCACGGGGTTCTCGTCGACGCCGCGCTTCACCTTCGACGCCGCGATGCCGATCTGCTTCGGCACGTTGAGCTTGTCCTCGATCGCGTCGAGGGTGTCGAACAGCTGGGCGCGGGTGGCGGCGACGCGGTCGGCGATGTCGCCGTGCTCGTCCTTCGGGTCGGTCACTGGTCCTCCGATGAGTTCGTGGGGATGACGGGGGTCAGCGGGAGGACGGCTGGTCAGAACCGGCCGTCGACGTCGGGCTTGCGGGCGCCGCGCTGCGTCTCCGGGGTCGGCTTCCAGCCGAGGCCCTTGACGGCGTTGACGTCGTTCTTGACGCTGGCGATCGTGCGCTTCGGCGTGATCGGCAGGCCCTTCTTGAGGCGCTTCCAGCCGACGAATCCGAGGATCCCGGCGACGATGAGCATCAGCACGGCGAGCAGCAGCGCCGCCAGCCACGCCGGCATCACGGTCGCGAGACCCATCACCGCTGCGGTGAGGAGCACGCCGATCGCGTACAGCACGATGACGAGCGCGGCGATCAGGATGCCCGCGGCGATGCCGAAGACCTTCGCCTTGCCGATCATCTCGGCCTTGAGGAGCGAGATCTCGCCCTTCACCAGGTCCTTGACGAGGTCCGGGAGCTCCTTGACGAGGCCGAACAGCGACCGCGACTTCCGGTCGCGTGTGTCGGTCATGAGATCTGCGAGCCCTTGTTGGACGACGCCTTGGAGCTCACCTTGCGGACGACCTTCTTGGTCTGCTCCCCGATGAAGTCGGCGACGTCCGGCGTGCGGTCCTGCACGAAGCCCTCGACGTCGTGGACGCTCTTCTGGACGCCGTTGCTGTTCCACACCTTGCCGCTGACGGTCTTGATCTGCTCGTAGCGAGCCCGTCCGGCTCGCGATCCCAGGACGTACCCGAGCGCTGCGCCGGCAATGAAAAGGAGCTTTCCTCGCATGAGCGATTCCTCCGTTGAGTCAGGGTGCTGTTGTGAGCACTGTGCTTGGTGATGCACCGTTCCGGGGTCATGCACCGATCGGCATGAGTCCGACGGTTGTCCCAACAGTAGCCCTCGGGGCATCAGCGGTCCGCTCAGGAATCCAGGATGCGCTCAGCCGCGGCCCGGGCCGCCGTCACGATGCCCGAGAGGCCCCGCCCCGACGACGCCTCACCGATGCCGACGACCCCCTCGGCCAGTCCGGCGGCCTCGGCGTCCGGCCCGTGCCACAGCACACGAGCGGCGCCGACGACGTGCTCCGGCCTGACCTCCAGGCCGAGCAGGGCGGACGCATCGGTGGTCGCGCGGGCGCTCACCGGTCCGGCCGGGTCGACCGGGAGGCTCGTGGCGACTTCGTCCGCGCCCGTCGCGGCGGCAGCGCCGGTCGCCTCGGCGGCACCTGCCGGGGGCAGGGCGTAGCTGAGACGCAGCACGTGCCTCCCGGCCGCCCGCTCCGCCAGCCACGGCCACTTCACAGTCGCGTGCGTCAGCGCCTTCGCGGCGACGCCGACCGCCGCCGGGTGCACGAGCATGCCGGTGCCGCGCGGGGCGGCGTCCAACTCGGGCCGGTCGACCACGAGTGTGACGAGCTCGATGCCGGACCGTCGCGGCGCGGCGACACGGGCAGGGTCGGCCACGGTGGCGAACACGTGGTCCGCGGCGAGTCGTTCGCTCCGGCCGTCGGCGGAGGTGGCCTCGACCGCGGCTCGCTCGACGCGCGTCACCCGGGTGTGCAGCCGGATGTCGACCCGGTAGGTGTCGAGGTCGGCGACGAGCTCGTCGACCAGTCGGGCGATGCCGCCGCGGAGGCCCTGCACCGCCGAGCCCGCGACGGCCCGCTTCCGGAGTGCGAGCACGGCTCGGGCGAGCGACCCCTCCCGCTGCAGTGCCGCGCGCAGTCCGGGCGCCACACGGTCGGGGTCCAGGTCGTCCGGGTGGGTGGAGTGCACGCCCGCGACGACCGGCACCACGAGGTCGTCGAGCACCTTCGCGCCCATCCGACGCCGGACCATCGCGCCGAGCGACGTCGCCCGCGCTCCGACGGGCGAGGGCAGCAGGGCGTCCATCTGCGCACGGAGGGCCCCGGCGCCGCCGACGACCGCGATGACGTCGGCGGCCATCGGGGTGCCCGGGATCCCGAGCAGCCCGGTCGAGGGGATGGGGGCGGTGCGGCCGTCGCGGGTCATCAGCCACGCACCCCGGGGGTCCGGCGAGACGATGTCGTTGCCGAGGCCCAGTTCGATCGCCAGCGAGGACACGGCGTCCGTCCGGGTGGCGAACGAGTCCGCCGCCATGTCGAGGTCGAGCCCGGCGACGGTGTGCCGACGGATCATGCCGCCGAGCGCGCCGGAGGCCTCGAGCAGCACCACGTGCGCGCCGCCCTTCGCTAGGTCGCGCGCCGCGACGAGGCCGGCGACCCCGCCGCCGACCACGACGACGTCGGTCATGCTCCGGCGCTCCCGGCCCCGTCGGTCCCGTCGGCCACGTCAGTCCCGTCGCCCAGCGAGTGCACGAGTTCGACGACGCGGGTGAGCACCGCCGGATCGGTCTCCGGCGGCACCCCGTGCCCGAGGTTCACGACGTGCGCCCGAGCGACCCCGCCGCTGCGGACGACCGCGCGGACGTGTGCTTCGAGGACCTCCCACGGCGCCGCGAGCATCGCCGGGTCGATGTTGCCCTGCACGGTGACGCCGGTGCCGACGCGCTGCACGGCCTCGTCGAGGGGCAGACGCCAGTCCACCCCGACCGCGTCGACGGCGTCCGCGTGGCCGCCGACCGTCGCCATGTCCGCCAGGACCTCGCCGCTGCCGACCCCGAAGTGGATGCGCGGGACGCCGAGGTCCGCGACGTGGGACAGCGCCGTCGCCGAGTGCGGTGCGACCCGCTCGACGTAGTCGGCCCGGGACAGCGAGCCGACCCACGAGTCGAACAGCTGCGCGGCCGAGGCGCCGGCGAGGACCTGGGCGCGGAGGAACGCCCCCGACACGTCGGCGGCCCAGTCGAGCAGCCGCGACCAGGTCTCCGGGTCGGCGTGCATCATCGTCCGGGCACGGATGTGGTCCTTCGACGGCCCACCCTCCACCAGGTAGGCGGCGAGGGTGAAGGGTGCGCCGGCGAACCCGATGAGCGGCGTGCTGCCCAGCTCGGCGACGGTGCGGGCGACGGCCTCGGAGATCGGTGCCAGGGCCTCCGGCTCGAGCCGACCCAGGGCATCGACGTCCGCCGAGGTCCGGACCGGGGAACCGAGGACGGGGCCGCGGCCCGGGACGATCTCGACGTCCACGCCCGCGAGCTTGATCGGCACGACGATGTCGCTGAAGAAGATGCCGGCGTCGACCCCGTGCCGACGAACCGGCTGCAGGGTGATCTCGGACGCCAGGGCCGGGTCCAGGCACGCGTCGAGCATCGCCGTCCCGACCCGGAGCTCCCGGTACTCGGGCAGCGACCGGCCCGCCTGGCGCATGAACCAGACCGGCAGCGTCTCCGGCCGATCGCCCCGGAGGGCCCGGACGAGCCGGGAGCCCGCGGTGCGGCCGTCGGCGAGCGGATGGGTGGCAGGGAGCGCGTCGGTCACCGGACGATTCTCGCACCGCGAACAGGGCCGTTCTCCGATCTGGCGCTCGGGACGGCGGGGTTACCATTGAACACGTGCTCATCTGTCTCACGGCGTCGCATCGCAACGCCAGCTTCGACCTCCTGGAGCGTCTGAGCATCGGAGCACCCGCGGCCGCCAGCCACCTCGTCACGGACTCGGACGTGCTCGACGGCGCCGTGGTCCTCGCCACGTGCAACCGGTTCGAGGCCTACCTCGACATCGCGGGCGACGACGACGCAGCGGTCCGCGCCACGGTCGAGGCCGTCTCGGCAGCGAGTGACCTGCAGGCGGACGAGGTCCTCGACTCCGTGCAGGTCCTCGGCGGCGGCGACGTCGTGCAGCACCTCTTCGCCGTGTCGAGCGGACTCGAGTCCGTCGTCGTCGGTGAGACCGAGATCTCCGGTCAGGTCCGACGGGCCCTCGAGGACGCCCGCCGGAACGGCACCACCACCTCGGAGCTCGAGCGCCTCTTCCAGGAGGCCGCCCACACCTCCCGCGGGGTCAAGACCCGCACCCGCATCGGCGCCGCCGGCCGGTCGCTCGTCCGACTCGGACTCGAGCTCGCCTCCTCGCGCCTCACCGACTGGGCCACCACGCGCGTGCTCCTCGTCGGCACCGGCAGCTACGCCGCGACCACCATCGCCGCCCTCCGCGACCGTGGTGCCCAGCAGATCCAGGTCTTCTCGCCGTCCGGCCGTGCCCCCTGGTTCGCCGCGAAGCACGACCTGGTCGCCGCCACCGACCTGCGCACCGCGATCGGCACGAGCGACGTCGTCATCACCTGCACGTCGAGCGAGGTCCCGGTCGTCGAGGCCTGCGACCTGGACGACGGCGCCCGACGGATCGTCATCGACCTCGGGCTCCCCCGCAACGTGCACCCGGACGCCGCCGACGTCGAGGGCGTCGAGCTGCTCGACCTCGAGACGATCAGCATCCACGCCCCCATCGCCGAACTCAACGCCGAGACCGAGGCGCGTGCGATCGTCGACGACGCGGTCTCGCGGTTCCGCGCCCAGGCGCTCGAGCAGTCGACCACCCCGGCACTCGTCGCGCTGCGCAAGCACGTGTTCGACATCCTGGACGACGAGATCGACCGCGTGAAGCGTCGGGGTGACACCACGCCCGAGTCCGCGGAACAGACCGAGCGGGCGCTCCGGCACCTGGTCGGTGTGCTGCTCCACCGCCCCTCCGTCCGGGCACGCGAACTCGGCCGTGCCGGTCGCGGCGACGACTTCACCGGGGCGCTCGACGCGCTCTTCGGGGTGCGCCCGGAACCCGTCGCGGACGTGCCGTCCCCGGTCGTGCCGCTGGCCGCGCGCGTGCGCGACGACGAGGCGGACGCGAGCTGACCGGCTCGGGCGGTGCGGGCCTCCCGGCCGTACCCGTGTTGGACGTCAGTGCGCTCCTGCTGGTCCGCGACCGACGGGTGCTCATGGTGCGCGCCCGCGGACGTGACGTCCTGTACCTGCCGGGCGGCAAGGTCGAGCCCGGCGAGACCGCCGTCGACGCCGCCGTGCGCGAGGCGTACGAGGAGACCGGCCTGCGCATCACCGCGGACGACGTCGACGAGTTCGCCGTCGTCACCGAACCGGCGCACGGGCAGGCACCCGGCACGATCGTCGCGATGACACTGTTCCTGGCACGGCCGGGAGGCCCGCTGGACTCCGCCACGCCCGTCGCCTCCGCAGAGGTCGACGAGGTGGAGTGGGTCACCTCCGACGACGCCGGACGCTGCCCGCCGGCCGGGGTCGAGACGCTCCGCCTGCTGACGCGGGCGGGACTGGTCGACTGACCGACCGGTCGGGTGACCGTTACTGGTCGCGGTCGGTGTAGTGCCCGGTCTCCTCGGGTCCGGCCGGCTGCGACTCACCGGGGATGTCCGACTCGACGTACTCGCCGGTCTCGTCGTCCGGTTGCGGGCGGGCCTCGCCGGGGATGTCACTCGACACGAACTCGCCGACCGGTTCGTCGTCGGTGACGCGGTGCTCCCCGGGGATGTCACTGTCCACGAACTCGCCGGCGCGTGCGTCCACGCCGTCCGCCCGGTCGTCGTCGCCGCGTGCTGCCTCGTGCTTGCCTGCTGCCATCGGTCTGTCCTTCCGTGTCCGCACGTCGTCGTCGACGTGCACGATGCCGATCCTGCCCGAAGACACTGGACGGCGGTGCGGATGTGGGAGGACGTGCGAGACAGTTCCACGGTGGAAGTGGTTGTGTGGCGGGCATGGGACGGAGCAGTCGAGGGTCCGGCGCGCAGGTGACGGCATGGCGGTCGCTGCGCGGAACGGTGGGGACGGTGGGCGTGCTCGGGGCGGTCGTCCTCGCGTTGACCGGGTGCACGGGTGGGTCGGACGGCGGTGGGGCGTCCTCGGCGCCGACGACGTCGCCCTCGTCATCGTCGTCCGTTGCACCGGTGTCCGCTGCGCCGACCACGTCGTCTGCGCCGTCGTCCACACCAGCGTCGAGTGCGTCGGGTGCCGCCGCCGCCGGTCCGGCGGACGGTGGCACGGCCTCCGGAGCGGGGACCTGCGCGGCGGCGTCGTTGACCGGGTCGATCGTCGACGGCGGTGGCGGCGGGGCTGGCAGCGTGTACCTGGACCTGGCGCTGCGGAACACCGGCAGCGCGTCGTGCACGCTGCAGGGCTGGCCGGGGCTGTCCTTCGTCGGTGACGGGAACGGCACGCAGGTCGGGGCATCGGCGACGCTCGACCGCAGTGATGCGCGTCCGACCGTCACCCTGGCCGCCGGGCAGACCGCGTACGCGCCGCTCCGGATCGTCCGCGCCGAGAACCTGCAGCCGGGTGACTGCACCGCCCGGCAGCCCGACGGGTTCCGCGTCTACCCGCCGGGTTCGAAGCAGTCGCTGTTCATCGCTTCCACCGCCTACACCGCGTGCCAGCAGCGGTCGGCGCAACTGCTGTCCGTGCGGGCGTTCGTGCCGGAGGGACAGCAGCAGCAGCAGTGAGGGGCCCTGTTCCGCGATGATGGGCGGGTGAGCAGCCACCGCATCGTCACCGGACCCGAGGACCTCGAGGGCGGGTGGTTCGTCATCGACGACGAGGTCGAGCACCTGGAGGACGTCCGGTGGCAGCCTCCGCGCCGCGGACAGCGGGCCGTCCCGGATGCCGAGCGCACGGTGATCCGCGCGGGAGCCCACACCTTCACCGTCGGGGACACGGTCGAGCTCGCCGAGGGTGCGGCCCTGGACACCGGGTTCCGCGACGCGGTCCGGCGGTACTGGCGCACCAGCATCATCGTCGTGGTCTCGCCGCTGACCTTCTGGGTCCTGCACCTCGTGCAACTCGGCTGGCTCGACGACGGTGGCGAGGTCCGTCGGCGCATCCTGCTCGCCGTCGCGACCGTCCCCGTCGTCCTGCTCGTCGTCGGGCTCTGGTCCGTGCTCACCCGCTCGCCCCACGGGACGGTCACCCGGGCGATGGCCGGGTGGCGGATGCGCGGCGACTACGACCGGCAGCGGCGGGACTCGGTGTCCTGAACGCCTCAGCGCTCGGCGCTCGGCGCGCAGTGCTCAGCGCTGGGCGCTCGGCGCTCGGTGCTCAGCGCTCAGCGCTCAGCCGGGGTGTGCACGACCTCGAGCACCTCGGTGCCCATCGTGCGGAGCGCCTCGACGACCGCGAGTCGCCGCTGCAGCGAGTCGTCCTCGAACCGGACCGTGACGGCGTAGCAGACCGACGACGCCGGCCCCCGGAGCACGCCCGCTTCGGCCCGGATGCCCGGCCCGGATCCCGTGACCGCGACGGACTGGAGGCCGTGGTCGAGCGCCCGGTGCGCCAGCGGATCAAGACCGAACGACCCGGCGACGAGCGACAGGTCCGCGGCCAGGGACAACCACCCGAGGACCCGGTTCGACACCGTCTGGTCCACGACCTCGCCGAGCGCCAGCCCGCGGAAGAGCCAGCTGAGCTCTCCCGACGCAGCGACCGAGACGTCCGGGGCGTCGTCCGGGCCCCGGCGGTCCCGCACCCGGTCGATCAGCGCAGACCGTTCGACCCCGAGGGACTCGGCACGGGCACGCACGGCGTCGATCCCGACCGTGGTGAGCAGGGCGTTCGTCGCCCAGGCGTCCGCGGTCGCGCCGACCAGGGTGGCGAGGTCGGACACCTGCATGGTCGGCTCCTGCAGGAACTGCCACAGCCCCGCACCCGTCGCGGTGTCCCGGGCCATGCGCTGGAGCCGGTCGCCGTGCAGCCGACCGTCCTCGAGCTGCGCCGCGACCTCGATGAGGAGCAGCACGCGCCCGAGGCCGGACACGGGTTGCACCAACCGGTCGTCGATCGCCAGCAGCGCACGACCGGTGGAGGTGTCGATGATGGAGGCGCTGACCCCAGCACCGTCCTGCGCGATGGTGCCCAGTGCCTGTGTCGTGGCCGTGAAGCGCTCGTCCGCCCCACCACGGTGCTTGCCGCGGCTCCGACCACCACCGCCGACGGGACCGTTCCCCGCTGAGCCGTCGTCAGCGGGGCGTCCGGGGCGGCGCCGGCGCGACGAGTGCGGCGCGTCCGGCTCCGTCATCACCAGATGGCGACGCGCTCGGCCGGAGCCAGGTACATCGCGTCACGGTCCGAGACGTCGAAGGTGTCGTAGTAGACGTCGATGTTGCGGACGATCTGGTTGCAGCGGAACTCGTTCGGCGAGTGCGGGTCGATGCTCAGCAGACGAGCGGCCTCTTCCGGGCGGATCGCCATCCGCCACGCCTGGGCCCAGCTGAGGAAGAAGCGCTCGGCACCGGTCAGGCCGTCGATCACCGGCGGCTCGGCACCGTCGAGGGAGATCAGGTAGGCCTTCCAGGCGATCGACAGGCCACCGAGGTCACCGATGTTCTCGCCGATGGTGAGGGCGCCGTTGACGTGGCCGTCCGGCACCTCGGTCGGCACCAGGGCGTCGTACTGGGCGATGAGGGCCTTCGTCCGCTCCTCGAACGCCTGCCGGTCGGCCTCGGTCCACCAGTTCTGCAGGCGACCGTCGCCGTCGTACTGCGAGCCCTGGTCGTCGAAGCCGTGCCCGATCTCGTGCCCGATGACGGCACCGATCGCACCGTAGTTGGCGGCGGCGTCACGGGTGGCCTCGAAGAACGGGAACTGCAGGATCGCGGCCGGGAAGACGATCTCGTTGAAGCCCGGGTTGTAGTACGCGTTGATCGTCTGCGGGGTCATGAACCACTCGTCGCGGTCGATCGGCTTGCCGATCTTGCCGAGCTCACGGTCGACCTGGAACGACGCGATCGCGCGGACGTTGCCGAGCAGGTCGTCGGCGGTGACCGGCAGGGCGCTGTAGTCGCGCCACTTCACCGGGTAGCCGATCTTCGGGGTGAACTTCTCGAGCTTGTCGAGCGCGCGGGCCCGGGTCTCGTCGGTCATCCACTCGAGCCCCGTGATGCTCTGGCGGTACGCCTCGACCAGGTTCGCGACGAGGTCGTCCATCGTCGCCTTCGAGGTCTCGTCGAAGTGCTCCTCGACGTAGATGCGTCCGACCGCCTCGCCCATCGCACCCTCGACCAGGGAGACCCCGCGCTTCCAGCGGTCGCGCTGCTTCGGCGCACCGGTCAGTGCGGTGCCGTAGAACGAGAAGCTGGTCGCCGAGAACGCGCTCGTCAGGTACGGGGCGGAGGCCCGGATCACCTGCCAGCAGAGCCAGTCCTTCCAGACGGGCAGCGGCTGCTCGCGGAACAGCTGGGCGAGGCCGGTCAGGAAGGACGGCTGGCGGACCACCACGGTGTCGAAGGCGCCGGCGGGAGCCGCGATGGCGTCCCACCAGAGGCGCAGGTCGACGCCCTCGGCGAGCGCCGAGACCTCGTCCCACGGCAGCTTGTTGTACGTCTTCTGGCTGTCACGGGTCGCGACGTTGTCCCAGTGCGCCGACGCGATCGCCGTCTCGAGCGCGATCACGTGCTCGGTCCGGTCGCCGCTCTCGTCGTACCCGGCGAGCGGGAACATCGAGCCCACGAACTCGCGGTACTTCTCGCGGATGTCAGCGAAGCGCTCTTCGCGGTAGTACGACTCGTCGGGCAGACCGAGACCGGACTGTTCGAGGAACACGATGTAGGAGTCCGGGTCGCCCGGGTCGTTGTCGACGAAGAGCTGGATGAAGCTCGGCAGTCCGAGTCGTTCGAAGCGACCGACCATGCGGAGGACGTCGTTCTTGTCCTCGATCGCGGCGATGTCGGCGAGGAGCGGTTCGATCGGGGCGGACCCGAGCGCTTCGAGCGCCGTCTCGTCGGTGAAGGACGTGAAGAGGTCGCCGACCTTGCGCTGCTCACTGCCCGGCGCGGCGGTCTGCGCGCGCTCGATGATCGTGCGCACGGCGGCTTCGGCTTCCTCGGCCAGGACGGTGAACGAGCCGTAGCGGGCCTTGTCGTCCGGGATCGGCGTCTGGTCGATCCACCTGCCGTTGACGTGCCGGTAGAGGTCGTCCTGCGGTCGCACCGACTCGTCGAGTTCGTCGGTACGGATTCCGGTGGTGCCTGCGACGTCGGTCATGGTCCCCACGATAGCCACCGGCCCCTCGTCCGCCACCCGGTACTCGTTCACTGACCTGACCTCACTCGGGGACGCTCATCGGCGGGAGCCTGCCCGGCGGCGCAGGAAGGCGGCGAGTGGCAGTCCGGCCGCACCGCTGAGGAGCAGTGCGACGGCTGCCGCGGTCGGCCGCCCGATGTCCGCACCGGTGTAGGCGAGCCGGCCGTCGGTACCGGGTCGAGCAGCATCGGACCGGACCCGCGCGGCCGCCGGGTGCCGGGTGTCCGTCCCCGTGACGATGCCACCGCCGGCCGACGCCCCCGTTCCGGTACCGCTGCCGTGGCCCGCTCCGGGCCGATCCGGCAGCCCGGGCAGCACCAGTCGGAGCGCGCCCTGCTCGACGTCCTGCACCCGCTGTCGGGCGATCACGGACCCGGCGGGCAGGTCGTGGCGGGGGACGACCAGTTCCCAGCTCCGGCCGATGCCGGTGCTGAGGGGCTTCCCGTCGGCAGCGCGGAGTTCTGCTCCCGACTCGTCCTCGAGCGTGACCGTGCCGCCGACTTCACCGGTCCCGCTCAGGCGGATCCGGCCGTCGTCCAGCTCCTCCACGCTGCCGGTGAGCGCGAGGGGGATCGTGACGTGCGCGTCCGTCCGCCCGAGTTCGTGCTCGCCGTCGTGCGCGATGACCGTCACGACGTCGAACCGGACGTCGTCCGGGACGGGGAGCGTGGCCTGCCACGAGGTGTCGTCCCCGACCCGGACCTCGACCGGCTGGCCGTCCGGGCCCGTGACCGGACCACGGGCGTCCTCGAACGTCAGGGTGCTGCCTGCCGGTGCGCGGCCTGCGAGTGTGATGCGCTCGGTCTGGCGTGACGCCTGTGCCCGCTCGACCGTCGGGGCGCCGGAGATCTCGTAGACGTCGTCGACACCGCCGTTCTGCGTGCCGTCGAAGTACTGCGAGACCTCGACGTGATGGCGGCCGAAGGCGAGGTCACGGAGCAGGACGTGCCACGTGCCGTCCTCGGCGACGTCGGTCTCGGCCCGGGTCGTCCCGTCGACCCGCACCACGAGGTGCGCCCCAGGGTGGCCGGAACCGGCGAGGTCGATCGTCCGGGCGATGCCGTCGACGGTCGCGAGCATCTCCGGTGGCAGCAGGATGAACAACTCGACGGGGATGTCGACCGCCTGGCCGGAGACCTGGGACGTCACGCGGATGACGTGCTGACCGGGTCGGACCCGGACCTGTGCCTCCCAGTGGCCCGCGGCGTCGCCCTCGGTCCAGACGGGCTCGACGACGTCACCGCTGACCTCGACGCTCGCGCCGGTGGGGACGGAGCCGGTCAAGGTCACGATGCCGGCACCGTGTGCGATCGACCGGACCCCGGCGGTGAAGTCGACGCCCGTGGTGGCGCGCGTCGCGTCCGACGGCGATCCCGGCGTGGGAGCACTGACCCGGGTCGTGTGGCGGTCGGTGGCCGCAGCGAGGGCGGGGTCCGTGGCGAGCACCGGGAGGCCGATGACGGCACCGATGGTGAGCGCGGCGACGACCGGAGGGACAAGGACGTGGTGGTGCAAGTGGTTCGACATGGGGCTCCTCGTGATGTTCCACACACCATATCCAGGTCGTGGGGCGGGGGCACGGTTCTCCACAGGGAGCCCATCCGTCGTCACATGGTCCCGCGTGCCCGCTACGGTCATCGCATGGGACTTCCGTGGAAGCTGCACGGGGACGGCCGCACCGTCTCCGCATCGACGATCGTGGCGCCGGACGAGCGCCTCACCTGGCCCCGCACGATCGGGCTCGGGGTGCAGCACGTCGTCGCGATGTTCGGCGCCACGTTCCTCGTGCCGCTGATCACCGGGTTCCCGCCGTCGACCACGCTGCTGTTCAGCGGCATCGGCACGATCCTGTTCCTGCTCGTCACCGGCAACCGCCTGCCGAGCTACCTCGGGTCGTCGTTCGCCTTCCTCGCGCCGATCGGGGCCGCGACGAAGATCGGCGGGATCCCGCTCGCACTGTCCGGCATCATCGTCGTCGGTGCGTTGCTCGCCGTCGTGGGCCTCGTCGTGCACCTGGCCGGCGCCGGGTGGATCGACCGGCTCATGCCACCGGTGGTCTCGGGTGCGATCGTCGCCCTGATCGGGTTCAACCTGGCTCCGGCCGCGCGCGACAACTTCACGAAGGCCCCGGTCGTGGCGGTCATCACCCTCGCCGCGATCGTCCTGTGCACCGTGCTCTTCAAGGGCCTGGTCGGGCGCCTGTCGATCGTCGTCGGGGTGGTCGTCGGCTACGTGGCCGCCCTCGTCGCCGGTCAGGTCGACCTCAGCGCGATCGAGAAGGCGGACTGGGTGGGGCTGCCGACCTTCACCGCGCCGGCCTTCGACCCCTCGCAGATGGCCGTCTACCTCGGGTTCCTGCCCGTGGTCCTGGCCCTCGTCGCCGAGAACGTCGGGCACGTCAAGGGCGTCGGGCAGCTCACCGGCCGGGACCTGACGCCACTGACCGGGCGTGCCCTCTTCGCGGACGGCATCTCGACCGTGCTGGCGGGGGTCGGCGGCGGTTCGGCGACCACCACGTACGGCGAGAACATCGGTGTGATGGCGGCGACCCGGGTGTTCTCGACGGCGGCGTACTGGGTCGCGGCGATCGTCGCGGTCCTGCTCGGGCTCTCGCCGAAGATCGGTGCGGTCATCTCGACCGTCCCCGCCGGCGTCCTCGGCGGTGCGACCACGGCGCTCTACGGTCTCATCGGCGTGATCGGCATCCGGATCTGGGTGGAGAACCGCGTCGACTTCGCCAAGCCGAAGAACCAGCTGACGGCGGGCGTCGCGCTCATCATGGGCATCGCGGACTTCACGTTCACGCTCGGTGGTGCCACGTTCGGCGGCATCATCATCGGCACCATCGCGGCGATCGTCGTCTACCACCTGATGGACCTGATCGGTCGGGCGCGCGGCACCGACCCGGCGACGCCCACGGCGACCGACGACGAGCGCGCGGCGACCGGCGGGGTCCCCGTCGAGCCGCGGGTCGGCGCGGCGGAACGCGACTGACCCGCGGCCCTCGACGACGACCCGGTCCGCGGAAGACGGACCAGAGCAGCAAGACGGACCAGAGCAGGACGACGGGCCAGAGCAGGACGACGGTTCAGAGCAGCGCGACGGTTCAGAGCAGCGCGACGACGCCCGTCACGAGCTGGACCAGTCCGAGCACCACGAGGACGACGACGAGGGCGACCGAGCCACGCTGTGCGATGAACCGCCTCGTCGCCGCGAGGATCGGCTCAGCTCGGCGCCCGAGTGCGGCCGTGACCGCGATCGGCAGCACGGCGGTGGACCCCGCGATCACCACGTATGCGGTGCCCGTTCCGACCATGGCCGCGACCGACGGATCCGAGTCGCCCACCACCAGACCGGCCGTCAGCGACAGCACCACCGCCTTCGGGTTCGTCACGAACCAGGCCACGCCGACGGCGATGGCGCGGGCGGGCCCGATCGCCGCCATCAGGTCCGACCAACCGGCGCTCCTCGGGCGACCGTCGGGCAGCCGTCGGACGGTCCACTGCCACACCGCGAGGCCGAGGAGCAGCACGCCGGCGACCACCTCGACCACCGCTCGGACGTCGGTCCCACCGTCCGAGGGAGCCGGCAGCCGCTCACCGAGCAGGACAGCCACGACGAGCGCCACCGCGACGCTGAGGACCCATCCGGTGGCACACGCCGCCGCGGAGGCGTACCCACCGCGATGGCCGAGCAGGAACACGACCGAGGCGATCACGAGCGGACTCAGTGCGATCCCCACCGCGGCGGGGACCAGTGCGACGATGTCCACCCCTCGACCGTAGCCATTGGCAGGATGTCCTGGTGCCCACCGTGTCCGAGACCGAGCCCCGTCGGCTCCGCCGTGCCGTCGACCGCGACATCGTCCGGCTCGCGCTGCCCGCACTCGGGGCGCTCGTCGTAGAGCCGCTCTTCCTGCTCACCGACACCGCCCTCGTCGGGCACCTCGGTGCGTCGTCACTCGCCGCAGTCGGTGTGGCGAGCGCGGTCCTGCAGACGGTCACGGGCCTCCTGGTCTTCCTGGCCTACGCCACCACCCCGGCCGTCGCCCGCGCCCTCGGTTCCGGGGACCGCCGCGGTGCGGTGCACGCTGGCATCGACGGGATGTGGCTCGCACTCGGCCTCGGTGTCGTCCTGGCACTGGTCGGCTGGCCGGTCGCCGGCCCGCTCATCGACGTGTTCGGCGCAGCCCCCGAGGTGTCGGACGCAGCGACCGCGTACCTGCTCGTCTCCCTGATCGGGCTGCCCGGCATCCTGGTCGTCACCGCCTCGACGGGCCTGCTCCGGGGGCTGCAGGACACCCGGACACCCCTCGTCGTCGCGACCGTCGGCTTCATCGCCAACGGGCTGCTCAACGCGCTGCTCATCTACGGCCTCGGCTGGGGGGTCGCGGGGTCGGCGGCCGGGACCGTCGTCGTGCAGTGGGCGATGGCAGCCGTGTACGTGGTCATCGCGGTCCGGGCAGCGCGGGCGTCCGGCGCTCCGTTGCGGCCGGGAGCGTCCGGCGTGGTCCGGGCACTGCGGTCCGGGGCGTGGCTGTTCCTGCGCACCGCGTCACTGCGCGTCGCGATGCTCGCGACGATCGCCGCCGCGACCGGGCTCGGCACCATCGGGTTGGCGACGACGCAGATCGGCCTGACGGTCTTCAGCACGCTCGCCTTCGCGCTCGACGCGCTGGCGATCGCCGGGCAGGCCCTCGTCGGCCACGCGCTCGGTGCACGGGACGCCGACCGGGTGCGCCTGGTGACCGGGAGGCTCGTGGTCCTCGGCATCGCCGGTGGCGTCCTGCTCGGTGCGCTGACACTGGCCGCGAGCGGCCTGCTCGGGCCGGTGTTCTCCGACTCGGACGAGGTTCGGTCCGCCTTGCCCCTGGTGCTGGTCCTCATCGCAGCGGGGCTGCCGATCGCCGGGTACGTGTTCGTCCTCGACGGGGTGCTCATCGGTGCCGGTGACGCCCGGTACCTGGCCCTGGTCGGTGTCGTGAACCTGGTCGTGTACCTGCCGCTGCTCTGGTGGCTCGGGGACGGACTCGCTGGGCTCTGGGCTGTCTTCTCGTTCGGCTACATCGGGGTGCGGGCGGTGACACTCGGGGTACGGGCGCACCGGCCGGGGTGGATCGCGGCGGCGCTCGCCCGCTGAGACCGACGTGCGGTCCGTCAGTTCTGGTCGATCGCGGCCGCCGAGCATTCCGGGGACGGCGGATCCGGCAACGACCGGAGCACCCGCTCTCGACGGCGCGACTCGACCGCGGTCATCGCGCCGATGAAGACCGCCACGACGAGCAGGAGCACCAGGAGGAGCACGTCGCCCGACGACAGCGCGATCGCCCAGGCGGATCCGAGCATGACGACCCCGAGTGCGATGAGACTCGGCACGGCTCCCCTCGAGGACCGCCGTTGCCAACCCAGGAAGGCGCGCACGAGCGGCACGGTGTCCGCCGTCGCCGACGTCCGACCGGTGATGCGACGCCAGAGCAGCCGTCGCTGCGTTCGATCGAGGACCGAGAACGGACGCTCCTCGGCCGCGATGCGGAACGGCTGCAGGGTGTGGCGTCGACGTCCGACGACCCAGGCGCGGATGGCGAGCACCATGCCGACCACCGTGACGACGACCGGACCGGACCCCCAGGGCTCGCCGAACACCAGGACGGGCACGACGACGGTCATGAACACGGAGATCACCGCCAGCGAGGCGGTCACCGACAGCCCGCGGACGGTCGGCCCGTGCTCCGCGAGCCGCTCGGCCCGGCGGGTGGCCTCGGCGAGGGCAGCGTCCGGTGTCGGCGCCGCACCGGGGGCCGGGATGGTGGTCACGACCCCAACCAACCACAGCCTCAGCGACACCGGAGCGGTGCCCGACCGGCCGCAGCCGGACCGGAGGCGCGTGGCCAGCCGGTGCCGCGCCTCCCGGCCGACGCTCCTGGACCGGACCGTGCCGTGCCGGTGGTTCGGACCGGACCCGCACGGCCCGATCCCGTCCGAACCACTGCTTCCCGTGGTTCGGACCGGCTTCCGTTGGGCGCAGCCGAACGGAACCCGCAGGCGCGGCGACGCAGCCGGCCGGCCGGCCCTACGCCCGCGGCACCGCCGTGGTGTCCCCGATCCGCAGCTCGGACCGGAACGAGGCCGGCTCCGGCGACTCCCCCTCGAGCATGGCGAGCGCTGCCCGTGCGGCGGCCTCGCCCTTGGGCACGAACGGCTGCACGAGCGTGGTCAACTGCCGGATCGGGGAGCGGTGCAGCAGGCTGTCGTCCACCTGGATGCCGTCGAACCCCACGACACTGACGTCCTCGGGCACGCGGAGTCCGGCCTCGAGCGCCGCCGAGATCACCCCGACGGCGAGCAGGTCGCTCTGCGCGACGACCGCTGTCGGTGCCTCGGCCCCCGTGGTGAAGAGCGCTGCGCCGGCGATCCGGCCCTCCTCGACCGAACTCCCGCCGGCCGCGATGGCCGGTGCCTCCGGGTAGACGTCGCGGACCCCGCGGAGTCGCTCCATGGTGGTGAAGGCCGAGGACGAGCGTTCGCGGGCCTCGTCGACCGGGCCGCGTTCGCGCGCGCTGTCGAGGGGCAGGGTGACGACGGTGACCGCGCGGTGGCCGAGTTCCCGGAGGTACTCGGCGGCACGGCGTGAGCCCTCGCGGTTGTCGAGGTGCACCGGGACGGCCCCCTCGATCGCGTCCGCCTCGATCGCGACGACGGGGATCGCCCGACGTCGGAGGACGGCGACGGCGGGGTCGATCCGCACGTTGCAGCCGATCAGGATGACCGCGTCCATCGGTGCGTCGACGAGCGGCGCCATCCCGCGTTCGTCGTCGAGCGGACTCCGCACGAGCAGCAGCGACACCCCGGCGGCACCGGCGACCTCGGCGATGCCGTCGAGGGTGAGGATGTTGGCCGGGTCACGGAAGGCGTCGCTCAGGCGGTCGTCGAGGACGACGCCGATGACGCCGGAACGCCCACGGCGCAGCGAGCGGGCTCGGGGGTCCGGACCGTCGTACCCGAGTTCGGCGGCGACGGCGAGGATCCGCTGACGGGTGTCCTCGGACACGGGTCCGCTGCCGCTGAACGCGAGGGACGCGGTCGACGGGGCGACACCGGCAGCGCGTGCGACGGCGGCGAGCGTCGGCCGGGAGGCACGCCCCGCGCGGGCAGCACCGGCCGCCGGTCCGGCCCCGCCCGGTCGGGACGCGCGGGACACCGGGGCGCGGTCGTCCGACTCGCCGGGTTCGCTTGCCGTGTCGTCCATCGCTGGTTAGCGTAACGGGAACACCAGCTCGAATCGATTCGATAGGACAGGACCATGACGACGGCCACCACCCGCAGCGCACCGACGACGCGTGCCTGGCGCAACGCGGTGTTCGTGGTGTTCACGCTCTCCGGGCTCGACATCGCCACCTGGCTCGGCCGTGTACCGAGCGTCCGGGACTCCGTCGACGCCTCCACCTTCACGATGGGCCTCCTGGTCCTCGGCATGTCCGTCGGCTCGATCGGTGGACTCACCTTCGCCGGCCACATCGTCGCCCGCCTGGGCGCCCGCCGCGGGGTGCTCGTCGCCTCGGCGTGCCTGGCGCTCGGCATGGTCGCCGCGGGCGTCGCCGTGACGCTCGGCTGGGGCTTCGCCGCGATCTGGGTCTGCCTCATCGCGTTCGGCTTCGGCAACGGGCTGTGCGACGTGTCGATGAACGTCGCCGGCGCGACGGCTGAGCGCCTGGGCGGCCGGACGATCATGCCGCTGTTCCACGCCGCGTTCAGCGTCGGCACGCTCGCCGGCGCGGGCATCGGCTCGCTCGCCGAACGGTTCGAGGTCCCCGTCGCGGTGCACTTCATCGTCGTCGGGATCCTCACGAGCCTGGCGATGATCGTCGCCATCCGCTGGTTCGGCGACGACCGCCACGTCGAGCCCGAGGCCACCGACACCAGTCCCGTCGCTCTGCCGGTCTCCCGCTGGGCCGTCTGGCGGCAGCCGTCGACCCTGCTCATCGGGGTCATCGTCCTCGGCATGGCCCTGGCCGAGGGTTCCGCGAACGACTGGCTGCCCCTCGCCATGATCGACGGGCACGGCCTGGCGAACGACGGCGGTTCCGCGGTCCTCGCGGTGTTCCTCGCCGCCATGACCGCCGGTCGGATCGCCGGCAGTCCGCTCATCGACCGGTTCGGCCGGGTGCCGGTGCTCCGAGCCAGCGCCGTCGTCGCCGTGGTCGGCCTCGGCATGCTCATCTTCGTACCGAGCGTCCCGATCGCGATCGTCGGCGTCGTGCTCTGGGGGCTCGGGGCGTCGCTCGGGTTCCCGATGGGCATGTCCGCCGCCGCCGACGATCCCCGCACCGCGGCCGCCAAGGTCAGCGCGGTCGCGACCATCGGGTACGTGGCGTTCCTCGCCGGGCCGCCGATCATCGGGTTCGCGGGCGAGCACGTGGGCCTCCTCAACGGGCTGCTCATCGTGTTCGTGTTCATCATCGCGGCCGGCCTCGCCTCCGGTGCAGCGCGTGAGCGGACCGGAGCCGGTGCCACGGCGACCACCCCGTCGGGTGACGCGCACAGGGGTGGCGAGCCGCGCCTCCAGTCCGGAGCGGACACGGAGAGCGACGCCACCGCCACCGCCGACGTCGACGTCGACGTCGACCGCAGCTGACCGCGACCCGCCGGGGGCACGCGATCCCGGTTAGGCTCTCCGGGTGCGTCTCGTCATCGCCCGCTGCTCCGTCGACTACGCCGGTCGCCTGTCGGCACACCTGCCCCTCGCGAACCGCCTGCTCATGCTGAAGGCCGACGGTTCGCTGCTCGTCCACTCCGACGGCGGCAGCTACAAGCCGCTCAACTGGATGAGCCCGCCGTGCTCGATCGCCATCGCGGAGCCCGACGAGGACCAGGCCGCCGCCGGCATCACCCAGGTGTGGACGGTGACGCAGAAGAAGACGCAGGACCGTCTGATCGTCAGCATCCACGAGGTGTTCGCCGACGAGTCCCACGACCTGGGGGTCGACCCCGGTCTGGTGAAGGACGGGGTCGAAGCACATCTGCAGCAGCTCCTCGCCGAGCAGATCGAGCTCCTCGGCGACGGCCACACGCTGGTCCGCCGCGAGTACATGACGGCCATCGGACCGGTCGACATCCTGGCGCGGGACGACGCCGGTGCGAGCGTCGCGGTCGAGATGAAGCGGAACGCCAACATCGACGCGGTCGAGCAGCTCACCCGTTACCTCGAGCTGATGAACCGCGACCCGCACCTGCGTCCGGTGCAGGGTGTGCTCGCAGCGCAGTCGTTCGCCCCGCAGGCCCGCACCCTGGCCGAGGACCGTGGGATCCGCTGCCTGGTCCTGGACTACGACGAGATGCGCGGCATCGAGGGCGGGCACGCCCGCCTGTTCTGACGGGAGGCCCGGACCACCGCCTCCTCGGTCGTCCCGTCCGGCGCGGCTAGGCTTGGCAGGTCATGACAAACAGCCCCGAGCGTCCGTTCACCGCCGTCCTGTTCGACCTCGACGGCACCATCAGCGACTCGGCACCGGGCATCCTCGAGAGCCTGACGTACACGTTCGAGCAGGTCGGCGTCCCGGTGCCCGACCGGGCGACGCTGATGTCGTTCGTCGGTCCCCCGATCCTCGACACGTTCCGCGACGCGATGGGCATGGACGAACCCCTGGTCGAACGGACCCTCGCCGTGTACCGCGAGCACTACTTCTCGCACGGGGCCCTCGACAGCCGGATGTACCCGGACATCGACGTCGTCCTGCACACCCTGCACGAGGCCGGCGTGCCGATCTCGACCGCGACGAGCAAGCCCGAGACCCCGGCGACGTACATCCTCGAGCACTACGGATTGACCGGGGACATCGACATCATCACCGGCGCGAGCGACGACGAGGTCCGCTCCGCCAAGGCCGACGTCGTCGAGGAAGCGCTGCGCCGCCTGCGTGCCCACGGCTTCGACGTGTCCCGCCCGGTGCTCGTCGGGGACCGCCTGCACGACGTCGAGGGCGCGGCGGCGCACGGCGTCCCGACCGTCTTCGCGGAGTGGGGCTACGGATCGCCCGCCGAGGCCGTGGGCACCATCGCGCAGGCGGCGACCCCGCTCGACCTGCTGCCGATCCTGCTGCCGAACGCATGACGTCCGGCACGGGGAAGTCCGGCACGGGGAGGTCCGGCACCGTGCAGACGGGCCTGCGCGGCGCCGCCTGGTTGCTGCCGGCCGCGATCGTCCTGGTCGCGCTGAACTTCCGCGGCCCGATCGTGGCACCCGCGCCGGTGATCGGGGACGTCCGCGCCGACCTCGGCATGACCGCGACGGTCGCCGGCCTGCTCACCACGATCCCGGTGCTCTGCTTCGCCCTCGCGACACCGTTCGCCAGCTGGGTGATCGCCCGCTTCACCGCCGAGCGCGCGGTGTCGCTGTCGCTGCTGATCGTGCTGGTCGGGACCGTCGTCCGGTCGGTCCCACACGAGGCCGCCCTGCTCATCGGCACCGCGGTGATCGGCATCGGCATCACGATCGGCAACGTGGTGATCCCGGTCGTGATCCGTCGCGACACCTCGCCGGAGCGGGTCGGTCTGGTCACCGGTGTCTACACGTCGGCGCTCAACATCGGGTCGATGATCACCTCGCTCGGTACCGCGCCCATCGCGGCCGCGTGGGGCTGGCCGGTCGCGATCGCGGTGTGGGGCGTCCTGGCGCTCGTCGCGGCGGCGGCGTGGACCTACACGGTCGGTGCCGGTGCTGCCTGGCGCGGGACCGACCACGACCCGGAGCCGCTGCCCGTCACCGGACCGATCGACCAGGTGCTCGACACCGGGTCGGTCCGGACCGTCGCCGAGCAACGCGCTCCCGTGATCGAGACCCTGCCGCACCCTGCCAAGCGCTGGGTGACGTGGGGGCTCATGCTCGCGTTCGGTGGCCAGGCGTTCTCGTACTACGCGCTGACGGCGTGGATCCCGACGCTGCTGCACGACGAGATCGGGTTCGACACGGCGTCCTCGGGCGCGAGCTCGTCGGTGTTCCAGATCCTGGCCGTCGTCGGTGCGCTCGGGGTCCCCGTGCTCGCCAGCCGGTTCCGGCCGCGGGTCATCATCGTCCTGGTCGCGTTCTTCTGGCTGGCGATGCCGCTCGGGCTCCTCGTCGCCCCGCAGCTCTGGCTGCTCTGGTCCGTGCTGGGCGGTGCAGCCCAGGGTGGCGGCATCACGATCATCTTCATCGTCATCGTCCGGCTGGTGTCGAACGACGACGACGCCCGCCGGATGTCCGCGTTCGTGCAGGGCGGCGGGTACCTGCTCGGTTCCGCCGGTCCCCTCGTCGCGGGTGCGTTGCACGGGGCGACCGGTGGCTGGACGGCTCCGCTGCTGACCGTCCTGGTCGCCGTGCTGATGCTCGGCGTGGTCGGGTCGGTGTCGGCGCGGAAGGTGCGCTGAACCGAGCCGGTCAGCGCCCGCAGCCGGCCCGCCGCAGCACCAACGAGCGGCCCGCCTCAGGCGCCCCGGGCCTCCAGGACCTGGCGGAGCGTCATCGGCGGACGGCCGGTGACGCGCTCGACGTCACCCGACACCTTCGCGAGCGACCCGTCCGCGATGGCCGTGTACGTGCTCACCCAGGCGTCCGCCTGCCACGGCTCGGGCTGCCAGCGCTGGCGGGAGGCGTAGGCCTCCTCCAGGGACTCCCGGTGGTACGACACCGGACGGCCACGCACGTCGCTGACGACCGCGGCCGCCTGTCCGAGCGTGATCGCCACCGGACCCGTCAGGTCGTAGGTGCGGTCGAGGTGGCGCGCCGGCTCGCGGAGGACGGCCGTCGCCACCCGCGCCACGTCGGCCCGGGCGACCGCGGCCATCGCGCCGTCGTCCGCCGGACCGCGGATCACGCCGTCCTCGCCGACCAGGTCCTCGACGAAGTCCAGGTAGAACGAGTCACGCAGGAACGTGTGCGCCATCGAGGTGTCGCGGATCGCCTGCTCGGTCCAGAAGTGGTCACGCCCGAGGGTGAACGTCGCGTCGGCGGCCGCACCCTGGAAGGACGTGTAGACGACGTGCCGGACCCCGGCGTCGGCCGCGGCACGGATCACGGTGCGGTGCTGGTCGAGCCGGTCACGGGCCTCCGCGCCGGACACCAGGAACAGGACCTCGACGCCGGCGAAGGCGGCTCGCGCGGCATCGGCGTCGGCGTAGGTGGCGACCGCGACGTCGGCACCGGTCAACTCCGGGGCGCGGGAGGCGTCACGGACGACCATGCGGAACGGCGTACCGTCCGCGGCGAGCGCGCGGGCGACGGACCCGCCGATGTTGCCGGTGGCCCCGGTGATGGCGATGGTCACGTCGTGCTCCTGTCGGTCGGTGGTCCAGGGGTGGCGCGGTGGTGGGCGTGGTCTGACGCTACGTCCGGACCAGGACGGCGGCCCGGTGCAGGTCCGCTGCGACCCGTGCGGCGTTGACGCCGTCCACCTCCACAGCCCAGGCCCGGGCGGACCCGTGGTCTCGGCCGTGGCGCATGTGTCGACCGACGAGGCGGTCGACGCGGACGTCGTCGTCGGCCACGCAGGCCCAGGTCTCGGTGAAGAGCCCCGGCAGCTCGCACCAGGGCGTGCTCTGGTCGAGCAGGTAGTTGCCCTCGGAGACGACGAGCGCGGTCTCCGGTGGGACGGCGATGCTGCCGGCGACGGGCTCGTCGACACGGCGGTCGAAGTCCGGGGCCCAGATCGTGTCGGTGCGGTCGGTGCTGTCGGTGCCCGTGCCCCCGGTCAGCCGTCGGACCAGCGCGACGTACCCGGCCGCGTCGAAGGTGTCGATCGCGCCCTTGCGGTCGTGTCGGCCGAGGGCGTCGAGTGCGGCGTTCGCCAGGTGGAAGCCGTCCATCGGGACCTGCACGGCGACGCCCGCACCCAGCTGCTCGGTGACCGCGGTGACCACGCGTCGGGCGAGCGTCGACTTGCCCGCACCGGGGGCGCCCGCGATGCCGAGCACGCTCCGGCCACCGGCTGCGGCGAGCGCCACCGCGCGTGCGACGGCCTGGTCGGCGGACAGGGTCTCCGGCGTGCTCACGCCCCCATCCTCCTGCATCGTCCTCCGGCCGGCCGCACGTGGCAGCCGAGCCGGCCGCCTCTGACCCACGAACGGGCGCGTTCCCCCGCGCCCCTGCTGCCGGTAGCGTCAGGTCCTGATGACGAAGACGCCTTCCGGTCGGACCGTCGTCCCGGGCACCGCGACCGACCGAGCGGGCTCCGCCCCCGGGCGGACCGGGGCGAGGACGACCCCGGTGACCAACCAGGCGGTGATCGTCGTGGTGTCGCTCCTCGCCGCGGTGTGCAGCGTGTTGCTGCCCTGGCTGACGGTCACGAACGCGACGAGCATGTGGACGGGGACGGCACTGGCGGTCCTCGGCCTGGCGTTCACCGGACTGCTCGTGGCCCGACCGTCGCTGATGCGGTTCGAGCTCCTGGTGCCGGCGCTCGACTTCGTCGCCATCGGCCTGCTGCGCTTCGGCACGGGTGACTCGCGGTCCCCGTTCCTCGCAGCGGTCCTGCTGCCGGTGATCTGGATCGCCGCGCGGCCGGGCCGGCAGAACGTGCTCTACCCCCTGGTCGGGACGGTTGCGACCTTCCTGGTGCCGATGCTCCTCGGGCACGCCGACCTGGTCGCGAGCGAGGCCGTCCGGCTCGTCGTCGTGCTGGTCGTCTTCACCGCCGTCGCGGGCGTCACCAACGAGCTCGCCCGCCAGGGTGCGGTCCGTCTGCACACCGTCCAGGAGCTGCGGCGACAGGCCGAGGCCGAGATCTCCCAGGCGGCCCTCGTCCAGCGTTCCCTGCTGCCCGTCTCGACGGCGGACCTCCCGACGGCCTTCACGGTCCGGGCCGTGTGCCTGCCGACCCGCTCGGTGGGTGGTGACTTCTACGACTGGTTCCCCACCGCCGGCGGCGCTGCCTTCACCCTCGGGGACGTGATGGGCAAGGGCGTCGGCGCGGGCATGATCGCCGCGGTGGTGCGGTCGGTCCTCCGGTCGTCGGTGCGGGTGGGTGCACCGGACGAAGCGGTGAGCCGGACCGCGACCGGCCTGGACGTGGGGCTGGACGCGCCGGCGACCGAGCAGTTCACCACGTGCTTCCACATGCACCTGGACGTCGACGGGGTCGCCCGGTGGGTCGACGCCGGGCACGGACTGGCCCTGGTGCTCCGCGCCGAGGGTGGCCACGAGTGGCTGCGGAGCACGGACACCCCGATCGGGGTCGGGACGAGCTGGACGACGCAGGAGACGCTGCTCGGCCGTGGGGACGTGGTCCTCGTCGTCAGCGACGGCGTCCTGGACCTGTTCGGCGACGGACTGGACGCACTCGACCGCTTCGAGGCGTTCGCCGTGACCGAGCCGGACCCGGAACGCCTGGTCTCCCGTCTGGAGGAGCTCGGCCGCGCCGGGCACCACGCGGACGACGTCACGGTGCTGGCGGTCCGCTACGACCCGGAGCCGGGAGCGGCGGTCACTCCCCCTCGGTGAGGGTGGTCAGGGCGGCCATCAGCGCCGCACGACCCGGTTCGTCGAGCGGAGCGAACAGCTCGTCGAGCACCCGGGCGGCCACACGGTGCCCGTCGTCGAGTGCCTCGCGACCGGTGTCGGTGAGGGTGTGCACGAGCCGACGCCCCCGACCGGCCGACCGTTCGATGAGTCCGCGCTCCACCAGTCGCGCCGCGAGGGTGCCGAACGCCTGGTCGCTCTGGAACGTGGCGACGGCCAGGTCGTGGCCGGACGCACCCGGCATCCGGTCGACGGCGCGCAGGGCGTCCCACTGCACCAGGGTCACCCCGACGTCGTGGAGGGCGAGGTCCATCGTGCGGTGGTTCCGGTACTGCGCCCGCTTGATGGCCTGCCCGAGCCGTTCGAGGTCCGTCGTCATGGTGCTACGGTATCAACACGTTTAGATCAACATGTTGATTCAGGAGCCACGACCATGCCGAACACCCTCCCCGACGACCTGCCCGTCCTCCGCGCGGGCGACCCCACCGCACCGACCGCCCTCGTGCTGCACGGTGGTGGTGGACCCCGGACAGTCGCCCCGATCGTCGGACACCTCGCTGCCTCCCGGTCCGTCCACGCCCCGACCCACCCGGGCTGGGACGGCACCGACCGACCGGAGTCGATCGCGACGATCGCCGACCTGGCCTCGGCGTACCTGACCCGGCTCCGTGACCACGGTGAGCGCGACGTGCTCGTCGTCGGGTCGTCGATCGGCGGGTGGATCGCCCTCGAGATGGCCGTGCAGGCCGCGGCGGACGAGCGCTCCGCCGGTGTGCTCGGCAGTGTGGTCGTCATCGACACCGTCGGGGTCGTCGTCGAGGGCGAACCGATCGCGGACTTCTTCGCGCTCGACGCCCGCGGACTCGCCGAGGTCGCCTGGCACGACCCCGAGCGCGGGTACCAGGATCCGGCCCTCGCGACCGAGGAGCAGCGCGCCGTCCTGCGGTCGAACGGGCAGACCATGGCGGTCCTCGCCGGTCGGGGGATGAGCGACCCGACCCTGCTGGAGCGCCTGGCGTCCGTGGAGGCGCCGACCCTCGTCGTCTCGGGCGCGAGCGACCGCGTCGTCACCGTCGGCCACGGACGCGCGGTCGCAGCAGCCGTCCCCGGTGCCGCGTTCGCCGAGGTCCCCGCAGCCGGACACCTGCCGCACCTCGAGGCGCCCGAAGCCACCTGGGCCGTGCTCGACCCGTTCGTCGCGCAGCACCGACCGGGTCAGCACTGACGAGGCGGCCGGGAGGCGCGGCTCACCCCGCCGTGACGCCCGCCCACCGCAGTGCCTGCGCCACGAGCAGCCCGTGGCGGTGCGACCCGAGTCCGGCGATCGGCACCCATGCCGCCAGGTCCGTCGTCCCCTCGGCCTCGTGGCGCAGCGCTCCCCCGACGACCCGGGCTCGGTGCACCACCTGCACGGCCTTCATCGGTCGGCCGTTCCGGGTCTTGCGACGCTCGGGCGGGACGACGTGGGAGCGCACCCCGAGCAGCTCCTCGACGACCACGTCGTACCCGGTCTCCTCGAGCACCTCGCGGACCGCACCCTCCTCGACGGTCTCGTCGAGCTCCACCCCGCCGCCCGGCAACGTCCAGAGCCCGGCGTCCGGCCAGCTCAACCGGGCGAGCAGCACCCGGTCCCCGTCGGTGATGACGGCGTAGGACGCCAGCCGGGTGTCGTAGTCGGTGTACTCCATGTGCCGACCATCCCAGGGACCGGGCCGATGCCGGAACGCCGCGCCGTGCCTCCCGTCCGGCCGGTCTGCCGACCCGACGGGTCTGCCGGGTCTGCCGGGTCTGCCGGGTCTGCCGGGTCTGCCGGGTCTGCCGGGTCTGCCGGCCTGCATCCGGCGCGGCCTGCATCGAAGGACGCAACTCCGACGGTCCCACCGTTCGGCCCTGGGGCGGGCGGGCCCGGATTCCTAGCGTTGACGGTGTCGTGCGAACCCGCGCACCGCACATCGAGGAGTCCCCCGTGTCCACAGCCCTCCACCCCGAGCCCGGAACCGCCGCCCGCCCGAGCGGCACCGCCGTGCACCTCGACCACGTCACCAAGACGTACCCCAACGGCCCGTCGACGGTCCACGCGCTCGACGGCGTGAGCCTCGACGTCGCCGCCGGCAGCTTCACCGCCGTGATGGGAGCGTCGGGCTCCGGCAAGTCGACCTTCCTCAACTGCGCCGCCGGACTCGACACCCCCACCAGCGGCCGGGTCGTCATCGGCGGCGTCGACCTCGGCACGCTCTCCCCGGACGCGGTGACCCGGTTCCGCCGCGACCACGTCGGCTTCGTCTTCCAGGGCTACAACCTGGTGCCGCACCTGACCGTCGGCGAGAACGTCCGGCTGCCCCTGACCCTGGCCGGGGTCCGCGAGGACGACCACCGCGTGGCCGGACTGCTGCACGCCGTGGGGCTCGAGGGCATGGCCGACCGGCTGCCGGGCGAGCTCTCCGGCGGCCAGGCGCAGCGGGTCGCGATCGCCCGCGCGCTCGTCGCCGGGCCGGACGTGGTGTTCGCCGACGAGCCCACAGGGGCACTGGACACCGCGACCGCGGACCGGATCCTGCAGCTGCTGCAGCACGCGGTGCGGTCCCTCGGGCAGACCCTGGTGCTCGTCACCCACGACCCCCGCGCGGCCACCTACGCCGACCGGGTCGTGTTCCTGGCGGACGGCCGGGTGCGCGACGAGCTGGTCGCCCCGACGCTCGAGTCCGTCACCGCCCGCGTCCTCGGTCTGGGGCGCTGAGCCGTGCGCGTCGCTCTGCGCTCCCTGCTCGTCGTCAACCGCGCCGCGGTGCTCGGTGCCGGGATCGTCGTGGCCCTGGCAGCCGTGCTCCTCGGCATCACCACCGCCTGGCTCGAGGCCGGGGTCCGCCACCCCGAACTGCCGTTCCTGTCCAGCGTCGCCGGCTCGTTCGCGGGCACGCTGCTCCTCATCACCGTGTTCATGGTGGCCAACGTCTTCGCCGGGGTCCTCCGCGAGCGCCGCCGCGAGTTCGCGCTGCTCCGCGCGGTCGGCGCCACCGCCGCGCAGATCCGCGGAACGGTCCGGACCGAGGTGCTGCTGTTGCTCGCACTCGTCGCGCCGCTCGGCGCGGTGGTCGGCACGTTCGCTGCCGCCTCGGTCACACCGCTGCTGCGGGCGAGCGACATCGTCCCGGCGGGCTTCACCCTGACGGCGAGCGTCGTGCCGCTGCTCGGCACGCTGGTCGTCCTCGTCCCGACGGGGCTCCTCGCAGCGGCGATGGCCGCCCGGGCGACCCGTCCGAGTCCGACGGACGCCGTCCGCGCCAGCACGACCGACGTCCCGACGCTGTCCACCGGTCGCCGGATCGCCGCCGGGGTGACCGCCCTCGCCGGACTCGGCATCGCCGCCACCCCCTTCTTCACCCCGGGCCTCGTCGGCAGCGCCGCCGGTGCCACCTCGGCGATCGTGCTCGTCGTCGCCGCGGCCCTCGCCGGACCGCTCCTGGTGCAGTGGGCGGCCCGTCGCGGGCTCGCCGTCCCGGGAGTCCGTGCGACCACGACGATGCGCGACCGTGCCGGATCCGTGCAGGTCGAGGAGCCCGACGAGGACCTCGGCGGCCTCGGCGGCCTGGAGTGGGAACCGACCGTCGTCCGCGGCCTGTCCGCGGACACCCGCTCGGTCGACCCCGACGTCCGGTCCGGGTCCCTCGCCGCGCTCGACGCCCCCGGCACCGTCGCGGTGAGCAGCGACCTGGTCGCGCTGACGCCCACCGGCCTCGGCGACACGATCCAGCTGCGGTCCGGGAACGGCCCGGCCACCTCTGCACGCGTCGTCGCGGTCCACGACCGGGGGCTGGCGTTCGGGGACGTGCTGGTCCGCGACCGGTCGGCCGGACCCGTCGACACGCTGCTGGTCGGCGCTCGTCCGGGTGACCGTGCGGCCGTCCGGGAGGCCCTCATCGCCCTGGACCTGCGCGTCACCACCGCCGACGGGTACGCCGCGAGCGTGCTGCGGTCCGGAGACGGCGACCGGCGGCTGTCCCTGGTGCTCGTCATCGCGTTGCTCGCCTTCGTGGCGGCCGCGGCGGGGAACACCCTGCTCACCGCGATGCGGGGGCGTCGCGGCGAGTTCGGACTGCTGCAGCGGACCGGCGCGACGCGCTCGCAACTGCTGCGGATGGCGGGGGTCGAGACGGCGTTCACGGCGGTCGCAGCCGTGGTGATCGGCACGGTCGCGGTGGTTCCGGCGCTGGTCGGGGTCGGACAGGGACTCGCCGGGGCGCCGTCCTCGGGGTTCGACGTCGGGGCGTGGGCCGGCTTCTCAGCCGCTGCCGTCATCGTCGCGGTGCTCGGGGTCCTGCCGGGTGTGGCGCGGCTCGTGCGCGGACGGTGACGACGGGCCGCACAGGGGGCTGGCCGCACAGGGTGGGCGCTGCGGGGTGGAGCCCGCCCCACCCCGGTGCTAGGTTGACGACACGTCGTGTCATCAACCGGAGGTCGTCATGGAAACACAGCGCATGGAGGGCAAGACCGTCCTCGTCTCGGGCGGCTCGTCCGGTGTGGGGCTCGCCGTCGCGAAGGGGCTCGCCCGCCTGGGTGCCCGCACCGTGCTGCTCTCGCGAGACGGCGACCGCGGACGCAACGCGGTGCGGGCCGTGCAGCAGGCAGCGCCGGGCGCCGACGTCGACTCGCGCGTCGTCGACCTCACGTCCCCCGCCTCGGTGGCTCGCCTGGTGGACGACCTCCGTGACACTGCCGGCACGCTCGACGTGCTCGTGAACGCCACGGGAGCAGTCGGTGAGCGCGGTGACCTGCGGCCCGGGATCCCCCGGAGCTTCGCGACCAACTACCTGACCCACCACCTCCTGACGCGGGCCGCGTTGCCACTGCTCCGCGGCGCTCCGGCCGCACGCGTCCTCACGGTCGGTGTGGCGCCGGCACTCGTCCGGCGTCTCGAGGAGTTCGCGGTGGACGGCGTGGACGCGAACGCCTCCGGGGTACGGGTCCTGACGCAGGCGGTCGCGTGGAAGCTGCTCCTGTCACGGCACCTCGCGGAGACCGAGACCGGCATCAGCGCCGCGGTCTTCCACCCCGGTCTGATCAAGTCCGACCTGCTCGGTCGACAGGCGCTGCCGTTGCGGCTCGTCGGCAGCGTCGCGAACCGGTTCGCCGGCTCCACCTGCCCGGTCGCGGACCACCTCGCGTCACGGACCGCAGACCTCGGGCCGGCCGGAGGGATGGTCGACGACCGCGGACGGACGGTCGCCCTGCCGCCGACGATCAGCACCGCGAACGCCGAGCGTTCGTGGGCAGCGAGCGAGGCCCTGGTCGATCAGCTGGTCTGACCCGGACCGTTCAGAGGATGAACAGGGCGGTGACCAGCGACAGCAGGAGCAGGCACGACGTCAGGACGGTCGCGACGATGGTCGTCACGCGTGACCGGTCCGGCCCACGGGTCCGGTGCCACGCGACGACCGTGCACACCACGGCGATCACTGCCAACGGGATGACGACGAAGACGTCGCCGATCCGGGTGATCTCCCGGAACAGTCTCCCGTGTCCTGCCTCACCCTGACTCGCGGCGTAGACGAGCCCGCTGCCCAACAGCGCGGCCACCCCCAGCACGGCACCGATCAGCGCTGCCGCGAACCCGGTCGCTCCGACGACGAGGCCGGCCACCGCCCAGGCTGACCCGCGACGGCGCATCGGTCCTGTCGGCGGTCGACCCCACACCGGTACCGGACTCCCGCTCCCCCACTCCTGCATGACGCAACCCTGCCACGCTCCGGGCAGCACGCCGAGGGGCGACGGACGGGAGGCGCGTCACCGGTGAGCTCGTCGGCCCACCGGCACCGCGCCTCCCGTCCGTCGGCTGCGGACGCAGCGTCCGCAGCGTCAGCTCCGGATGAACGCGAGGATGTCGGGGTTGATGACGTCCGCGTGCGTGGTCAGCATGCCGTGCGGGTACCCCTCGTAGATCTTCAGCGTCGCGTCGCTGAGGAGCTCGGCCTGCTTCAGGGCCGCGTCCTCGTACGGGACGACCTGGTCGTCGTCGCCCTGCAGGACCAGGACCGGCACGGTGATCGCCCGCAGGTCCTCGGTCTGGTCGGTCTCCGAGAACGCCTTGATGCCCTCGAGGTGGGCGAGCGCGCTGCCCGTCATGCCCTGGCGCCACCAGTTGGCGATGACGGGCTCAGACGGCGTCACGCCGTCACGGTTGAAGCCGTAGAACGGGCCGGAGGCCACCGCCTGGAAGAACTCGGCACGGTTCGCGGCGAGCGCCGCACGGAACCCGTCGAACACCGAGATGTCGGTGCCCTCCGGATTCGACTCCGTCTTGAGCATCAGCGGCGGCACGGCGGAGACGAGGACCGCCTTCGCGACCCGCCCCTGCGGCTGGCCGTACCGGGCGACGTACCGAGCGACCTGGCCGCCACCGGTGGAGTGGCCGATGTGGATCGCGTCGTGCAGGTCGAGGTGCTCGACGACGGCGGACACGTCGCTGGCGTAGTGGTCCATGTCGTGGCCGGTGCCGATCTGCGACGAGCGGCCGTGACCCCGCCGGTCGCTCGCGACCACGCGGTACCCCTCGGCCAGGAAGTAGAGCATCTGCGCGTCCCAGTCGTCCGAGGACAGCGGCCAGCCGTGGTGGAACACGATCGGCTGCGCGCCGGGGTCCCCCCAGTCCTTGAAGGAGATCTCTGCTCCGTCGTCGGTGGTGATGTACCCCATGTGCGTTGCCCTCCTGTGGTCGTTCGTCGGATACTCGCAGATCGACGGCCTCCCGGACAGGAGTTCACACACTCGTCACCAGCACGGAACCAGGACGACGCGTGCGACGACCGACCCGGTGTCCGTCCGCGGTGGTGACGCCACGTCAGCTCCTGGAGCCGTCGTCCCACTCGATCGTCAGGGAACTGCCGGACACACCCGGAGGGGGCGTGCCCGATCCCGTCGCCGCACCGTCCGCCACGGTGACCGCGCTCGCCTGCCCGCCGTACGGAGGATGCGGGACGTCCTCCCAGTCCACGGTCACCCGCTCGCCCGGAACGAGGGAGGCGAAGTCACGCCCCACGACCGCGCTGAAGTGCGCCCAGACGTCGCGCACGGCCGGGAGGCCCGGACCACCTCCGACGACCGGGTCCAGGTCGACGACTCCCCACCCCTCGTCGGCACTCCAGCTGCGCACCGTCCCGGCGGTCGTCGTGGTCATCGGGCCATCATGCGCGCCGCAGACGGCGGGGTCCAGGAGGCCTCCGCCGGTCGTTCAGACGAGCGCGACCGCACCCCACCCGGCGCGCATCCGGGCGACGGCCCGGTCCCATCCGGAGAGCAGGTCGTTGTCGTCCCGCATCAGCGACTGCACCTGCAACCCCTCGTAGAGCGCGACCAGCTGCTCCGCCGCGTGCCGGGGCGACGTCCCGTGCGGCTCGCGACCGGCGACGACGTCCCGCACGAGGGCGAGGGTGATGTCCTCGAACTCGTGGACGTACTGGTTGCGGAACCACCCGGCGGCGGGGTGTGTCGGCGCCGAGGCTGCGCTGAGCGTGGCGATCCGGATGCGCACGAGCCCGGGATCGGCCAGGCCGGACTCCAGGCGGGCGCGGAGGTACGCGGCAGCGCCGTGCTGCTCGGCGATTGGCCACAGGGCCGCCCGGTCGCCGTTGTTCCAGCGGTTCATCACGGCGACGACGAGCAGCTCCCACACCGGGTAGGCAGCCGTGACGTCATCGGCGGTGAGGTCGGCGAGCGCGGCGACCTCGGCGGGCCCGACGGCGTGGAAGTCCGAGCGCCGGAAGGCCTCGATCGCGGCCTGGACGATGCGGGGACGGAGATCGGCATCGGGCGCGGGCATGAGGACGATCATCCGGTCCGGACGGCGGTCGCGCGACCGCCAGTTCGAGGGGCGCGGACGGATCGCGCTCAGCCGCGGTCGAACGTCAGCGTCTCGTCGTCGGCTGCGGTGACCCTGCCGGAGCGCGCGAACTCCGCCCAGATCGCGCGGTGCCCCGGCCCGCGGCGCTCGACGGCCGCCCAGTCCTGTTCCGGAACGAACCGGCTGCCGGCCCATGCCGCCCGGTCGCCGAGCAGCAGTGGCACGTCGCTCATGTGCACTGCCCCGGTCGGCCGGACGGTCACCCCGCGGTGCAGCCGGTAGACCACGGCCCGACCGCCCGCGGCGCGGTGTCGGGCAGCGAAGGCCCGGGCGTCCCGGCCGTAGATGACCTCGCTGAGCGGGCGGACGAGCCACCAGCGGAGCAGGGCTCGTCCGACCCGGGTGCGGGCGATGGCCGGCAGCCCGGGGATCATCGGGACGTAGAGAGCGGCCTCGTCGGTCGCGGACCCGATGAGCACCTCGACGTGCGGGGCCGCCCGACGCCAGGCGTCCGGCAGATCGCGTTCGGCGGGCAGCGGCGCGTGCCCGTACTGCGTGCCGAACGGCATCCCGCCGCGCAGCCCGTACGGCAGCGCCACCCTCTCGGCCGCCGCCTGCAGCGTGAGCACGTCCGGCAACGCGGTGTCCGGTGCGACGGTGCCGACCGCGCGGAGCATGGCCCGGTTCATCCGGGCCCGACGGCGCGAGAGCCCGAGCGGTGCGCTCTGCACGATGGCCCGCTGGAACAGCCCGGTCGTGCCCTCGGCCACCATGAGGTGTGCGATCGCGTCACCGCCGGCCGACTGCCCGAACAGGGTGATGCGGTCCGGGTCCCCGCCGAACCCCGCGATGTTCGCGTGCACCCACCGCAGCGCCTCGACCAGGTCGAGCAGTCCGAGGTTCGCCGGGACACGTACCCCGTCGCCGAGGAACCCGAGCACGCCGAGCCGGTAGGTGACGGCCACGACGACGACCCGCTGCTCCTCGGCGAGCGCCCGGGGGTCGTGGATCGGGATGTCCCCGCCGCCGACGACGTACGACCCGCCGTGGATCCACACCATCACGGGCAGCTGTTCGTCCTCGCCGAGGTCCGCGGGCACGGTCACCGAGAGGGCCTGGCAGTCCTCGGAGACCTCGGCCTCGATCGGGTGGATGAGCTCCTCGAGGACGGGCGTCGCTGGCTGCGGCGGCACCGGCGCGGGGGTGTCGGCGACGAAGTCCGACGTGAACGGCGGGACCGGCTGCGGTCGCCCGAACCGCTCGGCGCGGGCGTAGGGGATGCCGAGCGCGCGGACCACCCCGCCGTCGCGGTGGCCGACGATCCGGCCGACGGGGGTGGTGAAGGTGCGGGTCGGCGCGGCGGTCATCAGGCAACCGTACGACGGTCCGCCCGACGCGGATCACGTCATCGGGAAACGAAAACCACACAGCGGGTGGTTTCTGCGGTAGCGTCGGATCGTCTCGCCGTGGAGCAG
The DNA here is from genome assembly GCF_003234615.1 of Curtobacterium sp. MCPF17_001. NCBI lineage: Bacteria > Bacillati > Actinomycetota > Actinomycetes > Micrococcales > Microbacteriaceae > Curtobacterium > Curtobacterium sp. MCPF17_001. The sequence continues at coordinate 292,389 of NZ_QKSL01000001.1, forward strand.
TGTCTCCGTCGGCCGCACACCACGTCAGGATCGAAGGAGCCTCTGCAATGCCCACCACCTCTGTGCAGCTGTACTCACTGCGCGACGCGATCGCCGAAGACCTCGACCAGGCCATCGCCCGGGTCCGGGAGATCGGCTACGAGAACGTCGAGCCCTACGCGTTCGTCGAACGTGCCGCCGACCTCGAGCGCGCCTTCGCCGCCACCGGCCTGAAAGCCCCGTCCGGCCACGTCGCCGTGATCGACGCCGACGACACCGCCCCGATCTGGGACGCGGCGGAGCGCCTCGGCATCCACACCGTCATCGACCCGTTCATCCCGACCGACCGCTGGCAGACCGCCGACGACGTGAAGAAGATCGCCGAGCGCGTCAACGTGCTCACCGCCGAGGCCACCGCCCGCGGCCTGGCGTTCGGCTACCACAACCACCAGTGGGAGTTCACGAACAAGGTCGGCGGCCGCACCGTCTACGACCTGTTCGTCGAGCAGCTCGCGCCGGAGACCGTCCTCGAGGTCGACACCTTCTGGGCGACCGTCGGTGGCGCCGACGCCGCCGCCGTGCTCCGCGGCCTCGGCGAGCGCGTCGTCGCGATCCACGTCAAGGACGGCAAGGTCGACGGCGACATCCGCACCGCGCTGCCCTCGTCCGAGAGCGCGCTCATCGTGCCGGAGGCGCTCCAGCGCGCGTTCGAGAACCAGACCCCGGCCGGCCAGGGCGACGTCGACGTCGCGGGCATCCTCGCCGCAGCGCCGCAGGCCATCCGCGTCGTCGAGTTCGACGCGTACAAGGGCGACGTCTTCGAGGGCATCACCGAGTCCCTCACCTGGCTCCAGGACAACGACAAGTGAGCCGCTTCGGCATCGGCATCATCGGCGCGGGGAACATCTCGACGCAGTACCTCGAGAACCTGACGCAGTTCGCCGACGTCGAGGTCCGCTTCGTCGCCGACGTGCTGCTCGACCGGGCCGCCGCGCAGGCGGAACGGTACGGCGTCGCCGGTTCCGGCAGCGTCGACGAGCTGCTGGCTCGTGACGACGTCCAGATCGTGATCAACCTGACGATCCCGGCCGTGCACGCCGAGGTCGACCAGCAGATCATCGACGCCGGCAAGCACGTGTGGAGCGAGAAGCCGATCGCCACCGACCACGACTCGGCCGCGGCCGTGCTCGCGTCGGCGCAGGCGAAGGGCCTCCGGGTCGCGACCGCTCCGGACACCGTGCTCGGCGCGGGCATCCAGACGGCGCTGCGGGCAATCGCCCGCGGGGACATCGGCGAGCCGCTGACCGCGACAACCCTGTTCCACGTGCCCGGACCCGAGGCGTGGCACCCGAACCCGGACTTCCTGTTCGCCACCGGTGCCGGTCCCCTGTTCGACATGGGCCCGTACTACGTCACCACGCTCGTGCACGCCTTCGGAACCGCCAGCCGTGTGCAGGCCGTCTCGTCGAAGTCGCTCGACCGTCGCACCATCGCGTCAGGTGACCGTGCCGGGGAGACCTTCCCGGTCGAGGTCCCGACGCACCACGCCGCGCTCATCGAGTTCGCCGGCGGGCAGTCCGCCCAGTCGACGTTCTCGTTCCAGCACGCGCTGCCACGCCAGGGCTTCGTGGAGATCAACGGCACGCTCGGCACGATCTCGCTGCCGGACCCGAACACGTTCGAGGGTGAGTCGACCCTCTGGCGCTTCGGCCAGGACGAGGCCGAGACCCTGCCCGCCGTCGGCTCCACCTGGGGCCGTGGTACCGGGGTCGTGGAGCTCGCGCGAGCCATCGCCGAGGACCGACCGGAGCGCGCCTCCGGTGCCCTGGCCCTGCACGTCCTGGACGTGCTGCTCGGCATCCGCGACGCGGCCGAATCGGGTTCCGCCGTCGAGATCGCGTCGTCCGTCGACGCGGTCCCGCCGCTCCCGGAGGACTTCGACCCGGCCGCCGCCGTCCTGACTGCCGGCGAGTAGCCCGACAGCTCCACCACCGGAACGGCCGGCCCTCGGCGAGGGCCGGCCGTTCCGTGTTCCCCGGCGAGGGAGCAGGATGACGGCATGGGCAACGCGTTCTCAACTGGTTGGCGCATCGCCCGTTCGCGCCGGTCGGAGTTCCTCGACCTGGCGCGCCTCCGACGCCGGACCGTCGTGACCGGCACGGTAGCCGTCGTCTCGGGCACGGTCATGGTCATCGCCGACCTGCTCTGGGGCACCCTCGACGGGGCGTGGCCCCTGCGCCTCCTGGCCATCGTCTGTTTCGCGGCCGCACTCGGCTGCTTCGTCGGGGTGTTCCTCCGGGTCCACCGTCGGGATCTCGACCTCCGGGGCACCGGCACCGGAGCGGGCGACTGGCGCCGCGGCGAGCGCATCGACCGGCAGTTCGCCGCGCGTCCCCCGGCGATGCTCCCGGAGGACCGCGACGAGGTCCTCGCTCGGGCCGAGCGCTCCCTCGGACCCTCCGTAGCCCTCGCGGCGCGGTTCGTCCTGCTGCCGATCACCTGGGCACTCGTCTGGGCGGGAGCGCTGCTCTCCGGCCTCGGCACGCTCGACTCCCCGCTCGTGTTGTTCTGGCCGCCGATGCTCATGCTGCTGCAGTCGGCCACCTTCATCGCGGCGGTGACGGGCATCGGGCGGTCCGACGCCGCACGCCGCCGCGCCCTCGCGCTCGAGCCGGCCCCGGTCGTCGCGGCACCGCCGCGTCGGAACGTCGACCCACGCGGTTCGAAGGTCGGTCTCCCCGGTGACTGACCCCGCGCTCCACGGACCTCTGTGTGGAGCCTGTCGACAGGGCCTGTGAGGCGGGGCAAGATCGGGCGGGGTGTCGGGCTCGGCGCTCGTCTCGTGATGCAGGGGGATCGATGACGATCGAGATGTTGTGGGAGCAGGACGATCCGACCGACGTGCTCCGGAACCGTTTCGGCTTCGCGGACGCCGAGGCGGTGGGCGATTGGGTCAGGTCGACGGTCGAGCATCACTGGGGTGTTCGTGTCGGGCCACCGGAGCGGATGGTGATGAGCGACAGCAACGCCCTCGCATGGGTTCGTGGAGGGGACGAACGCCTCCTGGTGAAGTGGTCGGTCGCTCCCGACCGGTTCGAGCGACTCGCGTTCGCCGCCGACCTCACTGCTTGGCTCGGAGCACAGGGACTGCCCGTGTCGACGCCGGTACCGACCCTCGCGGGTGAGGTTCAGGTGACGGACGACGGCATCTCGCTGGGTCTACAACGCGTCATCGACGGAGCACACCTCGATGTCGAGGACGCCGATCAGGTCCGTGCAGCGGGGGCGACGCTCGCTCGACTACACGACGCGCTGCGCTCGTGTCCCTTGCACGACGCGCGCCCCGGGGTGCTGTCCGCGCCGGCACCGCTCACAGAGCAGATCGCGGGCTGGGTCGCTACCGAGCCGTCAGCGCTGTCTCCGAAGGCCCGCGACGTACTCTGGCGGGTGCTCGAACGAGCGCCTGCGGATCTCCCGCCTCTCCAGATCGTGCACGGCGACTACCGCGCCGCCAACATCTTGTGCGTCGGCACCGCGGTCGTCGGCGTCCTCGATTTCGAGGAGCTCCGACTCGACCATCGAATCGTCGAGCTCGCTCGCTCCGCGGTCATGCTCGGCACGCTCTTCCGGGACTGGGGACCTGTTCCCGTGTCCGTTCGGCAGCAGTTCCTGGACGGCTACCAGACGGTCCGAGCCCTCACGGACGAGGAACTGCACTGGTGGCCGGTACTCGTGCTCTGGTATTCGCTGGCACTCGTGCCTCCCGGCGACGACCCCACGGGGTGGGGTCGAGCGGCAGTCGAGCAATTCGAGACCGCCGACGGCTCGTCGGCCGGCAGTTACCGATCAACGGTGCCGGTGGTCTTCCCGCCTCGCCACCAGCGAAAATGCGACCACGAAGATGACACTCGAGATCCGCGCCGCGGCTCCTGCTGATGCTCTACAGATCGCGCGGGTGCACAAACGATCACGCGAGGCCTACTACGGGGATGCCCTCGACCCGGTCGATGCGGCTCGTGATCGGTACCCGATGTGGCTCGACACGTTGACCAGGGCTGACACCTGGTGCGCCGTCGCGGTGCTGCATGAGGACCTCGTGGGTTTCATCGCGGGCCACCTCCCGGAGCGGGACGATCTGCCTGCCGAACTGTCAAGTCTCTACGTCGACCCTGATCGGTTCGGTTCAGGGGTCGGTAGTGCGCTGTACCAGCGCTTCGTCGACGTCGTTTCATCGGGTACCGCTGAACTCGAGGTCTGGGACGGGAACGACCGGGCAAAGCGCTTCTACGAGCACCGAGGCTGGCAACCGACCGAACAGATCAGAGCAGGCGTCACCGGGAAGCCATTCGTCACCTGGACGCTCGACCTTCGCCCCTGCGAGCCAGACGTCCGTAGCCGATCGTCTACAGGATGTCGTCAGCGGGCGTACCGCAAAAAGCTCCACGAGAGGCGAGGAGCGTCCTCACCTCCTGCGAAGAACTAGTCACCACGTGGCGGGTAGCACTCCGCTGTCGGACCCGACCCGGGACTCGCTGCACTGCGCTGCGTGGCTTGCATCATCCGACGGGCATGCCGAGCCGGTCGTTCCCCAACCTGGCTCGGAGCGTGTTGAGCAGAGCACCGACGATCTTCACTTGGTCGTCGTCGAGAGACGGGGCGACGAGTTCGGCGAGCCGGCGACGGAACGTCACCTCTGCCGCAGCGACGATTGCGGCACCTGTGTCAGTCAAGGAGACGAGCACCGATCGCCCATCTGTGGGATTCGGTCGGCGATCGACCCAGCCGCGCGCGGCGAGTCGATCCACCCCCTTGCTGATCGCCCCGACTCCGGCAGCGAAGTTCGTGGCGACGTCTGCGATCCGCGACGCAGGGTGGTCCCGGAAGTAGCAGAGGAACTCGTACTGCGTAGCCACGATGCCGTGCTCGCGACGCAGGGTGTCACTCACTGCGTTGTAGAGACGCGTCTCGGCTCGAACCAGGTCGTCGAAGAGCTGCACGAGATCATCGCTTGCCGTTCCGGTTGCCACGGCATACAGTCTACCGTTGCATGCCGCGGCAACCAAATCGCCCGGCGGGAGGAGCACCATGAGCCGAGAACAACGACAGGCACTCAACGACATGCTTCGGGCAGCGCCGCAGGCCAGCGGGCCGGTGCCAGTCGAGCAGATGCGACAGGGGTTCGCGCGCTTCATGAGCCAGTTCCCCGTCCCCGAGGGCGTCACGCGAACGCCGATCGAACTCGGCGGTCGAGGCGCTGTCCGCGTCGAACCGAGCGCTGACGCGCGTCCCGGCATCATCTTGTACTTGCACGGTGGATCGTTCTCGCTTGGTTCCCCCGAGACCGCGATGGCGTTGACCGCGCACCTCGTGGAACGCACAGGCGTGCCAGCGGTCTCGGTCGACTACCGGCTCGCTCCGGAGCACCCGTTCCCGGCAGCCATCAACGACTGCCTTTCCGCCTACCGCGACCTGCTCGATCACGACGTCGACCCAGCGAGCATCGTGTTCGCGGGCGATTCCGCAGGAGGGGGCCTCGCGGTGACGACGACCCTCGCCGCCCGGGATGCCGGGCTCCCCGTCCCTGCAGGGATCGTCGCGTTCTCGCCCGGGCTGGACCACACGCGTACCGGTGCGTCGATGACGTCGAAGGAGGGCATCGACCCGCTCTTCACCCGCGCCGGGATGGAGCACACGGGCACCCTCTACCTCGACGGTCAAGACCCGGAGCAGCCGCTGCTCGCTCCAGCGGTGCACGCCGACCTCAGGGGGTTCCCGCCGATGCTGCTGCAAGTCGGGACCAACGAGCTCCTCCTCGACGACGCCGTCCGACTCGCCGACCTGGCACGCGCCGCCGAGACGGACGTCATCCTCGACGTCGTTGCCGGCGTGCCCCACGTGTTCCCCGCGTTCGTCGGGCTGATCGACGAAGCCGACGAAGCAATAGCCCGGGCAGCCCTGTTCATCGGACAGCGCCTTCGGATCAGTTGACGAGGCCACGTCCGGGGACCGACGGGCCGACGAGACTGCTCCAGCGCCCGAACCGACGAGGACCAACCACACTGGTCACGTGCGTTTCGACACCGTCCTGACCCAGGCTGACGTCCCGACGCTCCGTACCGAGGTTGCTGCGCTCCGGCTCCCAGGGCGTCGACTGGCGCGAGGCGTGAGCATGCAACGCGACGGGCGCGAACGCCCGTGGCAGTTCCAAGCGGTCGTTGACGAGCGTGATGAGAGTTGGACGTTCGACCGGGAGGGGCACACCCACCGCGACCGCTACGAGGAGGGCGTCCTCCAGACCGTTGACGGGCCGTCGGAAGTCAGCTTCGCTCGCAGCGGCACGGTTGCCTCTCCCGTTCGCCTGCTCACTCCTGAGCTGCTCCTCCTCTGGGGATCACCTGCGAGCTACTCACCGATGCTCGTCCAGCGGATCAACGAGCACTGGCTGCTGTTCACGTTCGAGCACGAGCTCGACCCCGCGCAACGCACGACGCTGGTCATCGACGAGCGCGACGGAGTCGCACACCGCTCGTACGGAGTGGATCAGATCACGGTGATCACCGAGCTCCGCTTCATGGAAGACGACGAGCCGATGCCTCCACGTCCGCGCTTCCCTCGACTGCAGGAGTGGCCCCGGCTCGAGTACTGAACCCACGCGCGAAGCTGCGCCCGGATGTGGACCGCCATCAGCGCACGATCTTGCGCTGCACGCTCCTCGGCAGACGAATCAGCAACCGACCCCCCCCCACCACCCTCCCCCGCGACCGAACCCGCGCTCCACGGATCGTCCTGCCGCGTGCTCCGGCCACCCGGTGCCCATGCGCAGCCGCCCGAGGATTCACTCAGTGCATGCGCACCATGGGAGTCGAAGAAGAGCTGTTGCTCATCGACCGGACGACGGGTCACCCCGTCCCGGTCGCGGAACAGGTGCTCGCCCGTGCCGTCGCTGCCGGTGGCCCCGGCGACGGTGGCGAAGTCGTCGGCGAGATGCACCGGGAGGCCATCGAGGTCTTCACCCGCCCGCACTCGTCGCTCGCAGCGCTCGGTGGCCAGGTCCTCGCCAACCGTGAGTTCACCGAGATGCTCGCGTCCGAGGCCGGAGCACATGCCGCCCCCCTCGCGACCTCGCCCTCCCCGGTCGAGCCACACCCGACGGAGTCGCAGCGGTACACGACGATCATGCAGCGGTACGGCTCGCTGCCCCGGCGGGTGCTCACGTCCGGGCTGCACGTGCACGTCTCGGTGGACTCCCCGGAGGAGGGTGTCGCCGTCCTCGACCAGATCCGCACGTGGACGCCGATCCTCATCGCCCTGACCGCGAACTCCCCGTTCCACGACGGTGTCGACACGGGGCATGCCAGTTGGCGGTCGATGCTCTGGAACCAGTGGCCGTCGTCGGGTCCGCAGGAGCGCTTCGGTTCGCTGGCGCGCTACCGGGCGGTGACGGACGCGATGCTTAGCACCGGTGCGCTCCTCGACTCAGGCATGCTCTACCTCGATGCCCGGCTGTCGCAGAACCACCCGACGGTCGAGGTCCGGGTCGCCGACGTGCCGCTCGACCCCGGCACGACCGTCACGGTCGCCGGACTGGTCCGCGCCCTGGTGGACACGGCGGCGAAGGACGCCGCGGTCGGCCGGGAGGCTCCCAACACCCCCGCCTGTGCGGTCCGGCTGGCGAACTGGCGAGCGGCGCTCGAGGGGCTCGACGGGTGCCTCGTCGATCCGACGACCGAGCGTCCGGCCCCCGCCCGGGACGTCGTGATGCTGCTCCTGGCGCATGTCCTGCCGGCCCTGACGGCGAACGGCGACGACCAGCTGGTCGAACGGGGCATCGCCGACCTCTTCGCCCGCGGCACCGGTGCCGCCCGCCAGCGCGCAGCCCGTCTGCCGATGACGGAACCGGGGTCGGACGACCTCGGGCACATCGCCCTCGCCGCGGCCCGGGTCGTCCCGGTCGCGAGCACCCACCTCGATGCAGCACGACCGCGGACCGTGATCGGACGGAGTACCCCATGACCCAGACGACGACGCCCCCAGCCCTCGGGGAAGAGCCCGGTGAACTCCTCGGACGACGGCCGCTCCGGTCCGGTGTCCGTGCGGTGCACTGGCACACCTCCACGGACCACAAGACGATCGGCAACCTCTACCTGGTGACCTCGTTCGGCTACTTCTGCCTCGCCGGACTGATGGCCGTCGTCATGCGGACCGAGCTCTTCACCCCCGGACTCGACGTCCTGGACACCCGCGAGCAGTACAACCAGCTCATGACGATGCACGGCACCGTGATGCTGCTGCTCTTCGCCACCCCGCTGTTCGCCGGGTTCGCGAACGCGATCATGCCCCTGCAGATCGGCGCCCCGGACGTCGCCTTCCCGCGACTGAACGCCCTGTCCTACTGGCTGTACGTCTTCGGCAGCGTCATCGCGATGGGTGGCTTCCTCACGCCGGCCGGGTCGGCGTCGTTCGGCTGGACCGCCTACGCGCCACTGTCGGACACGACGTTCCAGCCCGGCCTCGGTGGGACCCTGTGGGTCGCGGGCCTGAGCATCACCGGGTTCAGCACGATCCTCGGGTCGGTGAACTTCATCACGACGATCGTGACGATGCGGGCGCCCGGGATGACCATGTTCCGGATGCCGATCTTCACCTGGAACGTGCTGATCACCTCGATCCTCGTGCTCATGGCGTTCCCGGTGCTCGCGGCGGCCTTGTTCGGGCTGCTGCTGGACCGGGCGTTCGACGCGCAGGTCTACAACCCCGCCAACGGCGGTGCTCTGCTCTGGCAGCACCTGTTCTGGTTCTTCGGTCACCCCGAGGTCTACGTGATCGCGCTGCCCTTCTTCGGGATCGTCTCCGAGGTGTTCCCCGTCTTCAGCCGCAAGCCGATCTTCGGCTACAAGACGTTGGTGTACGCGACCATCTCGATCGCGGCCCTGTCGATCTCGGTCTGGGCGCACCACATGTTCGCCACCGGCGGGGTCCTGCTCCCCTGGTTCTCCCTGATGACGATGCTCATCGCGGTGCCGACCGGCGTGAAGATCTTCAACTGGGTCGGCACGATGTGGCAGGGTTCGGTGACGTTCGAGACGCCGATCCTCTGGGCGATCGGATTCCTCGTGACGTTCACGTTCGGCGGCCTGACCGGGGTGATCCTGGCGTCCCCGCCGCTGGACTTCCACGTGCACGACACCTACTTCGTCGTCGCGCACTTCCACTACGTCGTGTTCGGCACCGTCGTGTTCGCGATGTTCTCCGGCTTCTACTTCTGGTGGCCGAAGTTCACGGGGAAGATGCTCGGCGAACGCCTGGGCAAGGTCCACTTCTGGATGCTCTTCATCGGGTTCCACACGACCTTCCTCATCCAGCACTGGCTCGGCGTGGTCGGCATGCCCCGCCGCTACGCGAGCTACCTGCCGGAGGACGGGTTCACCTGGATGCACCAGGTGTCGACCGTCGGGGCGATGGTGACCGCCGCGTCGATGCTCCCCTTCTTCCTGAACATCGTGCAGACGATGCGGCACGGTCAGCGGGTGCGTGTGAACGACCCGTGGGGCTACGGCCGATCGCTGGAGTGGGCGACGAGCTGCCCGCCGCCGCGCCACAACTTCACCGCGATCCCGCGGATCCGGTCCGAGTCGCCGGCGTTCGACCTGAACCACCCGGAGGCCGGCGTGCCGGTCGGCGTGGGTCGGGCGATGGACGCCCCTGACGCGCCGACGCACGACCAGGCGAGCGGCAAGACCCGGAAGCCGGAGGGCCCCGGGCAACAGGCGTGACCCCTCGCACCGCTCAGTGCGGTCCGTGCCCCTCGGTGCCGCCGGGGGGCACGATCCGTTCCAGCAGTCGCAGCACCCGCTCCCCGTCGACCGCGTCCGGGTCGAGCAGCCACTGCACCTGCATCCCGTCGGACACCGCGATGCTCAGGCTCGCCAGGTCCTCCGGGTCCAGGTCGTCACGGATCCGCCCTGCCAACTGGTCCCGTTGCTGGACGGCACGGTCTACGGGTCGACGGTCATCCGGGCAACCGCGCTTCGAGCGGCTGGTCACCGCCGTGGTCCACCAGCACCCGGCTCCCGTCGACGTGGAGGCGGAAGACGTCCTCATCGGTCGATGAGGGTCCCGTCTCGACCTGGTTGCTGTTCGCCCACGCCCGCGCGCCGGCGGCGGGTCGGAAGGACCATCCGTCGCGGAAGCCGAGTTGGAGCTGGCGTCCGCCCAGCGAGCGGTACTCGGCGACGGTCACCGTGTGACCGGAGGCCGAACCGACGTCGACGTACCGGACCGACCCGCCGAGGGACGAGAGCACGACGGAACCGAGTGCGCACCCCAGGAGCCCCACCGACAGGAGCGCCGCGGCAGCGCGAGCGACCGTCCGGCCGGCGGAGCGCCCGGACCGGGTCAAGTGCCACGCCCACGTGACGGCGGCGTACGCGGCAGCGAGCGCACCGACCAGCCAGCAGGCCTGCGTGATCGTGCCGGGCCCGCGTCCGGCGACGACGAGCTGCGCGCCGTCACCTCCGGCGTGCACGAGGACGACGCCGACGACGAGCGCGACGGCGGCGACCACGACAGCAGTCCACCGGCTCGCGGTGGACACAGCGCGACCGGTTCTCGCTCGCGGTGCCTGCTCGGCGAGCATCAGTCGGCCGGGAGCACGGCCTCGGGGCCGGATGCCCTCGGTTCGCCCGGGGGCACGATCCGTTCCAGCAGTCGCAGCACCCGCTCCCCGTCGACCGCGTCCGGGTCGAGCAGCCACTGCACCTGCATACCGTCGGACACCGCGATGCTCAGGCTCGCCAGGTCCTCCGGGTCCAGGTCGTCACGGATCCGTCCTGCCGACTGGTCCCGCCGGATCAGGTCGGCCAGGTCGGCGCGCAGCCGGGTGAACCGGTCGCGCATGAACTCGCGGGTGGCCGGGTGACCCTCCTGCACGGCGTCGGCGGAGAGGGTCGTGTAGAGCTGCACGAGCCCCGGTACGGCCCGGTTGCGCGCGGCGCTCTCACGCATGTCGCCGATGGCGGACTTCATCCGCTCGGGTGCACCCTGCTCGCGCACCTCGTGCTCGCGGTAGACGGCGAGCAGCAGCTCGTCGCGGCTCGGGAAGTAGTGCCGGAGCGCCGCGTGCGTGATGCCGAGGGCGTCCGCGACGGACCGCAACGAGGACGCGTCGACGCCCTGCTCGGCGACCATCCGGATCATCTCGTCGAGGATCTGGGCCCGTCGCTCCGTGCCCTTGCGGTAGCCGCCGCGGCGCGACGAGATCGCTGCGTCGTCATCGGCGGGGTCGGTCACCGTGCCAACTTACCGCTGGAAGGTTTTCGCGGCCAGTGGCGGACGGGAGGCCCCGATCACCAGCGGTGACGTGCCTCCCGTCCGGTGGGTGTCAGGAACCGGCAGCCGACCCGTCGGCGTCAGCGCCCGCCTGCGGGACGGTGTACTCGTCCACCGGTGTGGGCAGGCCGGCGTCGAGTGCGGCCGTGATCTGCCCCAGGCAGCGTGCCAGGACCTCGTTGTCCTCGGCCGAGAGGTGGTCGATGACCTCGACCACGGCCTCGTGGAAGATCTCGTACGACTTGTCGATCTTGCGGGCGGCCTGCACGGTCGGCTCGAGCACCTGCGCCCGACGGTCGGTGGGGTGCGGGACCCGGAGCAGGTCGCCCTTCTCGACCAGGCCGTCGACGATCTTGGTGACCGAGGCGTTCGAGACCGACAGCATGACGGCCAGGTCCTTCGGGCCCATGCTCCGGCCGTCGCGGTGCGCCTGCAGCATGTAGCGGACGGTGAGGAACTCGTTCTTCGTCAGACCGCTCTCGCCGCGGGCACGTTCGAGCTGGTCCTCTTCGGCGTGCTGCAGCCGCAGCAGGGCGTCGACCGCGGTCTTGGCGGACCGGGTGCGCGGCTCGCGGGCGTAGAGGTGGACGTGCTCGCGGCGGACGACGGTCAGCGGCATGCGTCAGGCGGCCGGGGCGACGAAGAAGTCGGCGTAGGACAGTTCGGTGCGGCGGGACAGCAGCGACGGGTCCTCGATCCGCTGGGCGACCCAGGCTTCGATGACGGCCGGGTCGGTGAGTCCCACTCGCGGGTGGGAGCCGCCGAACCGGGTGTCGTGCGACGTGCCGTGGTACGTGCTCTGCATGGGTGCGCCTTCCTCGTCGAGGGTCTGCTGTCCGTGCGGACGTGGCAACTCTTTCACATCGTGAACTATGAGGGCAACAAACAGTTTTGCCACTTGTACAGTTCGCGCACCGAACGACCGCGGTCCCCGAACGCACACGAGCCCCTCCTCCGACGGAGGAAGGGCTCGTGCGTGGAGCGGGAGGGACTACTCCTTGTTGAGCTTGTCCTGCACCGTGCCGGCGATCTTCTCGACCGTGTTCGGCAGCTCGGTCGTGCCGTACAGGCGCGAGTCCGGGTGCGTGGGCGGGGGCATCGGCACCGAGGTCGTGGGGCCGTCGTGGTACGAGTACTCGCCCTTGCCGTCGAACGACGGGCCGCTCGCCCACGAGCCTTCCTTGGCCTGCGCACCGTCGGAGAAGTTGAGGTACTGGTAGTGGACCTCCTGGTTCTCCTTGTGCTGCGGGAAGTTGCTCGGGACCGGCATGGTCTCGAGGCCCTGCTCGCGGAGCTCGGCAGCGGCGGTCGCCCACATGTTCTGGTGCATGGTGTCGCGGGCGATGAGGAAGCTCAGCAGGTCCCGGACGCCGTGGTCGTCGGTCATGTGGTAGAGCCGGGCGGCCTGGACGCGGCCCTGCATCTCGGCGTTCTCGTTCGCCGTGAAGTCGGCGAGCAGGTTGCCGCTGGCCGTGATGTAGGAGCCCTGCCACGGGTTGCCCATGCTGTCGACCGGACGCGCACCGGCGCCGGCGACGATGGCGTGCTGGACGTCCGTGCCACCGACGATCGCGGCGACCGTCGGGTCGTCCTGCAGTGCGTCCTCGGTGATGCCGAGGGGGGACTTCTCGAGCAGCTGGGCGATCATCGTCGCGAGCATCTCGACGTGGCCCATCTCCTCGGCGCCGATGCCGAACACCATGTCGCGGTACTTGCCCGGGATGTGCATGTTCCACGCCTGGAACTGGTACTGCAGCGCGACGGAGATCTCGCCGTACTGACCACCGAGCACCTCCTGGAGCTTCCGCGCGTAGATCGCGTCGGGCTTGTCGGGGGTCGCCTTGAACTGGAGCTCTTGCTTGTGGAAGTACAAATCGTTCTCCTGTTTCTGTTCGGTTCGGGTGGACGGGTCAGAGGATCGGCGTGCCGCCGGTGACCGCGATGCGCGCACCGGAGACGTAGCTGCCGTCGTCGCTCGCGAGCAGGACGTACACCGGGGCCAGCTCTGCCGGCTGTCCGGCGCGACCGAGGGGTGTCTGGGTGCCGAACTGTTCGACCTGCTCGGCGGGCATCGTCGAGGGGATCAGCGGCGTCCAGATGGGGCCGGGCGCGACGCTGTTCACGCGGATGCCGCGCTCCCCGACGAGCTGCGCGAGCGCGGCCGAGAAGTTGGCGATGCCGGCCTTGGTCACGTCGTACGGCAGCAGGGTCGGCACCGGGTTGTCGGAGTTCACCGAGCTCGTGCCGATGATCGAGGCGCCCGACTGCAGGTGCGGCAGTGCTGCCTTGACGAGGTGGAAGTAGGCGCTGAGGTTCGTCGCGAGGGTGTGGTCCCACTCCTCGTCGGTGATCTCCTCGAGCGTCTCGTGGGTCATCTGGTACGCGGCGTTGTTCACCAGCACGTCGATGCCGCCGAGCTCGGACACCGCGGTGTCGATGATGCTGCGGCAGTAGGCCGGGTCACTGACGTCACCGGGGAAGAGCACGGCCTTGCGACCGGCGTCCTCGATCCAGTGCTTGGTCTCCTGCGCGTCCTCTTCCTCTTCGGGCAGGTAGGAGATCAGGACGTCGGCACCCTCGCGGGCGAAGGCGATCGCGACCGCCTTGCCGATACCGCTGTCACCGCCGGTGATCACGGCCTTCTTGCCGGCAAGCTTGCCGGATCCCTTGTAGCTGGTCTCGCCGTGGTCCGGCTTCGGTCCCATCGCCTGCTCGGAACCGGGGGGTTGCTGCTGTTGATCGCTCATGTCACTCCCTGGACGAAGGTCGTCGTGCAGGGGGTCATGGTCGGCGGGCGTCGCTGGACGGCCGTCCGGAGTGTTCAGATCACGCGGACGGGCGCGGCGTGCCCGCCGGTCAGGAGGCGGTGGTCGCCCGTCCGAGCCACTCCTGCAGCAACGCCCGCTCGGGGGCGGTCAGGCCGGGGAGCGCGGGGGCGGCGGCACGCACGGCCTGCAGCGCGCCGAGGGGCACCGATCCCCCGTCGGCATCCTCGCCGTCCGCCCAGGTCGGCGGGTCGGTGACGATCGCTGCCAGGACCGTGTCGAGCATCAGCTCGGGCAGCGACCCGTCGCCGGGCGAGCCGCCCTCCGGTGCGCCGCCGGCGAGCATCGTCAGCATCGACCCGGCGCCGGCTGCGCGGATCATCGAGACCGCCTGCTCCTCGGGCACGCGGAGGCGTCCGGCGGCGGCGACCCGGTGCACCCGCGCGCGGAGCACGTCCAGTCCGGCAGCGACCGCCGGGGAGTCGTCGTCGCGGTCCGAGGCGTAGAGCAGACGGAACAGCGCGGGGTTGGCGAGCCCGAAGGCCACCTGCACCCGCCACGAGTCGCGGAGGTCCGCGACGGGGTCCCCGCCACCGTCGGCCTCGGCGGCCGCGTGCTCGGTCTTCGCGGCGACGAAGTCCGCCAGGACGTGCTCGGCGACCGCGTCGAGCAGGCCGTCCTTGTCACCGAAGAGCCGGTAGATCGCCGGCGCCTGGACACCGGCGGCGAGCGCGACGCTCCGGGTGGTGACCGCGGCGGCACCGTCCTCGGCGAGCAGGCGTGCGGCCGCGGTGACGATGCGGGTGCGCGGGTCCGGTGCGGGGCTCATGGTTCCGATGCTACCGAGGCGGTGGTATCGCCGCTTCCGTCATGGCGTTTCCAATGATACTTTCCTCGTGTTACCACTGGAAACACGATCGGAGCAGCCATGATCATCGTCACCGGAGCCACCGGACAGCTCGGCGGGGCAGTCGTCGCCCACCTCCTCGGACACGTCCCCGCCCAGGAGGTCGCCGTCAGCGTCCGCGACCCGCGGTCGGACGCCGCACGTCGGCTCGCCGACCAGGGCGTGCAGGTCCGACGGGGTGACTTCACCGAGCCCGCCACGCTCCCCACGGCGTTCGCGGACGCCAGCCGGGTGCTCATCGTCTCCGGGCCGGCCGACCCCGAGCCGCACCGCGCCGCCGTCGAGGCAGCGGTCACCGCCGGTGCGGAGCACATCGTCTACACGGCACACATGGCGACCTCGCCGGACTCCCACTTCGGTCCGGCCCGGCAGCACGCCGCCACCGAGCAGGACCTGGCGGCCACCGGCATCACCACCACGTCCCTCCGCAACGGCTTCCACGCCTCCAGCGCACCCTTCATGCTCGGCGCCGGCCTCCGGACCGGCGAGCTCCGCCTGCCCGCCGACGGCCCGGTCGCCTGGACCGCGCAGGCGGACCTGGCCGTCGCCGCCGCGATCGCCCTGACCGACCCCGACCGCCTGCACGGCACCACCCCGCCGCTCACCGCGTCCCGGGCGCTCGACATGGACGAGCTCGCCGAGATCGTCTCGCAGGTCACGGGTCGCAACGTCACCCGGACCGTGGTCGACGAGGACGAGTACCGCGCAGCACTCGTCGCCGGCGGGCTCCCCGAGGCGTTCACCCCGATGATGACCGGGTTCTTCGCCGCCGCGCGTGACGGCGAGTTCGCCACGGTCGACCCGACGCTCGCCGACCTCCTCGGCCGCGAGCCGCGGAGCATCCAGGACGTCCTCGCCGACGCACTGCGGGCGCACTGACCGCGCACGTGGGCGCACACGGCGCCGGACGGGAGGCGCGGGGCGGGCCCGCCACGGGCCTCCCGTCCGGCACCTGAACGGGCACCGGCGTACCGTCCACGACGTGGATCTCCAGCTGCAGGACCGTGTCGCACTCGTCGTCGGCGGGAAGGGGTACATCGGCACGGCCGTCGTCGACCGCCTCCGCCAGGAGGGTGCCACCGTCGTCGTCGCCTCCCGCACCGCCGACGCCCCGGGAAGCGTCGCGATGGACACCGCCGACCAGGCATCGGTCGACAGCGCCGTCGCCCGCGTGCTCGAGGACCACGCGCGCATCGACGTCCTCGTGGTCACCGCGGCCCCGGCGGCGAACACCCTCGACCCCGAGCGCCGCTCCGACCCGGACCAGGTCACCGCGGCCGTCGACGGCAAGGCCCTCGGGTTCCTCCGCGTGGCGAACGCCGTCCTGCCCGCGCAGCGCCAGGCCGGTTTCGGCCGCGTCGTCGTCGTCAGCGGACAGAACGCCTACCTCTCGGGGAACATCACGACCTCACTGCGCAACGCGGCGACGAACGTGATCGCGAAGAACCTGGCCGACGAGACCGCGGGCACCGGCGTGACCGTCAACGTCGTCAACCCGGGCACCGTGACCGACCAGCCCGACGCCGAGGTCCGACCGGGTGCCGGCGGGCAGTCCAGCCCGCAGCAGATCGCCGACCTGGTCGCGTTCCTGTCCTCCCCGCTGTCGGTCGTGTCCGGCGAGTCGATCTCGATCGCCCATCGTGTCCTCGGGAGCGTCACCGTCTGACCGGCGGGCACGCCTCTTCCGCCGGGCGACGGGCGGGTGTTGACTGCCGCCATGCAGCAGGTCCACTCCGCCGACGGCACCTCCATCGCATGGGAGGCCGTCGGCCCGTCCGACGCCCCCGGAGTCGTCGTGGTCGGCGGGGCGTTCAGCACCGCCGACGCCGCCCGACCGCTCGCGCACGCCCTCGCCGAGGCGGGCCTCCGGGGTGTGGTCCTGGACCGCCGTGCCCGCGGCGGATCCGGGGACACCCGGCCGTACGCGCCCGCACATGAGGTCGAGGACCTCATCGCCGTCACCGCGGCCGCCGGCGGCGTCCGTGCCGTGCTCGGGCACTCCTCGGGCGCCGTCCTGGCCCTCCGTGCGGCGGCCGGTGGACTCGAGGTCGACCACCTCTTCCTCTCCGAGCCGCCCTTCGCGTTCGACGACTCCCGCCCACCGCAGGCCCCGGACCTGGTGGACCGATTGCAGGCGCACGTCGACGCCGGGCGACCCGAGGACACTGTCGTCCTCTTCCAGCGCGAGGCAGTGGGCCTGCCCGACGAGGTCATCGAACAGATCCGGCATGCACCGATGTGGCCTGCCCTCGTCGCCGTCGCGCAGTCGACCGTGTACGACGCGACGATCACCGCCGAGACGCCGGTGCCCTCCCCCGCGATGGCGGCCGTGTCGATGCCGGTGACCGTCCTGCGGGGTGGGCGGACCTGGCCGTTCCTGGTGACCGCGACCGACCGGCTCGCGGAACTCCTGCCGACCGGGAGGCTCGTGGTCGTCCCCGAGTCGCAGGACCACGCACTCCACCCGGCGGGTACGGCGCGGGAGGTCGCGGCCGCGCTCGGCGCGTGACGGCAGCGCCCACGGCGCGCGACGACCAGCCGCCGCGAACGACCGACCCGCCGCCGCGAACGACGAAGGCCCCGATCTCTCGATCGGGGCCTTCGTCGTGCTGCTCTCCATCGGAGAGCCCTGGTGCGCGAGGGGGGACTTGAACCCCCACGCCGTTTCCAGCACACGGACCTGAACCGTGCGCGTCTACCAATTCCGCCACTCGCGCCAGCGACGAGAACACTACCATGCACAGACGGTGCCCGGAGCCAACCACTACCATGCAGAGGTCAGCGACCGAGAACGTGGGGACCATGGGCTTACTGGACAACTTCGAGCGAGGGTTGGAGCGCGCCGTCAACGGCGCGTTCGCGAAGACCTTCCGCTCCGGTGTGCAGCCGGTCGAGATCACCGCGGCACTGCGGCGTGAACTCGACACCAAGGCTGCCGTGGTCTCCCGCGAGCGCATCCTCGTACCGAACGAGTTCACGGTGCGGCTCGCTCCGCCGGACCACACCCGGATGAACGACGTCGGGCGGCCGCTCATCGACGAGCTCACGCAGCGGGTGCAGCAGCACGCGGTTGCGCAGAACTACTCGTTCTCCGGCCCCGTCACCATCCGCCTGCAGCAGGACGGCACCCTCTCCACCGGCATCCTCGAGATCGACTCGACGACGGTGCAGCGTGACGTCGCCTGGGTCGCGGTCCTCGACATCGGCTCGCAGCGCCACCGTCTCCAGCGCGGCCGCACCGTCATCGGCCGCGGCACGGACGCCGACATCACGGTCGCCGACACCGGCACGAGCCGCAAGCACGTCGAGGTCCTGTGGGACGGCAAGCACGCCCAGGTGAACGACCTCGGGTCCACGAACGGGTCGAAACTCAACGGTGAGCGCTTCAGTCAGGCGATCCTCGAGCCGGATTCGACCATCGAGATCGGTCGGACCCGTATGGTGTTCCGGGTGATCCCGGAGAACGACGGAGGTGCGCGATGACCACGGGCCTGACCCTGCTCGTCCTGCGCTTCGCGTTCCTCGCGGTGCTGTGGCTGTTCGTCTTCGTGATCGTCTTCGCGCTGCGCAGCGACCTCTTCGGTCAACGCGTCCGTGCGATCCCGACCGATCCCAAGGCCGGCCCGTCGACACCGACCACCCCGCCGATGCCGGCCGGTGCCGGGACCGCAGCCGCAGCCTCCGGGGCGTCACCCAGCGCCTTCACGGAGCTGATCGGCCAGGCCAGTGCCCCGACGGCCTCCCCCGCGGGAGCGGTCGCCACCCGTCTCGTCATCACCGAAGGTGCTCGTGAGGGCATGGAGATGCCCCTCGGCGGCGGCCCCATCACGATCGGACGCTCCAGCGAGAGCAACGTCGTGATCCGCGACGACTACACCTCCACGAACCACGCCCGGCTCGACCTGCAGGGCGGCGCCTGGGTGCTGACCGACCTCGGATCGACCAACGGCACCTTCGTGGGCGGCCAGAAGGTCACCGTCCCCACCACCGTGGCGGAACGCACCCCGATCACCATCGGGACGACGACGTTCGAGCTGCGGCGGTAGTCCCGGGATGACGGCTCGCACGCTGAGCGCCGCTGTGTCCCACGTGGGACGCATCCGCGCGAACAACCAGGACTCCGGCTACGCCGGGCAGCACCTGTTCGCGGTGGCCGACGGCATGGGCGGGCACGCCGGCGGCGACGTCGCCTCCGCCATCGCGATCCGGCGGATCCGCGAGGTCGACCGCGAGTTCCCGTCCGCGCACGACGCCGAGTTCGCGCTGCAGTCGGCACTGATCGCCGCGAACCAGCTCATCACCGAGACGGTGTTCGAACACCAGGAACTGACCGGCATGGGCACCACGGTGAGCGCCATGATCCGGGTCGGCGACCAGCTGGCGATCGCCCACATCGGCGACTCGCGCATCTACCGCTGGCGTGACGGCGAGCTGCAGCAGATCACCGCCGACCACACGTTCGTGCAGCGGCTCGTCGACAGCGGCCGCATCACGCCCGAAGAGGCCGCCGTGCACCCCCGCCGCTCGGTCCTGATGCGCGTGCTCGGGGACGTCGACGCCGCACCGGAAGTCGACACCGCGATCATGGACATCCGCCCGGGCGACCGGTGGCTGCTGTGCTCCGACGGGCTGTCGTCGTACCTGGCGGAAGAGCGCATCCGGCACGCGCTCGCGTCGACCATGGACGCCAACCAGGTGACGCAGCGCCTGGTCAAGGAGACGCTCGACCACGGTGCGCCCGACAACGTCACGGTCGTCGTGCTCGACGTCACCGACTCCGAGCCGGGCGACGACGACGACGCGGCCACGACGGTCGGTTCGGCCGCAGCCCCCCTCACCTTCGAGGCGTCGACCGGCCGCAAGCCGATCCGGCTCCCCACCATCCTGCTCCACCCGCTCAAGGTCTCGAGTGCTCCGGAGGACTCGCACTTCGAGCCCGAGTCGGACCAGTACTTCGCCGAACTCATCGCCGAGGACCGCCGCCGACGGGTCCGACGCCGCGTCTCGTGGTCGATCGCGCTCGTCGTCGCGATCCTGGCCCTCGTCGGCGCACTCTTCCTCGGCTACCGCATCGTGCAGGACCACTACTACGTGGGTACGGACCGCGGTTCGGTCGCGATCTACAAGGGCGTCCAGCAGTCGATCGGTCCGATCGCGCTGTCCGATGTCTACGAGGACACCGACATCGCGCTGACCGAACTGCCCGACTACACGCGTGAGAACGTCCGGTCGACGATCAACGCGACCTCGCTGCAGGACGCGCGGGCGATCGTCGAGCGCCTGCGCACCGCCGCCGCCACCGGCCAGGACCAGAGCGGGACGGGAGGCTCGGCCGACTCCCCGACGTCGTCACCGTCCGCCTCCCCCTCCGGGTCCGCGACGCCCCGCACCCCGTCACCCTCTCCGTCGAGGAGCGCACGATGAGCGCCACGACCGCACCCTCGTTGACCCAGGCGATCACGATCAAGCTCCGGGAGCCGGCCCGCGCGCGGAACCTCGAGCTCGTGCTGCTCGTCATCGCGTGCGGCATCTGCGCGGGGGCCATGGTGCTCGTGCAGCTCGGGACCAAGGGCCGGGTCTTCGACACCTCGGTGCTCTGGACCGCGGCCTCGATCCTCGGCCTCGCGCTGGTGATGCACGTCATCCTGCGGATCGTCGCGAAGAACGCCGACCCGTTCATCCTCCCGGTCGCGCTCGTGCTGAACGGCATCGGCATCGCCGAGATCTACCGGATCGACATCCACAACGGCGTCGAGGGCTGGGCGGCGATCGGCGTGAAGCAGATCGCCTGGACGCTGCTCGCGATGGTGTTCGCGATCGCGACGATCCTGCTCGTGCGCAACCACCGGTTCCTGCAGCGCTACCGGTACATCTTCATGCTGCTCACGATCGTGCTGCTCCTGCTGCCGATGCTGCCCGGCATCGGCACGAACATCGGCGGCGCTCGGGTCTGGATCCGGATCGGACCGTTCTCGTTCCAGCCGGGCGAGCTCGCGAAGATCACGATGGCGCTGTTCTTCGCCGGCTACCTGGTCACCGCGCGGGACAGCCTGTCGATCGTCGGCCGGAAGTTCCTCGGCATGACGTTCCCGCGCGCCCGAGACCTGGGCCCGATCCTCATCATCTGGGGT
The DNA here is from genome assembly GCF_003234615.1 of Curtobacterium sp. MCPF17_001. Taxonomy (NCBI): domain Bacteria; kingdom Bacillati; phylum Actinomycetota; class Actinomycetes; order Micrococcales; family Microbacteriaceae; genus Curtobacterium; species Curtobacterium sp. MCPF17_001. Next base: position 313,499 of record NZ_QKSL01000001.1, read on the forward strand.
GTGGCGATGAGCGTGCTGGTGTTCCAGCGCGACCTCGGCACGGCGCTGCTGTACTTCGGCCTGTTCCTCGTGATGATCTACGTCGCGACCGCCCGGCTCAGCTGGGTCGTGATCGGCCTCGTCCTCTTCGTCGGCGGCGCCCTCGTCGCGGCGAGCGTCCTGGTCTACGTCCAGGGCCGGTTCGAGCAGTGGCTCGACCCGTTCGACCAGCAGATATTCCTGCGGCAGACGCAGGGCAGCTACCAGCTCGTGCAGGGCCTGTTCGGCTTCGCCAACGGCGGCATCACGGGCACCGGCCTGGGGCAGGGCCGTCCGTACATCACGCCGGTCGCCAACGCCGACTACATCATCGCCTCGATCGGTGAAGAGCTCGGTCTGATCGGCGTCTTCGCGGTCCTCGGTCTGTTCGTCGTCCTGGTCTCCCGGGGCATCCGGGTCGGGTTCATGGCGCAGGACGACTTCGGCAAGCTGCTCGGCATCGGGTTCGGCTTCACGATCGCCCTGCAGGTCTTCGTCGTCGTCGGCGGCATCACCCGGATCATCCCGGTCACCGGACTCACCACGCCGTTCATGGCGGCGGGTGGTTCGTCCCTCGTGGCGAACTGGATCATCGCGGCGATGCTGCTGCGCCTGACCGACTCGATCCCCGCCGAACAGCGCATCCAACAGGGTGCGTTCTCGGAGCGGGGCAACACCGGCCGTGGCCGGTCCAGGAAGGAGCGCCGGTGAACCGCCAACTCCGCGGCGTCTCGACCGTCGTCGTGCTCATGTTCGTCGCACTCTTCGTGTCGACGACGTCCATCCAGTTCTTCGCGGCGGACTCGCTCCGCGCCGACAGCCGGAACTCCCGAACCATCCTGGACAGTTACTCGACCAAGCGCGGTGCGATCCTCGTCGACGGGAAGCCGATCGCCGAGTCCACCGCGGTCGACGACCAGTACCAGTACCAGCGCAAGTACAACAACGGCGAGCTCTACTCGGCCGTCACCGGCCACTTCACGATCGGCCAGGGCAACTCCGGCATCGAGAGCGCAGAGAACGCCGTGCTGTCCGGCAACAGCGACGACTCGTTCTTCCAGAACCTCAACGCGATCCTCACCGGCCAGGACGTCCAGGGCGACAACGTCAACCTGACGATCGACCCCGACGTGCAGCAGGCCGCGTACGACGCCCTCGGTGCGAACACGGGTGCGGTCGTCGCGATCCAGCCGAAGACCGGCAAGATCCTGGCGATGGTGTCGAAGCCGGGCTACGACCCGAACACGCTCACGTCGCACGACACCAAGGACGTCATCGCGCGCTACCAGGCGCTCGAGTCCGACGCGTCGAAGCCGCTGGCGAACCGTGCCATCGCGGGCGACCTGTACACACCCGGATCGGTGTTCAAGCTCGTGGTCGCCTCCGCGGCACTGGCGAGCGGGGACTACACGCTCGACTCGACGCTCCCGAACCCGTCGACCCTGACCCTGCCGGGCAGCAGCTCACGGATCAACAACGCCGAGGGCGGCAGCTGCGGTGGTGGCGACGAGGTGAAGCTCCGCGTCGCGATCCAGTACTCGTGCAACATCCCCTTCGCCGAACTCGGTCGGAAGCTCGGGTACCAGGCCATCAAGAAGACCGCGGACGAGTACGGCTTCGGCAGCGTCATCGACGTCCCGACCTCGGCGACCCCGAGCCAGTACCCGGAGCCCGAGTCGACGGCCGAGCTCATGCTCAGCTCGTTCGGTCAGGCCAGCGACCGCGTCACCCCGCTGCAGATGGCGATGGTGTCCGCCGGCATCGCGAACGGCGGCCGCGTCATGCAGCCGTCGCTCGTGGAGTCGATCGAGACGAGCGACCTCAAGACCGTCGACTCGTTCTCGCCGAAGCAGTTCAGCGCCCCGCTGTCGTCCGACGCGGCTTCCGACCTGACCGAGGCGATGCAGAGCGTCGTCAACGCGGGGACCGGAACGAATGCGAAGATCGACGGTGTCGACGTCGCCGGCAAGACCGGGACGGCCGAGGGCGGCACGGGCGATCCCTACACACTCTGGTTCACGGGCTTCGCCCCGGCCAAGGACCCCGAGGTCGCGGTCGCCGTGGTCGTCGGGAACGGCGGCGGGCTCGGGCAGTCCGGAGTCGGCAACACGGTCGCGGCTCCCGTCGCGAAGAAGGTCATGGAGGCGGTGCTGAACAAATGAGACCCACCAGCGGACTCACCTTCGGTGGGCGGTACCAGCTCTCCTCCCGAGTCGCCATCGGCGGCATGGGAGAGGTGTGGCAGGCGACTGACCTCGTCATCGGGCGCACCGTCGCCCTGAAGATCCTCAAGGACGAGTACCTCGGCGACCCCGGGTTCCTGGAGCGCTTCCGCGCCGAGGCCCGGCACGCCGCACTCGTCAACCACGAGGGCATCGCCAACGTGTTCGACTACGGCGAGGAAGACGGCAGCGCCTACCTCGTGATGGAGCTCGTCCCCGGCGAAGCACTGTCGACGATGATCGAGCGCGAGCACACCCTGCCCGTCGACAAGGTCCTCGACATCGTCGCCCAGACCGCGAACGCCCTGCAGGCAGCGCACGCGGTCGGCCTGGTGCACCGTGACATCAAGCCGGGCAACCTGCTCATCACCCCGGACGGCCGCGTCAAGATCACCGACTTCGGGATCGCACGCATCGCCGACCAGGTGCCGCTCACCGCGACGGGCCAGGTCATGGGCACCGTCCAGTACCTCTCGCCCGAACAGGCGAGCGGCCACCCGGCGTCCCCGTCCACGGACGTCTACTCGCTCGGCATCGTCGCGTACGAGTGCCTGGCAGGTCGGCGACCCTTCACGGGTGAATCGCAGGTCGCCATCGCGATGGCGCACATCAACGACCAGCCGCCGGCGCTCCCGGGGACCGTCCCGGAGCCGGTGGCGGCCCTCGTGATGTCCTGCATCGCGAAGAAGCCCGTTGACCGGCCGGCGACCGCGGCCAACCTCGCCCGCGCTGCCCAGGCCCTCCGTCGCGGAGACGTCGCCGCGGCGACCGTGGCGGTACCGGCGATCGGCGGTGCCGGGACGGTGGCGTTCAACCCGCCCCCCGGCAACGACGCAGCCACTGCCCTCATCGGCACCCAGGCCAACGCACCGATCGTCGGTGGCGGTGCGCCGCGCAGCCCCGCCGGCCCCGAGGACGACACCGAAGAGAAGAAGAGCCGCGCCTGGATCTGGTGGCTCGTCGGCGCGGTCGTGCTCATCGCGGCGATCGTGATCGGTGTGCTCGTCTTCGCGAACGGCGACCCGGACCCGAAGCCGTCACAGACCCAGAGCAGCGCTCCGCGGCCGACGAGGTCGCAGACGCCGAGCCAGGAACCGTCGGCCACCCCGTCCGACACCCGCACGACGATCAACCCGGCCGACTACGTCGGGCGGGCGACGGACCAGGTCCAGACCGAACTGCAGAGCATGGGCTTCGCGGTCCAGGTGCAGGACGGCGACCCGGCCGAGAACGCCGAGCAGGCGAACACCGTGCAGTCGATCAGCCCCACCGGCAGCCTGTCGGACGGCGCGCTCATCACCCTGCGCGAGTTCACCGCGCCGCCGTCGGTGAACAAGCCGAACACTCCGAGCGCCGGCGCGGTCTCCGCCACCGGAGCGGTGCGGTTCAGCTGGTCGACCGCCACCTGCCCGACCGGGTACACCGTCTCGAAGTACTCGTGGACGGTCTCCGGCGGCAAGGACTCCAGCGGCGCGACGAGCGGCGACACCTCGGAGACCTCGGTCGACATCCAGGCGGACCAGGCCGGCGACGACGTCACCCTGTCGTACACCGTCACGTGCGGGAACCTCGCCGCGTCGAGCAGCTCCGACCCGGCCACGGCCACATGGGTCGCACCGGTGGAGCCCACGGACGCACCGTCCTCGACGGCGACGCCGCAGGACTGACGCGCCACACGCACCACCGCCCGGGGCCCCGACACGGAACGTGTCGGGGCCCCGCCACGTTCCGGTAACGGTTGCCCGCGGAGCGCGGTCAGCCAGCCTCCCCCCAGAGACCCCTGCCGTACACTTGCCCGGACGGACATTCGGAGGAGTACGTGCCTGAAGGTGTGACCGCGGGGATCACGCTCCTCGCCAACCGGTACGAGATCGGTGACGTCATCGGACGCGGCGGCATGGCCACCGTGCACGTCGGCACCGACACGCGACTGGGCCGGCGAGTGGCCGTGAAGCTGCTCAAGCCGAGCCTCGCCAACGACCCGGCGTTCCGCACGCGCTTCCGGCAGGAGGCCCAGGCCGCAGCCCGTATGGCGCACCCGACGATCGTCCGGGTCTACGACGCCGGTGAAGAGACCGTGCGCGAGAACTCCGGCGCCGAGGTGCAGGTCCCCTTCATCGTCATGGAGTACGTCGAAGGTCGCCCGCTGAGCGAGATCGTCGCCGAGGGCCCGGTCGTGCAGGAAGAGGCCGCGCGCATCGTCGAGGGCATCCTCACCGCGCTCGAGTTCTCCCACCGCGCCGGCGTCGTGCACCGCGACATCAAGCCCGCCAACGTCATGATCACCCACTCGGGCCAGGTCAAGGTGATGGACTTCGGCATCGCGCGCGCCATCACCGACACCTCGGCCACGGTGGCGCAGACCACGTCGATCCTCGGCACCGCGTCGTACTTCTCGCCGGAGCAGGCCCGCGGCGAGGTCGTCGACGCCCGCACCGACCTGTACTCGACCGGCATCGTGCTGTTCGAGCTCCTCACCGGGCACCCGCCCTTCCGGGGCGCATCGCCCGTGGCCGTTGCCTACCAGCACGTCAGCGAGCAGCCCGTCGCACCGTCGACCCTCACGTCGACGGTGTCACCGGCCCTCGACGCCGTCACGCTGCACGCCCTCGTGAAGGACCGCACCCGCCGGTTCCAGAACGCCGCCGAGTTCCGCCGGGACCTGCAGCAGGCGGCCGCCGGCCACGTCCCGATCTCGAAGAAGAAGCTCGCGGCCGCCGCCGCGGACGACGCCGCACTGCTGTTCGGGGTCAACCCCCGCGCCGCCGCCACTGCCGACGTCACGTTCCGCGAGCTCGACGACACGCAGGAGCGCCGTCCCCAGCGGACCCAGAACCGTCCACCGGTCGCCTGGATCTGGCTCGGCATCGTCCTGACCATCGCCGTCATCGCCGGGGTGGCCTACTTCGTCGCGAACCTCGAGCCGGGCAAGCCTCCGGTGAGCTCCTCGATCAAGGTCCCGAGCGTCTCCGGCCATACCTTCGACGAGGCCCAGGCGACACTCGAACGACGGGGTCTCAAGGCAGTCCGCGACGACGAACCGTCCGACGACGTGGACGAGGACGACGTCATCCGGACGGTCCCGGGTTCCGGTACCTCGGTGGCGCGGGACCAGGACATCCGCATCGTCGTCTCGACGGGGCCGGAGCAGATCGCGGTCCCCGACGTCCAGTCGCAGACGCAGGACGCTGCGACGAAGGCCCTCGAGTCCGCCGGCTTCTCGGTCGGAGCGGTCAGCTCGGACTACTCGCCGACGGTTCCCGAGGGCACGGTCCTGAGCAGTGACCCGGCGTCGGGCGGCACCCAGGCGAAGGGCTCGGTCGTGAACCTCGTCGTGTCCAACGGCAAGGTCCAGCTGCCGGACGTCACGCAGCAGCCGTTCGACACGGCCCGTTCGACCCTCGCCGGCCTCGGGCTCACCGTGCAGCCGGCGCCGACGTACGCCTGCACGGGCACCACGGTGACCCAGCAGAGCGTCCCCGCGAGCGACGTCGCCCAGGGCAGCAGCGTCACGCTGACCTACTGCGCCGGCACCGCCCAGCCGCAGCGGCAGCCGTCGCGACAGCCGGCGGCCCCCTCCGACCCTGGAGCGGACAACGGCGGTACGACCGGCGGCGGCGCGACCCTGAACCAGGGCGACGACGGCTGACGGCTGGGAGCGTCCTCTGCGCCTGCGCCTGCGTCAGGTCAATCCGGGGATCCGGGGATCCGGGGATCCGGAGATCAGCGTCCGGAGATGAGCGGGCCGAGACCGACTGCGCGCTCGGCTGCGCCGCTGAGCCCGGCCGTCTCGAGCCAGTTGCCCACCATCCGGTACCCGCCCTCGGTCAGGACGGACTCCGGGTGGAACTGCACGCCGTAGACCGGTGCGCCGCGGTGCTGGACGCCCATGATGACGCCGCCCGCGGTCCGGGCCGTGATCGTCAGTTCGTCGGGCACCGTGCCGTCGACGATCGCCAGCGAGTGGTACCGCGTGGCCGTGAAGGGGTGCGGGACGCCGGCGAAGAGCACGCTGTCGTCGTGGTCGACCTGTGACGTCTTGCCGTGCATGAGTTCGTCGGCGTGGGTGACCGTGGCTCCGAGAGCCTCCGCGATCGCCTGGTGTCCGAGGCAGACGCCCAGCAGGGGCTTGTCAGCGGCGATGGCCGCCCGCACGGTCGGGATCGAGACGCCGGCGTCGGCCGGGGTGCCGGGGCCGGGAGACAGCAGCACACCGTCGTACTCGGCGATGCGGTCGGCGATCTCCTCCACCGGGAACGCGTCGTTGCGGACGACGTCGGTGTCCGCCCCGAGCTGCTGCACGTAGCCGTTCAGGGTGTACACGAAGCTGTCGTAGTTGTCGACGACGAGGATCTTGGTCATGGGCCGTCCACCGTACTCGTGTGTGATGTGAGTCCCGTCCGACGGGGCGGGAACGCACGCATGGTGACGGTAGGATACCGGCCATGGCCATGGACAAGGACCGCACCAAGCCCGCCCGGACGACCCGAGCCGACTCGGTCGACACCGCGGGGGACCAGCCGAACCCCGTCTGGTTCAAGCCCGTGATGTTCGGCTTCATGCTGATCGGACTCGCGTGGGTCATCGTCTTCTACGTCTCCGGCGGCACGCTGCCGGTCCCGTCGCTGAACTCGTGGAACATCCTGATCGGCTTCGGCATCATGTTCGTTGGCTTCCTGATGACGACGCGGTGGCGCTGACCGCCTGCTCCCCACTTCCTCGACGCCCGTCGCACCGCTCCTGGTGCGACGGGCGTCGTCGTCTTTCCACAACCTGCGGGCGCCCCGCAACGCCGGCCAGGAGGCCCAGGGCGCGTTGTCCACAGATCGTGCGGTTCTCCACACAACTGTCCCCACCCCTGATGCCTGGTTTTCCACAGGCTCCTCCACAGTGGGGATAATCACACCGGTGTAACTCACGATGTTGTCCCCAGGTGTGGAGAACTCGGGCGGCAGGTGTGGAGAACTGACGCGCGCTTCCCTCCACCGTCCGACCGATGGGTCGGTCGCCAATGCAGAACGCCCCACCGAAAGCGATCGGTGGGGCGTTCTATGAAGCCGTCAGGCTGGCGTGCGCTGAGGCGTCAGCCGGTGGTGACCGCGTACCCGACGAAGCAGAGCGCGATGGCGACCACGGCCTCCAGTCCGAGCAGCGTCACCTGCAGGCCCCGCTGCCGGACGTTGCGCGTCCGGGCGAACACGAACCCGGTGACGAAGCCGGCGATGATGCCACCGACGTGCGCCTGCCACGAGATGTTCGTGCCGGGCAGGAAACCGATCACCAGGTTCAGGCCGATCACGACCAGGAGCGACACGGCGTTGTTGCCGAGGCTGCGCTGCAGGACGAAGAACGCCGCGAACAACCCGAAGATCGCGCCGGACGCCCCGACGACCCAGGTACCGGGTGCCAGGAAGGTGACGAGCACCGAGCCGCCGACCCCGGCGATGCAGAACAGCGCCAGGAACCGCCACGTCCCGAGCAAGTTCTCGAGCATCCGACCGAAGATGAACAGCGCCCACATGTTGAAGGCGAGGTGCAGGAACGTCGAGTGCACGAAGAGCACGGTCACGATGCGCCACGGCTGCGTCGGGAGCAGCGCCGAGTTGTACGCCAGCCACTGGCTCAGGAACCCGCCGGTCACCTGGTCGAGCAGCCACACGGCCACCGACACGGCGACCAGGACGACCGTCGCCTTCTGGTCGAGCATCGCGAACCGGCGCCGAGCGACCGTCAGGCTGCTCGGACCGGACGCGCGACGGTTCTCGGTGAACTTCGCCCGCTGCTCACGCACGCACTCGGGGCAGTGCACCCCGACCGCTGCCGGCGTCTGGCACTCCGGGCAGATGGTCCGCCCGCAGCGTTGGCAGAGCACGAAGCTCGGCCGGTCCGGGTGCCGGTAACAGGTGTTGGACGAAGCCGAGGTGGAGTCGGTCACTCGGTTCAGACGTCCTCGACGTCGATGCTCTGGATGACGACGTCCTCGACGGGCTTGTCACGACCGTCGGTCGGGACGCCCTCGATCGCGTCGACGACGGCACGGGACTCGTTGTCGGCGACCTCACCGAAGATGGTGTGCTTGCCCTGCAGCCAGGGGGTCGCCACCGTGGTGATGAAGAACTGCGAGCCGTTGGTGCCACGGCCACCCTGGAGGCCGGCGTTCGCCATGGCGAAGATGTAGGGGTTCTGGAAGGTGAGCTCCGGGGAGATCTCGTCGTCGAAGCGGTAGCCCGGGCCGCCGATGCCCTGGCCGAGCGGGTCGCCGCCCTGGATCATGAAGTCCTTGATGATGCGGTGGAAGACGACACCGTCGTAGAGCTTGTCGGTCGACACCTTGCCGGTGCCGGGGTGCGTCCACTCCTGGGTGCCGGTCGCGAGACCGACGAAGTTCTGGACGGTCTTCGGTGCGTGGTTGCCGAACAGGTTGACGCGGATGTCGCCCTTGTTGGTGTGGATCGTTGCGACAGCGGTGTGCAGAGACATGACCCGATTCTCGCATGTGCCGCTGGATGTGCACGGGACGCACAGCCGGGGTTCCGTGACCTGTCAGGCGCTCGGGTGGCAGTATGGGGTCACGTCGACCCATGGAGGTACCGAATGTCGATCGACATCCCGCGTAAGCGCCGGAAGCAGATCAAGAAGCTCAAGGGCAAGACCGCGACGCTCCTCGGTGAGCAGCGCAAGGTCCTGGAGCACGCGAACGCCATCCTGGCCGAGGCTCGGGGGCACGCAGCCGATGCCGCTCGGAAGGACCTCGCCCCTCGCGTGCAGAACGCGATCGACAACGGGCTCCGTCCCGCGGTCGCAACGGGCGTGCACGCCGCGACCTCTGCCGCGCAGAGCGCCTCGCACCGTTTCCAGTCCGAGGTGGTGCCCGGCCTGATCTCCACCGCCGGCTCCGTGCTCAGCGTCGGAGACCTGGCGAAGGACCCGCGCGTGCAGAAGATCGTGAAGGAAGCACAGAAGCGCGGCGGGAAGTTCCTCAAGCAGGCTCCCGTCCCGCAGAAGAAGGGCATTGGGTTCGGTGGGGTCGCCCTCATCGTCGTCGGTGTCGTGGCGGTCGCGGGTGCTGCGTACGCGGCGTACCAGACGCTCCGCGCTGACGACGACCTCTGGGTCGCCGACGACGCGGACAACGCGGGCAAGCCCGCCGCCTGACCTCCTGGTTCGCTCGAAGGGCCCCGGCACTGCGCCGGGGCCCTTCGTCGTTCCCGGGGCCCGGGGCCCTTCGTCGTTCCCGGGGCCCGGGCGCCGGCCCCGACCCGAGCCGCCCGAGGTCGCACGACTCGCCGCCACCCCGACGCCGAGGTCCCACAATCCGCGCAGCTCGAGCGCCGAGAGCAGCACATTCGGGGACCTCGACGGACAGCGCGCGGCACGTCGCGCGACCACGGCGCGGCCAGGGCGCGACCGACGAGGGTGACACCACGTGGGGACCGACGCCCCAGCGAGCACGGCGCCCCAGCAGAGCCCCCGGACGTGCGTCGTGTCGGAGCTCGAGGTCGCACAACACGCCGTGACCCAGTCGCTGAGGTTCCACAATCCGCGCACCTCGACCGCCGAGAGCTCCACATTCCGGAACCTCGACGGACAGCGCACGACGCACGCGCCGCAGGGGCCGCGGCTCGGAGGAGCACGACGACCGCAACTGGCGGAGCGAGGAACGAGCGGAGCAGAGCTCACGCCGAGGGAGTGGAGCCTAGGAGATTCGAACTCCTGACATCTGCCTTGCAAAGGCAGCGCTCTACCAACTGAGCTAAGGCCCCGGAGCGACCGGACCGGACGCAACGTCGAGAGTTCCGACGCGGGAGTTGAGTTGTGGTGGGGCTACAAGGACTTGAACCTTGGACCTCTTCGTTATCAGCGAAGCGCTCTAACCGCCTGAGCTATAGCCCCTCAGACCGGATGAAAGCCTACCCCACGATCGCGCCTGAGCGAAATCGAGCGGGTCGGCCCACCCGGACCGGGTCAGTTGTTGGTGAAGCCCACGAGCACGCCGCCCGTGATCCGCACGCTGAGGTTGTACAGGACGCTGACGATCGCGCCGAGCACGGTCCCCACGACGACGTTCAGGATGCCGACGACGATCGAGAACCCGAGGACCTGGCCCAGCGAGAACTGGTCCATGATCGAGTAACTGTTCTGCCCGGTGACGTCCTTCAACAGGCTGTCGATCTGGTCGAAGACGCCGGTCTGGTTGAGGATGACCCACACCAGCGCCGTGGCCACGACGATCACGATCGAGCCGGCCAGGGCGATGAGGAAGGACAGCTTCACCATCGACCAGAAGTCGACGTAGACCAGGCGGAGTCGGACCTGACGAGTCCCGACGGGCCGCTTCGCTTTCCGCTGGAGCTTCTCGGCGACACTACTCATTGCTTGACTCGTCCTCTCCGGCCTCGACAGGCGCGGCGTCGGTGGGCAGTGCGTCGGTGGAGACTTCCTCCACGAGCTCTGCGTCGGCGGCGTCGGCGACCGCTTCGTCCGGGCTGACGGTCTCGACCGGGCCCGCGGGCTCGATCTCGGCGTCCTCCTGGTCGTCCAGGTTCCGCTCACTGTTGCGGGCCACAGCGATGATCCGGTCGTTCTCCGCGAACCTCGCGAAGACGACCCCCATCGTGTCCCGGCCCTTGGCTGGGACCTCGGCCACGGCAGACCTTACCACCTTGCCCGATTGCAGCACGACGAGCACTTCGTCGTCCTCGCCGACGATCAGGGCACCGACCAGGTCACCGCGATCGGCGGCCAGACGCGCCACCTTGATGCCGAGACCACCACGGCCCTGGATCCGGTACTGGTCGACCGAGGTGCGCTTGGCGTAGCCACCCTCCGTCATGACCCAGACGAACCCGTCGTCCGAGACGACCGAGGCCGACAGCAGCGAGTCATCCCCGCGGAAGGACATGCCCTTCACGCCTGAGGTGGAGCGCCCCATCGGACGCAGGGTGTCGTTCGTGGCGGTGAAGCGCAGCGACATCCCGTGGCGGGACACGAGCAGCAGGTCGTCGTGCTCGTCGACGAGCAGCGCAGAGCGGAGCTTGTCGCCCTCGCGCAGGTTGATGGCGATGATGCCACCGGTGCGGTTCGTGTCGTAGTCGGTGAGCGCCGTCTTCTTCACGAGGCCCTGCTCGGTGGCGAGCACGAGGTACTGAGCCGCCTCGTAGTCGCGGATGTCGAGGACCTGCTGGATCTTCTCGTCCGGCTGCAGGGCCAGGAGGTTCGCCGAGTGCTGGCCCTTCGCGTCGCGCCCGGCTTCCTGCAGCTCGTACGCCTTCGCCCGGTAGACGCGTCCCTGGTCGGTGAGGAACAGCAACCAGTGGTGCGTCGTGGTGACGAAGAAGTGCTCGACGACGTCGTCCGCGCGGAGCTGAGCGCCGCGGACACCACGGCCGCCGCGGTGCTGCGAGCGGTACTGGTCGCTGCGGGTGCGCTTCACGTACCCACCGCGGGTGATGGTGACGACGACCTCTTCCTCGGGGATGAGGTCTTCCATGCTCATGTCGCCGTCGAAACCGAGCATGATCTCGGTGCGACGGTCGTCCCCGAAGCGGTCGACGATCTCGGTCAGCTCGTCGATGATGATCGAGCGCTGACGCTCCGGCCGGGCGAGGATGTCCTCGAAGTCGGCGATCTTCAGCTCGAGGGCCTCGGCCTCCTCGTGGATCTTCTGGCGCTCGAGGGCGGCCAGGCGACGCAGCTGGAGTTCGAGGATGGCGCGGGCCTGGATCTCGTCGACGGAGAGCAGCTCCATCAGGCCGTTGCGGGCCTCCTCCACGTCGGGCGAGCGACGGATGAGGGCGATGACCTCGTCCAGTGCGTCGAGCGCCGCCAGGTAACCGCGCAGGATGTGCGCACGCTTCTCGGCCTCACGCAGACGGAACTGGGTGCGGCGGACGATGACCTCGACCTGGTGGTCGACCCACGCGCTGATGAACCCGTCGAGCGCCAGGGTGCGCGGGACACCGTCGACGATCGCGAGCATGTTGGCGCCGAAGTTCTCCTGCAACTGCGTGTGCTTGTACAGGTTGTTGAGCACGACCTTCGCGACCGCGTCGCGCTTCAGCACGATGACCAGTCGCTGACCGGTGCGCCCGGAAGTCTCGTCGCGGATGTCGGCGACGCCGGCGAGACGACCGTCCTTCACGAGCTCGGCGATCTTGATCGCCAGGTTGTCCGGGTTGACCTGGTACGGCAGCTCGGTGACGACCAGGCAGGTGCGGCCCTGGATCTCCTCGACGCTGACGACGGCACGCATCGTGATCGATCCGCGGCCCGTCCGGTAGGCGTCGACGATCCCCCGGGTACCGAGGATCTGCGCCCCGGTGGGGAAGTCCGGGCCCTTGATCCGCTGCATCAGGGCCTCGAGGAGCTCTTCACGCGTCGCGTCGGGGTGTTCGAGCGCCCAGACGGCACCGGCAGCGACCTCGCGCAGGTTGTGCGGCGGGATGTTCGTCGCCATGCCGACCGCGATGCCGACGGAGCCGTTGACGAGCAGGTTCGGGAACCGGGCCGGCAGGATCGCCGGCTCCTGGGTCCGACCGTCGTAGTTGTCCTGGAAGTCGACGGTCTCTTCCTCGATGTCCCGCACCATCTCGAGAGCGAGCGGGGCCATCTTGGTCTCGGTGTACCGCGGCGCCGCGGCGCCGTCGTTGCCGGGAGATCCGAAGTTGCCCTGCCCGAGCGCGAGCGGGTAGCGCAGCGACCACGGCTGCACGAGACGGACCAGTGCGTCGTAGATCGCGCTGTCACCGTGCGGGTGGAACTGTCCCATCACGTCGCCGACCACGCGCGAGCACTTCGAGAATGCCCGGTCCGGACGGTAGCCACCGTCGTACATCGCGTAGATCACGCGGCGGTGCACCGGCTTGAGACCGTCGCGGACCTCCGGCAGCGCGCGCCCGACGATGACGGACATCGCGTAGTCGAGGTAGGAGCGCTGCATCTCGAGCTGCAGGTCGACCTGCGAGATGCGGTCACCGGAGACGACGATGTCCCCGCTGTCGCCGTGCACGATCTCGGGCTCGTCGGCGCCGTTCTCGTTGTCGTCAGCCATGTGCTTGCGTTGCCTTCCTTGACAGCCTGGAGGCTCGTCGTCCGTCGGTCGCGCCGGGCGCGACCACGTGGGGTCGGGTCGGGTCGACGCGGCTCACGCCGCGCCTCCCGGCCTAGATGTCCAAGAAGCGGACGTCCTTCGCGTTCTGCTGGATGAACTGGCGACGGGCGTCGACGTCCTCACCCATGAGCGTCGCGAAGACGCTGTCCACCGCGGCCGCGTCTTCGAGCGTGACCTGCAGGAGCGTCCGGGTGTCCGGGTTCATCGTGGTGTCCCACAGCTCCTTGTAGTCCATCTCGCCGAGGCCCTTGTAGCGCTGGATCCCGTTGTCCTTCGGGATGCGCTTGCCGGCGGCGATGCCGGTCTGCAGCATCGCGTCGCGCTCCCGGTCGCTGAACACGTACTCGTGTGCCGAGTTCGACCACTTCAGGCGGTACAGCGGCGGCTGCGCCAGGTACACGTAGCCGCGCTCGATGAGCGGCCGCATGTAGCGGAACAGCAGCGTGAGCAGCAGCGTCGTGATGTGCTGGCCGTCGACGTCAGCATCGGCCATCAGCACGATCTTGTGGTACCGGGCCTTGTCCGGGTCGAAGTCCTCACCGATGCCGGCGCCGAACGCCGTGATCATCGACTGGATCTCCTGGTTGGCCAGGGCGCGGTCGAGCCGGGCCTTCTCGACGTTGAGGATCTTGCCGCGCAGCGGCAGGATCGCCTGCGTCATCGGGTTGCGGCCCTGGACGGCGGAGCCACCGGCGGAGTCACCCTCGACCATGAAGATCTCCGACAGGGTCGGGTCCTTCGACTGGCAGTCCTTGAGCTTGCCGGGCATGCCGCCCGACTCGAGGAGTCCCTTGCGCCGGGTGGTCTCGCGGGCCTTGCGGGCGGCGAGCCGGGCCTGCGACGCCTGGATCGCCTTGCGGACGACGTCGCGCGCCTGCGTCGGGTTGCTCTCGAACCAGTGGGTGAGCTCCGTGCCGACCACACGCTGTACGAACGACTTGGCCTCGGTGTTGCCGAGCTTGGTCTTGGTCTGGCCCTCGAACTGCGGTTCGCCGAGCTTGATCGAGATGACGGCGGTGAGCCCTTCACGGATGTCGTCACCCGTGAGGTTGTCGTCCTTCTCCTTGATGATCTTCGCTTCGCGCGCGTAGCGGTTCACCAGCGTGGTGAGTGCAGCGCGGAAGCCCTCTTCGTGGGTGCCACCCTCGTGCGTGTTGATCGTGTTCGCGAAGGTGTGGACGCTCTCCTGGTAGGAGGTGTTCCACTGCATCGCGACCTCGAGCGCGATCTTGCGCTCCGGGTCCTCGGACTCGAAGCCGATGACGTCCGGGTGGACCAGGTCGGCCTTCTTCTGCGCGTTGAGGTACTCGACGTAGTCGGCGAGCCCGCGCTCGTAGCGGAAGGAGTCGTTGCGGGCCTCTTCGCCCTCGGCCGGGGTCCGCTCGTCGACGAGCGTGAGACGCAGGCCCTTGTTGAGGAACGCCATCTGCTGGAACCGGCCACGCAGCGTCTCGTAGTCGAACTCGACCGACTCGAAGATCTCGGCGTTCGGCCAGAAGGTGATCGTGGTGCCGGTCTCGTCGGAGGCTTCGTCCTGGGACAGCGGCGCCACGGGGACGCCGTCGGTGTAGCTCTGCCGCCAGACGTGTCCCTGTCGACGGACTTCGACGTCGAGCTCGCTCGAGAGCGCGTTCACGACGGAGGAGCCGACACCGTGCAGACCACCGGACACCGCGTAGCCACCGCCGCCGAACTTGCCGCCGGCGTGCAGGACGGTCAGGACGAGCTCGACCGTCGAGATGCCTTCGTTCGGGTGGATGTCCACGGGGATGCCACGGCCGTTGTCGACCACGCGGACGCCGCCGTCTTCGCGGATCGTGACGTTGATCGTGTCGCAGTACCCGGCCAGCGCTTCGTCGACGGAGTTGTCGACGATCTCCTGCACCAGGTGGTGGAGACCACGGGGGCCGGTCGATCCGATGTACATGCCCGGGCGCTTGCGGACGGCTTCGAGCCCTTCGAGCACCTGGATCTGGTCTGCGCCGTACGATGGTTCGCTCTGCGGGGCCAGCTCCTGCGGCTGGACCTCGTCACTCTGCGGGTCTCGCTGGTCGTCGTCAGATTCAGATGTCATGTCGGGGGTGCTCCTGCCTGCGCGCGGAACGCCCGCGCACTGCACTCCCCAGTCTACTGCAGCAGGGCCCGAGTCCGGGGGCCGTACGCCTCACAGAGCGACGAATCTCAGACGGATGGATGATTTCGTCTGGTCAACCGTAGGTATCGCGAGGGCCGCGCCCCTGGACCGACCTGAGGCCGCGTTTCCATGTGGGGGCGTCCGGGCCGGAAACCCGGATGGACTCGACCCCCGCTGCCGGGTACCGCTGGGCGATGGTCGTCGTGACCGTCCCGCGCATCAGTCGGAGCTGCGTCGCCCAGGCCGTCGAGTCGCACCGGATGACCAGCGCGCCGTCCTCGATCGTCACCGGTGTGGAGTGCTTCGCGAGTTCGTCACCGACCACGCTGGGCCAGTCCACGAACAGTTCGGAACGTGCCAGCGGTTCGGTCCAGCCGAGTTCAGCGGTGAGGGCACCCATCACGTCGCCGAGGCCCGCGGGCTCTCTTCCCTTGCCGTACGGCACGGAGTCCGGGTCCTGTCCGGCGGCTCGGCGGCGTCGGGCATCGAGGCCGCGCTTCGACGGGTCGCCGAAGACGGCCTTGAAGTGCTGGTAGACGCGGGAGGGTTCCGCGGGCTTCCGGGGGGCGGGCATCAGGACGCCGCCGGGGTGGGATCCGGACGGGAGGCACGGTCCACGTCCGCCTCGTCGGTCACGATGGCGCCCGCCTCGATCCGCACGGTGTGCGCGGTGAGCTGGCCGGGGACGTCGCCGTGCACGGCCGCGGTGATGAGCACCTGCTCGTAGTCGGCGACCGCTCCGGCCAACCGCTCACGCCGCGATTCGTCGAGTTCCGCGAACACGTCGTCGAGGATGATGATCGGGTCCCCGAGCGAGGACTCGGCGCGGAGGATGGTCGCCGACGCGAGCTGCACGGCGAGTGCGAACGACCAGGACTCCCCGTGACTGGCGTATCCACGGGCCGGTAACCCGTTCAGCTCGAAGAGCACGTCGTCCCGGTGCGGGCCGGTGAGGGTCAACCCGCGGTCCAGCTCGTCCCGCCGCCGCCGCTCGAGCGCCGCTCGGAAGGCCTCGGCAGCGGAGGCGATGGTGACCGGCTCCTCCGGGGTCCCGAGCACCGGGTCCGTCGCGGCCGCGTCCTCCGGGTCGGCACCGCGGACACTGAGCACACCGGCGATCGACGCCTGGTGTCGCTCGCCGGCGACCGTCGCGTACGACTCCGTCACGAACGGGGCCAGCCGCCGCGTGAGGTGGTCGCGCGCCGCGATGATCTCGGCGCCGAACTCGACGAGTCGGTCGTCCCAGACGTCGAGCGTCGAGAGTGCCCCCGCCTTCGCCCCGGTCGCGCGCGCGGACTTGAGCAGCGTGTTCCGCTGCCGGAGCGTCCGGTCGTAGTCGGCCAGGACGCCCTGCATCCGCGGCGCGATCTGGACGAGGAGCTCGTCGATCATCCGACGGCGCCCGGACGGTTCGCCGCGGACGAGCGCCAGGTCCTCCGGCGCGAAGAGCACGCTCGTGCAGTACCGCGGCAGTTCACGTGGCTTGATCGCCGACCGGTTCACCTGCGCCCGGTTCGATCCGGTGCGGTTGATCTGCACCTCGGCGAGGATGCTCCGGTCCTCGTGCGCGAGCCGCGCCCGCACGATCGCGGAGTCACAGCCCTGCCGGACGAGCGCGGCGTCGGTGGGGACCCGGTGCGAGCCGAGGGTCGAGAGGTACCCGATCGACTCGACGAGGTTGGTCTTGCCCTGACCGTTGCGGCCGACGAACAGGTTCGGCCCGCGTGCGAAGTCGACGTCCGCCTCCCGGTAGTTCCGGAAGTCGGAGAGCTGGAGATGGTCGACGTGCACGCGGGCCGAGACGGGTCGAGGGGGTTACCCCGACCGACTACGCCTTCTTGACGGCGTGGCCGCCGAACTGGTTGCGCAGGGCCGCGACGGCCTTCATCGTCGGGGACGCACTGCCCTGACGCGAGACGAAGCGGGCGAACATGG
Source organism: Curtobacterium sp. MCPF17_001 (assembly GCF_003234615.1). Lineage (NCBI taxonomy): Bacteria > Bacillati > Actinomycetota > Actinomycetes > Micrococcales > Microbacteriaceae > Curtobacterium > Curtobacterium sp. MCPF17_001. Next base: position 330,918 of record NZ_QKSL01000001.1, read on the forward strand.
CCGCGGAGAGCGCCGGCATCGGCACCGCGAGCTCGATGCCCTCTTCGAGGGTCCACCGACCCTCGCCGGAGTCGTCGACGTAGCCCTCGATGGCGTCGAGCTTCGGGTCCTCGTTGATCGCGAGGACCATGAGGTCGAGCAGCCAGGAGCGAACGACGGTGCCGCGCTGCCAACCGGCGAAGACGGCGGGGACGTCGGTGATGATGTCCTTCGCCTCGAGGAGCTCGTAGCCCTCGCCGTACGCCTGCATGATCGCGTACTCGATGCCGTTGTGGACCATCTTCGCGTAGTGCCCCGCGCCGATGCCGCCGGCGTGCGAGAAGCCCTCTTCGCGCGGGCCCTCGGGACGCAGCGCGTCGAAGACGGGCATCGCACGCTCGACATCCGCGACGTCACCGCCGGCCATCATGCCGTACCCGTTGTCCTTGCCCCAGACGCCGCCCGAGACGCCGACGTCCATGTAGCGGATGCCCTTGGCGTCGAGCTGCTTCGCGTGCACCTCGTCGTCGAGCCACTTCGAGTTGCCGCCGTCGATGACCAGGTCGCCCGGCTCGAGGACCTCGGCGAGGTCGGTGATGACGTCGTCGGTGATCTTCCCGTGCGGGACCATCACCCAGACCAGGCGCGGCCCGGTGAGTGCCGCTGCCAGTGCGCCGAGGTCGGCGACGTCCGACACGGCGGGGTTCGCGTCGTACCCGACGACGTCGATCCCTGCGTTGCGCAGACGCGCACGCATGTTGTTGCCCATCTTCCCGAGGCCGACAAGACCGATCTGCATGATTTCCTCTTCTTCGTCGATGTCGCGCTGATGCAGGTGGTGGCGCGTCAGCGCAGGATCCCCGTTGCGACTAGCGCAGCAGGAGGTTGGGCTGGAGCAGGTACCGGTATCCGTCCGTGGCCGGTTCCTCTCGCGAGGACTGACCGGTGATCAACACCGGTCCCGGCTTGTTCGGGTTCTCCGTCTTGGTGAAGGAGATCCGGACGAATTCGGAGTGCACTGCATTCAACCCGTCGAGGAGGAAGGCCGGTTTCAGGGAGACAACCGTTTCCTCACCGGTCAGCAACGCATCGATCGACTCTGACGCCTGCGCTTGTTCGGAACCGATCGCCTCGAGCGTGAGCCCGTCGACCGTGAAGGAGAACCGGAGCGCGGCTTCGCGCTCCAGGACGAGGGAGACCCGTCGGACGGCTTCGACCAGTTCCGCGGTGTTGATCACCGCGTGGTCCTGGACCGTCTCGGGGAACAGCCGGCGGACCGGCGGGTAGTTGCCCTTGATGAGCAGGGAGGTCACGGTCTTGTCGTCGGCGTGGAACGCGATGAGTTCGCGGTCGGAGCCACCGCTGATCGAGACCGACACCGTCGTGGCCGAACCGAAGGTGCGACCGACCTCCTGCAGGGTCCGGGCCGGGACGAGGGCGTGGAGGGTCGTGGCTGCGTCGCCGTCGTTGCCGGCGCGGCCCGAGTCCCACTGGATGGTGCGGACCGCGACGCGGTAGCGGTCGGTCGCGATGAGCGAGACGTCGTGCTCGCCGACCTCGAGCTGGACACCGGTGATGACCGGGGTGACGTCGTCACGGCTGGCGGCGACCGCCACCTGCGAGACGGCTTCGGAGAAGGAGTCGCCGGGGATGACGCCGGTCTGCGGACCGATCTCGGGGAGCGTCGGGTACTCCTCGACGGGCATCGACAGCAGCGTGAAGTGCGCCGAGCCGCAGGTGACCGTGATCCGGGAGTCCTCGGTCGAGAAGCTGACCGGGGCGTTCGGCAGTCGGCTCGCGATGTCGTTCAGCAGTCGGCCGGAGACGAGCACCGTGCCCGGGTCGTCGATCTGCGCGGCGATCGACGTCTGCGCCGAGACCTCGTAGTCGAACGACGACAGCGTCAGACGATCACCGTCGGCGTGGATCAACACACCGGACAGGATCGGGAGGGTCGTGCGCTGTGGGAGGAGTTTCACCGCGAAGGAGACGGCTTCGGAGAAGACGTCCCGGTTGACCTCGAACTTCACGGCGTGGACCCCTGTCGATCGGTTGACTGCCCGGCCGCCCCATTGTGGCACAGCGTCGGCAGACCGCCGATCCGTGTCATTCGCCGTCCCCAGAGGTTGGCCCAGGGAGAGGGAGAGAGAAGAGAGGAGTAATGGTCTTAACGCCTGTGCACACTGTGGACAACTCTGGGGATGCCGCTCCCCGACTGGGAACTACAACCGTGTGACTTGTTGGCGGCGTGTGAGCGACCTCTGGATGAGTGAAAATCATCTATCCACTTCTCTCCCCAGTTTCCACAGGTGCCCCTCCGGCTGTGTACAAGCGGGCGGCGTGTCCTCCACAGTTATCCACAGGCTTTCCACACTGTGGGGAATCCGCCGCATGGAACCGTCTCAGATGGTGGACGCACGCAGAAGGAGGCCGATCCCGGGTGCGGGACGGGCCTCTCCCCACCGGCACGGCCTGCCCGCCGCTGCGCGTCGGTCAGGGACCGGCGGCGTGGGCCCTGGACGGGGGGTGGCGCGGTGGTACGCGCTACCGGTACCGGCGGTCCTGCTTGATCCGACTGGTCAGTTCGGTGACCTGGTTGTAGATCGAGCGGCGCTCCTTCATGAGCTCGGCGATCTTCTTGTTGGCGTACATGACGGTCGTGTGGTCGCGGTTGCCGAACAGCTGGCCGATCTTCGGCAGCGACAGGCTCGTGAGCTCACGGCACAGGTACATCGCGATCTGGCGTGCCGTGGCGATCGCCTGCGACCGGGACGAGCCGTAGAGGTCGTCGACCGAGAGCTTGAAGTAGTCCGCGGTGTGGTTGATGATGTCCGTCGGCGCGATGACGTTGTCCTCGTCCAGGGTGATCAGGTCCTTGAGGACCGTCTGCACCAGCGCCATGTCGACGGCCGTCCGGTTGAGGCTCGCGAACGCGGTCACCCGGATCAGGGTGCCCTCGAGCTCCCGGATGTTGCTCGACACCTTCGACGCGATGAACTCCATGATGTCGTCCGGCACCTGCAGGTGGTCCGACTGTGCCTTCTTGCGGAGGATCGCGATGCGTGTCTCGAGGTCGGGTGCCTGCACGTCCGTGATCAGGCCCCACTCGAAGCGGCTGCGCATCCGGTCCTCGAACCCGGTGAGGTGCTTCGGCGCCACGTCCGACGTGATGACGACCTGCTTGTTGTGGTCGTGCAGCGTGTTGAACGTGTGGAAGAAGGCCTCCTGCGTGGAGTCCTTGCCCTGCAGGAACTGGATGTCGTCGATCAACAGGATGTCGATGTCGCGGTAGCGCTGCTGGAACTGGTTCGAGCGGTTGTTGGCGATCGAGTTGATGAAGTCGTTGGTGAACTCCTCGCTCGACACGTACCGGACCCGGATCCCCGGGTACAGGCTCTCGGCGTAGTGCCCGATCGCGTGCAGCAGGTGGGTCTTGCCGAGACCCGAGTCGCCGTAGATGAACAGCGGGTTGTAGGCCTTCGCCGGCGCCTCGGCCACCGCGACCGCCGCGGCGTGGGCGAACCGGTTCGAGGCACCGATCACGAAGTTGTCGAAGTTGTACTTCGGGTTGAGCCGGGACTCCGGGCGGCCGCCGGTCCCGGGTGAGTCCACCGGGCTCGGGATGAACGGCGCCTCGATGTACTGGCGCGGTGCAGCGGTCTGCGGGACGTGTTCCTGCACCGGCTCGGCGTAGGAGGGCACCGCGACGGCGTCGACCCGCGGCTCCGAGGCCATGTCCGGGTTGACGGTGATCGCGAAGTTGGCGACCGAGTCGTCACCGATCCGCGAGACCGCCTCGGTGATGGGCACCCGGATGCGCTGCTCGAGCATGCCGCGGGTCAGGTCGTTCGGGACCTCGAGGTAGAGGGTCCCGGCGAGGACGCCCTTCGGTTCGACGAGGTTGAGGAACCCGTGCAGCTGCGGCGTGATCCGGTCGTCGTCGGAGAGGATCCCGAGGACCGACGACCAGAGGTCCTCGACGGGGTCGGCCGGCATCGTCATGGCGTGCTCGTCTCCTGGTCTCACTGCTCGGGTGCGTCGCTCTGCGGGCGTGGTCGGTCCGGGTCTGTCCCGTCCGGATCCGGTCCGTCCGGCACCAGGCCGGGCGTCGACCGGCGAGCGAGCCACGCCGGGCCGGCCCGCGCCTCCTGGACTGCCGGAGGCGATCGGCGCGGTCTTCTGGCGCCGTTTCCCCGTCGAGCTTCCCACAGGGTTGTCCACAGTCTGCTCCACGGCCGCGCGGACCGAGGTCGAGGGGGTACTCGCCCGTACTACCGGGCTTCCGGCGGTGCGGTGACACAACTGTAAAGGACCGGGGCGCGTCGTACCCAACGGAAGTTGTCCCCAGTGTGGAGAATCGGGAGCACGCGATGCTGCGGGTGGCCACCGGCCCGCGGGTATTTGACCTCGCAGCCCTCGTCACGTACCGTTGTCCAGTTGACTGCGGCCGTTCGGTCGCGCCTTCCGCGTCAACCAACGCATACGTGACGGCTCGCCGCGAGCAGCCGTGTGGAGATCATCATGAGCAAGCGCACCTTCCAGCCGAACAACCGCCGCCGCGCCAAGAAGCACGGCTTCCGCGCCCGCATGCGCACCCGTGCGGGCCGCGCCATCCTCGCCGCACGCCGCGGCAAGGGGCGCACCGAGCTCTCCGCCTGATCCGCGGGGGTCCTCGTCGTGTTGGCCCGAGCCAACCGCATCGTCCGAGGCGACGACTACCGGATGGTCGTGCGCCGTGGCCGCAAGAGCGCCACGGCGCACGCTGTCGTGTCGGTGGTCCGTCGCCTCGATGACGATCCCGGTCCCACCAGGTTCGGGTTCATCGTGGCGAAGACCGTCGGGAACGCGGTGACGCGCAACCTCGTGCGACGCCGACTGAAGGCGATCGCGCACGGGGTCCTCCCGAGCGCACCGCTCGGGTACGACGTGGTGGTGCGTGCACTGCCAGCCGCCGCGCAGGCCGCATGGCCTACCCTGCTCGAAGACATCACGCGCTCCTTCGCGCGCGGTGTGGAGAAGGCAGCATGAACCGGTTCCTCTGGGTCCTCGCGTTGCTCCCACGCAACGCGTGCGTCGTGGTGCTCCGGGCCTACCGAGCGGTGATCTCGCCGCTCTACGGCAACGTCTGTCGGTACCACCCCTCGTGCTCGCGGTACGCGCTCGAGGCGATCCAGCAGTACGGCGTGGTCCGCGGATCGGCGATGGGCGCTTGGCGCATCGCCCGGTGCAACCCGTGGGCAGCCGGCGGGATCGACGACGTCAGGGAACGTCGCCGCCCCTTCACCGTCAGTCGGTTCGGGTTCGTCCTCGCGCCGATCCCGCAGCAACAGCAGACCTCGGCCGGCACGGTCCGTCCGGTGCTGCTCCCCCAGCGCACTCGAAAGGCGTGACCGTCCCCATGGACCTCATCGGTACGATCCTCTGGCCACTCAAATGGGTGGTGTCCGCGATCCTGGTCGGTTTCCACTGGGTCTTCGAGAACCTCGGGATGGACCCCTCCGCGGGCATCACGTGGGTGCTGTCGATCATCTTCCTGACCTTCGTGGTGCGCGGCGCGCTGATCCCCATCTTCGTTCGACAGATCAAGTCGCAGCGACGGATGCTGGAGGTCGCCCCGCAGCTCAAGAAGATCCAGGACAAGTACAAGGGCAAGAAGGACCAGTTCTCGCGTGAGGCCATGTCCCGCGAGACGATGGCGCTGTACAAGGAGACCGGGACCAACCCGCTGAGCTCCTGCCTGCCGCTCCTGATCCAGATGCCGATCTTCTTCTCGCTGTACTCCGTGCTGCACGAAGCCCAGATCAACAAGACGGGCATCGGCCTGCTCTCGAGCGACCTCGCGAAGTCGTTCGGCAACGCCTCGCTGTTCGGCGCACCCCTGCACGAGACGTTCACGAACGCATCGGGTTGGGAAGTCCGGGTCATCGCGGGCTTCATGATCGTCGTGATGACGGCCTCGCAGTTCATCACGCAGCTGCAGCTCGTCGCCAAGAACATGTCGCCGGAGACCAAGGAGTCTCCGATGTACCGCCAGCAGAAGATGATGCTGTACGTGCTCCCGCTGGTCTTCGTGATCTCGGGTCTGTCGTTCCCCCTCGGCGTCATGTTCTACTGGCTGGCCTCGAACATCTGGACGATGGCGCAGCAGTACTTCGTCATCCGCAGCATGCCGACGCCCGGGTCCGAGGCGGCGCTCGCCCGTGAGGCCCGTCTCGCGAAGAAGGCGCAGCGCAGCGGTTCCTCCGCGACCGCCGGCGTCCTCACCGAAGCCGGCGCCGGGGCCTCCCTGGCCGAGGTCGAAGCCCGCGTGAACAACCAGCGCCAGCAGCCGGTCGGCAAGTCGCGCGCCAAGAAGAACGGGAAGACCAAGTGAGCGAGCAGGACACCGCTGCGGTCGTCGACACCACGGACGACCAGCACCTCGCCCCCACCGACGCGACGGTCGACGTGGACCGCGATGACGTGGACGGTGATGAGGTGGATGGCGACGACGAGACCCGCGACGAAGCGGACATCGCTGCCGACTACATCGAAGAGTTGCTCGACATCTGCGACCTCGACGGCGACATCGAGATCGAGGAGCGGGCTGGTCGCGTCTACCTGACCGTCACGGACGACGGGGCGGCCCTGCGCGTCCTCGCCAAGCCGGACACGGTCACGGCACTGCAGGAGCTCACCCGGATCGCCGTGCAGGCCGAGACGGGCGAGTTCAGCCGCCTGATCCTGGACATCGGTGGATCGCGGGACGCCCGTGCCACGGAGCTGCAGCGTCTGGTGGACACCGCTGTCGAGCGCATCGAGGCCGGTTCGACCACCGCGGCGCTCCCCCCGATGTCGTCCTACGAGCGCAAGTTGGTCCACGACCTGGTCGCCGAGAAGGGCTTCCACTCGGAGTCGGAGGGCGAGGGCCGGGACCGCCACACGGTCATCACGCGATGACGGATACCGACGTCACGGCCGGTTCGGAGCCTCCTGTTCTGGAGGCCGAGCCGGCCGTTGCCGCGAGCCTCTTCGGGAAACAGATCGACGTCGCACGGTCGTTCGCGAACGAGCTCGCCCGTCGTGGTGAAGAGCTGGGCTTGATCGGTCCCCTCGAACTCCCCCGGCTCTGGACACGACACATCCTCAACTCTGCCCTGGTGGCCCCACTCCTCCATGAGGGTGCATCCGTCGGCGACGTCGGATCGGGCGCCGGTCTGCCCGGGCTGGTGTTGGCCATCGCTCGTCCGGACGTGTCGATGACGCTCATCGAGCCGATGGAGCGGCGGACGGACTGGCTCCGTGGTGAAGCGGACCGCCTGGGACTCGAGAACGTCACGGTGGTCCGTGCGCGCGCCGAAGACGTTGCCGATGAGCTCGTGCTCGACCAGGTCACTGCGCGCGCTGTGAGTGCGCTCTCGAAGCTCATCCCGCTGACGGTCCCGCTCGTCCGGTCCGGCGGGCAACTCATCCTCATGAAGGGCGCGCGCGTCGATGACGAGGTCACGGCCGCTCGCAAGGTGATCTTGCGCACCCGACTTGAAGACGTCGAGGTCCTGGAGCTCGGGGTGGGTGTGGTCGACGAGACCACGCGTGTCTTCCGGGCTACAGTTGACTGACGCCACCGGTCCGGTCTGACTGGGCTCGGCTGCTGCACGGTTCCGCCGCTGCGCGGGCTGATGCGTCGAGGGGCGAACGCACCGCAATGGGCCCCGATGTTCCACGTGAAACACAGACCGGGGAAGAGGCACTCGTTGAGTTCATCCACTGACTACGACGCGTCGACGCCCCTCGCGCGCGAGATCGCTGATCTCAACCGGCGGCGACGCGCCATCGCGACCCAGCAGTTCCCGCTGCCGGAGAAGACGCGGGTCTTCACCGTGTCGAACCAGAAGGGTGGCGTCGGAAAGACGACCACCACCGTGAACCTCGCGGCGGCGTTGGCGCACGGCGGAGCCCGGGTTCTCGTGATCGACCTCGACCCGCAGGGCAATGCGTCGACTGCTCTCGGGATCGACCACCAGGCCGAGGTCGCGAGCATCTACGACGTCATCGTGGACGAGGCTCCCATGGCGGACACGGTCCAGCGCTCCCCCGAATCGGAGACTCTGTGGTGCGTGCCGGCGACGATCCACCTGGCGGGTGCCGAGATCGAACTCGTCTCGCTCGTCGCCCGCGAGCAGCGGTTGCGGACCGCGCTCGACGAGTACTTGGCCTCGGTCGACGAGCCGTTCCACTACGTCTTCATCGACTGCCCGCCGTCGCTCGGCCTGCTGACGATCAATGCCTTCGTCGCGGCCAAGGAAGTACTCATCCCGATCCAGTGCGAGTACTACGCGCTCGAGGGTCTGAGCCAGCTGCTGCGGAACATCGAACTGATCGAACGCCACCTGAACCCGCACCTCGCCGTGTCGACCATCCTGCTGACCATGTACGACGGTCGAACGAACCTGGCGAACCAGGTCGCGAACGAGGTACGGACCCACTTCGGTGGCCAGGTGCTGCAGGCCATGATCCCCCGCTCGGTCCGGGTCAGCGAGGCGCCGAGCTACGGGCAGAGTGTGGTCTCGTACGACGTCAACTCCACCGGCTCGCTCTCCTACCTGGAGGCCGCAGCCGAGATCGCAGAACGAGGAGCAAAGGCCTGATGGCACCCAAGCGGACCGGACTCGGGCGCGGCATCGGCGCGCTCATCCCCACGACGAACGAGCAGCAGGAGCGGCCCGTCGACGTGTTCTTCCCGTCCGGGGGTACCTCGGCGGCGGACACGACCAGCGGCGGTTCCGGCGCGGGTACTGCAGAGGAGCTCCTTGCTGTCCCAGGGGCCCGGCTGGCGAACCTCAACCCGCTCGACATCGTGCCGAACGCCCAGCAGCCGCGGAAGGAGTTCCGCGAGGAAGAGCTCCAGGAGCTCGTGCACTCCATCCGCGAGATCGGGTTGCTGCAGCCGATCGTCGTGCGACCCATCCCGGGTGCTGCCGGCACCGCGCCACAGTACGAGCTCATCATGGGTGAGCGCCGTCTCCGCGCCACGAAGGAACTCGGGCTCGCAACCATCCCGGCCATCGTCAAGGAGACCCCTGACGACGCCATGCTCCGGGACGCACTGCTCGAGAACCTCCACCGGGCACAGTTGAACCCGCTCGAGGAGGCCTCGGCCTACCAGCAGCTCTTGGCGGACTTCGGCATCACGCAGGAGCAGCTCGGACAGCGGATCGGCCGCTCCCGTCCGCAGATCACGAACACGATCCGTCTGCTCCGCCTGCCCTCCCCCGTGCAGCGCCGTGTAGCCGCGGGTGTTCTGTCAGCCGGGCACGCCCGAGCCATCCTGGCGGCGCCCGACGCCGAGGCGATGGAGTACCTGGCCGAGAAGATCGTCAACGAGGACCTGTCGGTACGGGCTGCCGAGGCGATCGCCCAGCAGCTTTCCACGAAGGCACCGGCGAAGTCCCCCGCACAGCCGTCGAAGCGGCAGGTGCACTTCAACGACATGGCGGAGCGTCTCGGTGACCGGCTCAACACGCGCGTGAAGATCGCGGTGGGCGCCCGCAAGGGGTCGGTCACGATCGACTTCGCGAACCCGGACGATCTGGCTCGGATCCTCAAGGAGCTTGGAGTACAGGACCTGGCTGGTTGACGGCACAGTCACGGCGGTGAGCCGCTGTGTGGCCGTCTGCGGCGTCGGGAGCGCTCGTGGTTGTCCGGGTGCGGTCGGGGCCATGAACGGGCCCCTGCGCGCCCTGAGTCGCGCCGAGGACCCGATGGATGTCGTCCGGGTCGGCTGATCGTCGGGGTTGTTGCAATCGCCTTGCGGGGAGCGTCGTGACGGGTTCGAGCGGAAGCTGTCGGCTCTCCGTCGTTGAGCCATGCCTCCTAGCGGGCGGCCGGCTGCCTCGTGAGGAGCCCTCCGCGCGGGCCGCAGCGGGGTGCAACGAGCTACACCGAGTTCTACCCTGCCCAGGGATGGCGCGAGCGATGTTCCACGTGGAACGCCCCCATGAGGGACGGGAGTCTTTCGAGTACCAGGACCCTCTCGCCACGAGCGCCACCTCGTGCTGGATCACGAGACTCCGCCGCCTGGGCCTCTCCTGCACGGGTTTGCCGATCGGTCACGATCGATCCGTCCTATTGGGAGCGACCCTCGTCGCCGTAGGTGCGACGGCGAATGTTCCACGTGGAACGCCTGCCTGACACCCAACCCGGCTCGCCAGGCCGACGCTCCACGTCATTTGCCGCTCGTAGGACGGCAGCGCTCCGATCGCGAGAGACCCGTCGCTCTGATGAGCGGCTTCCTGTGCCGCGCCGGTGCATCAGGGCCAGGGGTGCGGCTCTCTGAAGAACTTCCAGTGCAGCAGAGATGGCGTAATCGTGAGGCGAACAGACGTGGTTCCGAGTGGAATCGACGCCGCTGTTGATCGGCCGGAGCAATCGGGTGTGGCTCAAGCCGTGCGGCGGATCCGCGCGGTTCGTCGTCGCGGAGGGTGCAGGAACGAAGCCGGATCGACGGCGCGAGTGACGCGATGCTCTCGCTTGACGCTCCCCTGCACCAGCTCGACCAGCCCGAAGGTGCCAGCGGACATTCCTCCGGACAGCGAGGTCGTCGAGAGGCTGTGTGAGTGGCTCGCGGAGCAGGTGTCCGAGGGTGACGTGGTCGCACCTGACGGCGGATCGCAGTGGCGGTGACGGGAGGTGGCAGCGACTCAGTGTCCGAGGGAACCGTCGATGCCGAGAGGCACCAACACACCTGAACAGCGCCTTAGACACCCAGCGATGCAGTGAATGACGAGTGCGTGGAACAGACACCGATCCGGGCTCTGCCGAACGCAAGACCTGGCGTACTGCCGCAGTGCGGCCGTGACGCGGTGGCGCAAGCACGTGGTCGTGCTGTCGCGCTGAGCCGAAGCGCCCTGGCTGGGCCTGAACTGCGCGAACGGTGGGGTCCCGAGTGGTCCTTGCGTCACTCCATGCGGCGCGCCCGTGCTGCGCTCGGCTGCGCGTGAACGACACTCGGGCTACCAGGCGAGAGCACCGCGGGGAAGGGGGACGACCCCAGGCCGAGGGGGAAAGGCACCCGTACCGAATCGACGAGCGCGGTCACCGAACGCCGGGAACCGGCGCCCTGGTCGTTGGATCTGCGATGGCGGAGAGCAGCACCCGCTCACCCCTGAGGCTGATGCTGAGATTGATCCTGGCTCGGAGCCCAGGTAGATGTTCCACGTGGAACGTCGGGCGTCGTCGTCGCAGCTGCCCCGAGCGCCGATCGCCGACTCCGCCAGGCCGACGTGACCCGCTTGACCGGCGCCAGGTTGGAAGCCCAGGAACTAAGCCTCCGACGGAGCCCTACGCCAGAGCTCCGACCCCGCCACTCCCCCTGCAGACCGCGATGTCGGAGGTGTCGACGCGTCAGGCCGAGTGGTCCCGGATGGCCTGCTCCGCCAACTCGGCGTAGGTCCACCCGAGGTCGAACCCTGACGCGGACAGTGCCTGCGGCACGAGCGACGTCTCCGTCAGCCCGGGCAGCACGTTGGCCTCGAGGAACCATGGTGTGCCGGCGCCGTCGATGATGAGGTCGACGCGGGAAACGTGGCGCAGCCCGAGTGCTCGGTGCGCCAGGACTGCTGCAGCGGAAGCAGCCTGCGACTGCTCCTCGCTGAGTCGCGCCGGCGTGAAGAAGGTCGTCTCCCCCGCGTTGTACCGCGCCTCGTACCCGTAGAACCCGTTGCGGGGCACGATCTCGACCGGCGAGAGCGCAGTCGGGCCGTCACCGGTGTCGATGATCCCGACGGCGATCTCGGTGCCCCGGATGAGCTGTTCGACGACGGCGTCCTCGCAGTACGTGTACGCAGCGACCATTGCACGCGGCAGGTCGTCGGCGTTCTCGACCAGGGTGACGCCCTGGGCGCTGCCGCCGCGTGCAGGCTTCACCGCGAGCGGGACGGGGTGCTCCGCGGCGATGGCCTGGAGGACGCCCACGGCACCGAGTTCGCGGAAGACGTCGTGCGACAGGGTGATCGAGCGCGGCGTCCGGACTCCTGCCAGGGACACGAGTGCCGACGCGGTGGGCTTGTCCCAGGCCAGGCGAGCGGACGTCGAGCGGGAGCCGACGTACGGGATGTCGAGGGCCTCCAGGATGCCGCGGAGCGCGCCGTCTTCGCCGGACGCGCCGTGGAGCGCGGGCCAGACGACGTCCGGCCGGTCCGCGGCCAGCGCGGGCAACAGCGAGGCGTCCGCGTCCCGCAGGTCGACCTGCCACCCGTAGCCGGTCAACGAGTCCGCGACCCGCCGACCGGACCGCAGGGAGATGTCCCGCTCGTGGGAGATTCCTCCGGCGACGACGACGACGTGACGGCTGGCGAACTCGGCCATGGGGCGATCCTCTGCGGATGTCGTTGATCGGTACGAAAGCCCTGGTCAGGGCATGTTCGGCTGCGGGGAGCTGACTGTCGAGGTGCTCACCGAGGCGCTCGAGCGACTGGCGGATCCGAAGGTCTCGACCAGTTCGAGCTCGTCGTTGACGACGGACGCCAACCGCTTCACCCCGACCCGGATCTGTTCCGGCGTCGGGTAGCAGAACGAGAGCCGGATGTTGCCGGCTCCGCGCCCGTCGGCGAAGAAGGCGGTGCCCGGTGTGTAGGCGACGAGCTCCTTCACTGCCCGGGGCAGCATGCCCTTCGAGTCGAGGGAGTCCGGCAGCGTGAGCCAGACGAAGAACCCGCCGTTCGGCACGGTCCAGCTGAGGTCGGGCAGGAACTCCCCCAGGGCGGAGAGCATGGCGTCACGGCGCTCGGCGTAGATCCCGCGGAAGGTGTCGACCTGACCCTTCCAGTCCGCGGCGTCGAGGTAGGCGTTGACGACGTACTGGCCGAACGAGTTCGGGGCGAGCACGGCCGACTCGTTCGCGAGCACGAGCTTCTCGCGGATCGCGTGTGGGGCGAGCGCCCATCCGACGCGGAACCCGGGAGCCAGAGTCTTCGAGAACGAGCCGAGGTAGACCACACCCTCGTCGTCGATCGAGCGGATCGCCTGGGGTGCCGGCTCGTCGAACCAGAGCAGCCCGTACGGGTTGTCCTCGAGCACCAGGATGTTGTTCGAGCGGCAGATGTCGAGCACCTCGATGCGGCGCTCCCGACTCATCGTGACACCGGCTGGGTTGTGGAAGTTCGGGATCGTGTACAGGAACTTCATCCGCTTGCCAGCGGCTCGGAGACGGGCGATCGTCTCGCGCAGGGCCTCGGGGACCAGTCCGAGCTCGTCCGTCGCCACGTGGACCGTCTCGGCCTGGTACGACCGGAACACACCGATGGCCCCGACGTACGAGGGGGACTCGGCCAGGACGACGTCGCCCGGATCGATGAAGAGCCGCGTGACGAGGTCCAGTGCGTGCTGGGACCCCGTGGTGACCACGACGTCCTCCGCGCTGGCACGGATGCCCTCGAGCGACATGACGTTGACGATGTGCTCGCGGAGGGACCGCAGGCCCTGTCCACCGCCGTACTGCAGCGCCATCGCGGAGTCCTCGGCCATCACCCGGTCGAGCGAGCCGGTGACCAGTTCACGGGGCAGCGCGGAGACGAAGGGCATGCCGCCGGCGAGCGAGACCACCTCCGGCCTCGACGCGACGGCGAACAGAGCTCGGACCTCGGAGGCGCTCAGCCCGGCGGTGCGCTGGGCGTAGGAGTCGTACCAGGGATCGAGACTGTTGCCGTTCGTCATCGAGTTTCCTCCACTCGGTCGTTCTCGCCACAGTACGACATGCAGCAGGGCGTCCGTCGTCCCCCCGCACAGGCCGATCGACGATCCGTGGCCTGTCTGCGGCCGGGCTGCGGCCTGGAGGCCCCCTCAGCGTCCGCCGGTCGGCGGACGCTGGACGGGCCTCCAGACAGACGAACGCCCCGCCCTCCGATGGAATGGAGGACGGGGCGTCCGGGTCTGTGCGGCGGATCTCCTACGCGAGGAAGTCCGCGAGGTCGGCCTCGAGGGCCGGCTTCGGCTTGGCGCCGATGACGGTCTTGACGACCTCGCCACCCTTGAACACCTTCATCGCGGGGATCGAGGTGATCTGGTAGTTCATGGCCGACTGGGGGTTGTCGTCGACGTTGAGCTTGACGATCTCGATCTTGTCGGCGTGCTCTGCGGCGATCTGGTCGAGGATCGGGGAGACCGCACGACACGGGCCGCACCATTCGGCCCAGAAGTCGACGAGGATCGTCTTGTCGGACTTGAGGACTTCGGCCTCGAACGTGGCGTCGGTCACTGCCTTTGCGCTGGACATGTTTGCTCCTTCGACGGGAAGTCGGTTCGGTGTGGTGAACGGGGACGCGGCGGCGCACATTCCCGTGGCGTGCAGGGGCCGCAGGTCAGACCCGGGCGGTGACGTCGATGATCGCCTCGGTCGGGGTGACGCCCTCGGCCTGGTCGGTGAGGTCGCGGTCGAGGTCGGCGAGGTACTTCTCGGCGTCGAGGGCTGCGACCGCACCCGAGCCCGCGGCGGTGATCGCCTGTCGGTAGGTCGGGTCGAGCACGTCACCGGCGATGAAGACACCCGGGACGCCGACGGCGCGGGACGAGCGGCCCTCGACGGCGAGCGTGCCTTCGGGGGCGATCTCGAGCTGACCGTGCACCAGGTGCGTGCGCGGGTCGTTGCCGATCGCGATGAACAGACCGTCCAGGGCGAGCGAGGACTCTTCCCCGGTCACGGTGTCCTTGAGCGTGACGCCTTCGACAGCGGAGCCACCCGTGATGCCGGTGACTTCCTTGTTCCACGCGAACTCGATCTTCGGGTCGTTCATCGCGCGGTCCTGCATGATCTTCGACGCGCGCAGGGAGTCCCCGCGGTGGATGACCGTCACCTTGTCGGCGAAGCGGGTGAGGAAGGTGGCCTCTTCCATCGCGGAGTCGCCACCGCCGACGACGGCGATGTTCTTCTGACGGAAGAAGAACCCGTCGCACGTGGCGCACCAGGAGACGCCGTGGCCGGAGAGACGCTCTTCGTCGGCGAGGCCGAGGTGGCGGTACGCGGAACCGGTGGCGTAGATGACCGTGAGGGCCTCGTACGTCTCGCCGGAGCCGACCGTGACCTTCTTGACCTGGCCGGTGAGGTCGACCGAGACGGCGTCGTCGTACAGGACCTCGGCACCGAACTTCTCGGCCTGTTCCTGCATCTTGATCATGAGGTCGGGGCCCTGGACGCCCTCGGGGAAGCCCGGGAAGTTCTCGACCTCGGTGGTCTTGGTGAGTTCACCGCCGGTCTCGACACTCGAGGCGACGATGAGCGGCTTCAGCTCAGCGCGCGCGGCGTAGATGCCGGCCGTGAACCCGGCGGGACCGGAACCGATGATGATGAGCTCGCGCATGCGTGACTGCCCTTCCGTTGCTTGCTGACCGGGTCAACCCATGGTAGCTGCGCCCCATTCCCGGGACTGGCTCCGCGGTCAGCGTCCGAGCCGGGCGCGCACGAGGTCGAGGGCACTGCGGACCTCGGCGTTCTTGACGACGACCAGCACGGCGAAGTAGACGGCCACCATCACGGCGCCGGCGAGCACCACGGTGATGAACGCGCTCGTGAAGTCGGACATGGCGAACCCGGTGCGGGAGTACCCGCCGAAGAACGTCGTGACGAGGAACCCGACCACGCCGGCGACGACTGCGGCGATGACGAACTGCAGGTGCGAGCGCGCGATGATGCGACCCTCGATGCCGTCGAGTCGACGGCGGACCACGACGAGGGCCACGATCGTCTGGGCCGAGCCGGCGATCGTCGTGCACGCGGCGAGCGAGAGCCCGATGATGTTCCCCGGCAGCAGGGTGACCGCGAGCGCACCGATCACGAACAGGACCGACTGCACGAGCTGCATGAAGAACGGGGTCCGGTGGTCGTGCATCGCCCAGAACACCCGCTGGATGATGAAGAGCATGCTGAACAGCACCAGTCCGGGCATGTAGGCGAGCAGGACGGCGCCGATCGAGAACGCACCGTCGAAGTCCGCGGCGAACATCCGGCCGAACGGTGCGGCGACCACCATCAGCGCCACCGACGAGAACACCGTGAACAGCCCGACGATCCGGAGCGACAGCGACAGGTTGCGCCGGACGGCTGCCAGGTCGCCGCGTTCGGCGTCGTGGCTCATCCGGGTGAAGTACGCGGTGGCGATCGACACGGCGATGATCGAGTGCGGCAGCATGAAGAGCAGCCAGGCGTTCTGCAGGACAGCGTTGCCGGCGTTGCCCGAGCCGAGCGAGGCCACGCGGGACTGCACGATGCCGGCGAGCTGCGTGACGAGGATCATCGCGAAGAGCCAGCCGGCGGCGGTCCCGGTCGCCTTGAGCCCGACGCCGCGCCACCGGAAGTCGGGGCGGAAGGTCAGGCCCGCGCGCTTCCAGAAGAACGGCAGGAACGCGGCCTGTGCCAGCACGCCGAGCGAGGCGCTGCCGGCGAGCACCGCGATCTTCAGCGGCGTCCAGTCGTCGGTGCCGGAGTTGACCGCGCGGTTCCCGAACATCGCGATGAAGACGACGAGGCCGGAGATCGCGATGACGTTGTTGATGAGCGGCGCCCAGGTGAACGGCCCGAACACCTGCTTGGCGTTGAGGACCTCACCGAGCAGCGAGTAGATCGCGTAGAAGAGGATCTGCGGCAGGCACCAGAACGCGAACGCCACGGCCAGGTCGGTGGCGGCCGGCGAGAAGCCCTTGCCGTCCTGCGCCTGCGCCGAGTAGAGACGCACCAGGAGCGGCGCGAGCAGGGTCGCGATGATCGTGATGACGACGAAGACCGAGCCTCCGAGGGTCACGATCTTGTTGACGTAGGCCCGCCCGCCGTCGCCGTTCTGCGACATCGAGCGCACGATCTGCGGGATGAGCACGGCCGACAGCAGTCCGCCGGCGATGAGCGCGTAGATGTTGTTCGGCAGCTGGTTCGAGACGGCGAACGCGTCGGCGGACCGGGAGTTCGCCTGGCCGATCGCGTAGGCGAGCACGAACGTCTTCGCGAACCCGAGCAGGCGGGAGATCATCGTCCCCGCCGCCAGCATCGCGCTGGCCCGGCCGAGGCCGCGGCCCTCGCCCTGTTCGGCGTCGACCTCGGCGCTGGGCTGGGTGGTGCTGATGGTCGGCTCCTCGGGGTGCGGGCGGTCGCCCTGGTCGTGTCGGTCGCCCTGGTCGCTCTGGTCGTCTCGGTCGGACGGGAGGCTCGACTCCATCCCGGCGCGCGCGATCGCGTCCTCGAGACGGTCGCCGTCCCCACCGACGGTGTCGGTGCCGGAGCTGGCCACGGCGATGGCGGTGGCGGCCCCGGGGACGGGGGCCGGGCCTCCAGACCGGGAGGTGTCAGCAGGTCGGACCACGTCGGCAGACCGGGACACGTCGGCGGCCAGCGGACGCTCGCCCGGCCCGGGGGGCTGGATCTCGAGGGGACGGTTGGGGTCGTCGTCCTCGGGTTCCGGCTCGCCGTTGCGGCGACGGAGGCGGCGGCGGACGTTGCGGAGGATCCCGAGGCCGAAGACCGCCACGACGGCGATCGCGGCGAGGGCCGTGATCACGGTCTCCCACTGCGCCTGCACGTTGATCTCGACCGTGGCGGGGGTGGCGATGCGGGCACCACTCGCGCTCGTCAGCGCCATCGACAGCGCGACCTTGCCGTTCGCGACCGACTGCACCGGGAAGGTGGTGCGGGTCGAGGAGCGGGGCTGGATCGTGACCTCGACGGCGTTCCGCTCGATGCGCAGGAACGAGTTCGACGGCGTGACGGTCAGGAACACCGTGACCGGCCAGTCGGAACGGTTCCGGACCGAGATCGGCAGCGAGGACCGGTCACCGAGCAGCGTGATGTCACTCGAGTTGACGATCCCGACGCTGCCGATGGTCTCCCGGTGGTCCGCGGCGATCCCGTCCACGACCGTCGTCAGTCCGTCGGTGTCCGCACGCCAGGCGTTCGACGCGGCGGCGAGGGTCCGCAGGCGGGCCGGAGCCGTGACCTGGACCGGGTCGGTGACCGCGCTGGCGAAGTCGACGAGCGCCTGCTCGGACCGCACCAGGCGCCGGAGGACCGTGAGCCGGTCGGCGCCGTCGTCACTGCTCTGCAGGGTGAGCGAGCCCGGCTTCGCGTCGACGACCGTGGAGAAGTCCGTCGGCGAGATCCAGGCGGTGTCCTCGAGGGCGTCCAGGGCCTGCTCCAGGCGGGCGGAGTCGGTCGGCCAGGACCGGCCGAGGGTCAGCAGGACCGGGCCCGTGGCGCTGCCCTGGACGGCGACGGTGGCGAGGGTGGCACGGAGCGTCGCCACGGCGCGGTCGGTGGCCCGTGCGGAGCGGGCGTCGGCGGCCTGGCGCAGGAGGTCGGACATGCCCTGGTCGGACACGAGGGCCTTGGTGGAGCCGACCTGCTCGGCGGCGGCGACCGTGGTGTCCCGGCCGGCGGAGGTGTTCCCGCTGGAGAGGATCGTCGAGGTGGAGCCGGCGGTGCGCAGAGCGGGGAGGTCGTCGGCGGCGACGGTGCCCTCGACGGGCCAGGCGACGGTGTCGACGGTCCAGGGGAAGGACACCAGCGAAGCCGAGGTAGGGATGGTGGCGGGGTCGGTCTCGTCGGCTCCGTTGCCGTTGCCGTCTGCCGCGTCTGCGCTGGCGGTGTCGGTCGGTCCGGTGGCGGTGTCGTCGGGGGTCTGCGTGGTGTCGCTGCCGCTGCCGCTGCCACTTCCCTGGTCGGCCGGGTCCTGCGCGGGGTCCGTGGCCGGGTCCGCCGGGGTCGCGGTGGCGGTCGGGCTCGGGGTCGCCCCGGGGAACCGGTCGGCGTCCACGGCGGCGGCGATGGCCTGGTCGAAGGAGATCGGCGCGGCGATGCCCGACAGCCCGGCCTGGCGCAGCCCCGTCACGTCCGCGTCGGCGTAGGACAGCGGGAACTTCTCGTTCCGGAGGCCCTCGAGCCGCTCGAGCCACGCCGTCGCGGAACTCGGGGCGTCGTCGCCGAGGATGCGGATCGACGCGATGATGCGGGGGTCGACGGCGAGGGCGACGCTGTGGCCGGCCGCCGCGTCGAGCTGCTGGGTCAGCGTGCCGTCCAGCGCGGTGTCGGCGGCCAGGGTGTTCGCGCTGAGTAGGCCGTCCTCGGTCGCCGGGACGGTGACGGGCATCGCGACCGCGACGTCGACCGGTGCGGGGTCGGGCCCGGGGTTCCAGGTGAAGGCGGAGCGCCCGACCGCGAGGGTCGATCCGGCGACGTACGAGGCCGCGATGCGTCGGGCGCCGAAGGGGTTGAGCGTGCCGAGACGGACGTCGGCGAACGGCACCGAGATCGAGTCGACCGTGACGGATCGGTGTGCCGGGACCTCCGGGATCGTCACCCGGTCCATGGGCTCGCCGGGGTAACCGTCTGACGAGGTGTCATTGAGCCAGTCGGTGAGGATGTCGCGCGTCCCCACCACCGGCCGGATGATGTCCAGGTCCGCACGGCCCGCGGGCAGCGCGGTGTCGGTGTCGTTCGTCACCGTGACGGAGAGCGAGAGGTCGTCGCCGAGGTCGAGCACCCCGCGTCCGGAGGGGGTCACCTGGATCGACGTGGTGCCCGCTTGGGCCGTCGCCGGCGTCGCCGGCTTCGAGGTGGTGGCGGCGTCGGCGACGTCCACCGCTGCGGGCGCGATGACCAGACCGGTGGCGACCAGGGCGGACGCGGCGGCGGCGAGCACGGTACGGAGAATCTGCATGTGGGAGGGTCCTGGTCTTCAGCGGGCCACGACGAGTGTATGAGGCGCGACCATGACAGCAGGCGAGCGCGCAGGTGCTCGCGCCCACTATCTGGGATGATCGACGGCGTCATGCAGTCCGTAGCCCAGGCCGTCGAGCGACTCGACGCACTCGCCGCCACCGACACCGTCGACGTCCTCGCACGGGCGTTCGCCGCCGCCGGTCACGAGCTCGCGCTCGTCGGCGGGCCCGTCCGGGACGCCTTCCTCGGCCGTCCGGTGACCGACCTCGACTTCACGACGGACGCCCGACCCGACGCCGTCCTGGCGATCGTCGAGCCCCTCGCCAGCTCGACCTGGGACGTCGGCCGCCAGTTCGGCACCATCGCCGCGATGGTCCGCGGCGAGCAGGTCGAGATCACCACCTACCGCAGTGACGTCTACGACGGCGAGACCCGCAAGCCCGAGGTCACCTTCGGCGACACCATCGAGGCCGACCTGCTCCGCCGCGACTTCACCGTCAACGCGATGGCGCTCCGACTCCCCCAGCGCGAACTCGTCGACGTCCACGGCGGCGTCGAGGACCTGCTCGCGCAGCGCCTCGCGACGCCACAGGCGGCTCGGGTGTCCTTCCGCGACGACCCGCTCCGGATGATGCGCGCGGCACGGTTCACGGCCCAGCTCGGGTTCACCGTCTCCGACGACGTCCGTGACGCCATGTCCGACCTCGCCGACTCGATCGAGAACATCTCCGCCGAGCGCGTGCGGGACGAACTCGTGAAGCTCCTGAACACGGCGGTCCCGGTCGAGGGTGTCCGGCTGCTGGTCGACTCCGGCATCGCCGAGCGGATCCTGCCCGAGCTCCCCGCGATGAAGCTCGAGATCGACGAGCACCACCACCACAAGGACGTCTACGAGCACTCGCTCACCGTCCTGACGCAGGCCATCGGGTACGAGGCCGAACGCCACCCCGGCGACGCCCCCGACACGGTCCTGCGTCTGGCCGCACTGCTGCACGACATCGGCAAGCCGGCGACCCGGAAGCTCGAGCCGGGCGGCGCCGTGAGCTTCCACCACCACGACCTGGTCGGCTCGAAGCTCGCGAAGAAGCGGCTCCGCGCCCTGCGCTTCGACAACGACACGATCGCCTCGGTGTCCCGCCTGATCGAACTGCACCTGCGGTTCTTCGGCTACACCGAGGGCGCCTGGACCGACGCGGCCGTCCGTCGCTACGTCCGGGACGCCGGTGACCAGCTCGAGCGGCTGCACGAGCTCACCCGCTCGGACGTCACCACCCGGAACCGTCGGAAGGCGGACCGGCTCGGGTTCGCGTACGACGACCTGGAGGCCCGGATCGCCGTCCTCGCGGAGCAGGAGGAACTCGACTCCATGCGTCCCGACCTCTCGGGGGACGACATCATGCGGATCCTCGACATCCCGCCGGGGCGCGCGGTGGGCGAGGCGTACCGGTTCCTGCTCGAGGCGCGGATGGACGAGGGGCCGCTCGGACCCGAGGACGCCGAGGCGCGCCTCCGCACGTGGTGGGCGTCCCGCGACGCAGGCTGACCACTCCACCGGTGGCGCGCCTCCAGGCCGTCCGCTACGATGGGCAGGTTGTCTCGCGCGCATTCAGCGCGCCGAGGCACATGCATCAACCCTCCTGCCCCGGGAACTGCCCGGGGCCGCTGAGACCAGAGGAGGTGGGTTCCGCATGCACCAGTACGAACTGATGGCGATCCTCGACCCCGAGATCGATGAGCGCACCGTCGCTCCCAGCCTGGACAAGTTCCTCGCGGTCATCCGCAACGACGGTGGCACCGTCGACAACGTGGACGTCTGGGGCCGTCGCCGGCTCGCTTACGAGATCGCGAAGAAGAACGAGGGCATCTACGCCGTCGTGAACTTCACGTCGTCCGCCGACTCCGCCAAGGAGCTGGACCGCCAGCTCGGTCTCTCCGAGGCCGTGCTGCGCACCAAGGTCCTCCGCGCCGAAGAGGGCATGGCCCAGGTCGCCGCGCAGAAGCAGCGCGACGAAGCCCGTGCCGCCCGCAAGGCCGCCAACGCGTCGGCCTCGGCCGCCACGACCGCGAGCGCCGAGTAGCCCGTGGCCGGCGAAACCGTCATCACGGTGGTGGGCAACCTCACCGCGGACCCGGAGCTGCGCTACACGCAGAACGGGCTCGCCGTGGCGAACTTCACCATCGCGTCGACTCCTCGCACGTTCGACCGTCAGGCGAACGAGTGGAAGGACGGCGACGCGCTGTTCCTCCGTGCGAGTGTGTGGCGCGAGTTCGCCGAGCACGTGGCGGGGTCGCTGACGAAGGGCTCGCGCGTCATCGCGCAGGGTCGTCTCCGTCAGCGTTCCTACCAGGACCGTGAGGGTCAGCAGCGGACGAGCATCGAGCTCGAGGTCGACGAGATCGGCCCCTCGCTCCGGTACGCGACCGCCCAGATCACCCGTGCACCGGGTGGCAGTGGTGGTGGCGCCGGTGGTGGCCGTGGCCAGGTCGGCGGAGGCAACTCCTCCGGCGGCAACGGCGGCTACAACGGTGGCGCGTCCGGTGGCAACGGTGGCGGTCAGTCCGACGCCCCGTGGTCGCCGCAGGGTGGTCAGCAGGGTGGCGGGAACGCATCGTCGAACGACGTGTGGTCCACCCCCGGCGGCACCTACGACGACGAGACCCCGTTCTGATCCTCAGCGGTCTGACGACACAACTTCTTCTTCTCTAAGGACACACAATGGCTGGAAAGAGCACCGGCGATCGCCGGAAGCCTCGCGGTAAGGGCGGCAAGAACGCCGCTCCCGCGAAGTCGATCAAGGTCGGCGTCATCGACTACAAGGACGTTGCGACCCTTCGCAAGTTCATCTCGGAGCGTGGGAAGATCCGCGCCCGTCGCATCACCGGCGTCTCCGTCCAGGAGCAGCGCCTCATCGCCCGTGCCGTGAAGAACGCCCGTGAGATGGCGCTCCTCCCCTACGCCGGCTCCGGCCGCTGATCGGAGGTCGACGAATGTCGAAGCTCATCCTCACCCACGAGGTCTCTGGCCTCGGTTCCGCCGGTGACGTCGTCGACGTCAAGAACGGCTACGCCCGCAACTACCTGATCCCGCAGGGCTTCGCCGTGTCGTGGTCGAAGGGCGGCGAGAAGCAGGTCGAGTCGATCCGTGCTGCTCGTACCGCACGCGAGCTCGCCACCATCGAAGAGGCACAGGACCTCAAGATGAAGCTCGAGAACGCCACCATCCAGCTGTCGGTCAAGGCCGGCAAGGACGGTCGTCTCTTCGGCTCCGTCCGCCCGGGTGACGTCGCTGACGCCGTCCAGGCGCAGGGCGTCGGCTCGCTCGACAAGCGCAAGGTCGAGGTCCCCGCGACCATCAAGACCGTCGGTGACCACGAGGCCACCGTGCGTCTGCGCGAGGACATCGTCGCGACCATCTCGCTGAAGGTCGTCGCCGCGAAGTAGTCCCGGTCGCTGCTCCGGCAGCACCAGCACCGCCGGAAGGGCGGGTCTCCCCCAGTGGGAGGCCCGCCCTTCTCGCAGGCCCGGGGTGCACGTGGTGTCTCCGCCCCGTACGGCCGGTCGACGGGGACTGTTCGACGGACGCCAACCTCGTGGTCCCGGGCGTGTCGGCGGGTGTCGAGAACGTCCTGGAGGCGCGTGCCGGTCGAGCACGTCCGGCACCCGAAACACGACTGGCTGGTTACGTCCTGCTCGGTTCTGCCACCTGGGAGCCAGCCGAGTGTGACGGGACGCGGGTCCCGTTTGTCAAGTCGGTTCTGCACAGTGACAGGCTCGAAGGGCAACCTTCGACTCACGCTTGAAGCCGAGTTCTCCACACATGGTGTGGATCAGGAAACCCCAGGTCAACAGTCGAAAGTGTGTTCTCCGGTGGAGTTATCCACAGTGGAGTACACAGCCCTCCACACAGGAGTCCGGCGTGTTCCACGACCTCTCCACAGAGTTGTCCACAGGGCCGTTTGCTGGGGATAACTCCGTACCCGTAGCTTGAGCCAGCGACTCGGGGATGTCGGTCGCCCGGGGTAGAACTGCTCGGTGGGGAACGGTCCACCGGGCCGTCCGCCAGCACCGCCAAACACTGAGGAGCACGTGTGTCGATCGCGCATCTGGACCCGGCCCCCCGGGAGTACGCCGAGCGGAACAACGACCGCACTCCCCCGCACGACATGCTCGCGGAGCAGTCCACCATCGGCGGAATGATGCTGTCGAAGGACGCCGTCGCCGACGTCATCGAGACCGCCCGCGGCGTGGACTTCTACATCCCCAAGCACGAGGTCATCTTCGACGCGATCCTGTCGCTCTACTCCCACGGCGAGCCGACCGACGTCATCGCCGTCACCGACGAGCTGACGAAGACGGGCCTCCTGTCCCGTGGCGGCGGCGCCGAGTACCTGCACAGCCTGACGAGCATGGTGCCCACCGCGGCGAACGCCGGCTACTACGCCGCCATCGTCGCGGAGAAGGCGGTCCTCCGCCGCCTGGTCGAAGCCGGCACCCGCATCGTCCAGATGGGCTACGCCAGCGAAGGTGAGGTCACCGACCTCGTCAACAGTGCCCAGGCCGAGGTCTACAACGTCGCCGGCGGGGTGCAGACCGAGGACTACGTCCCCCTCACCGAAGCCATCGGCACCGCCATCGACGAGATCGAAGCCGCGAAGGGCCGCGACGGGCAGATGACGGGCGTCCCGACCGGGTTCGCCCAAATGGACGCCCTGACCAACGGCTTCCACCCCGGACAGCTCATCATCGTCGCGGCACGACCGGCACTCGGCAAGTCGACCCTGGCGCTCGACCTGTGCCGCTCAGCAGCCCTCAAGCACAACCAGACCGCCGCGTTCTTCTCGCTCGAGATGGGGCGCGCCGAGATCGCCATGCGCCTGCTGTCCGCCGAGTCCAGCGTGCCCCTGCAGAACATGCGCAAGGGCACCGTCGACGCCCGCGACTGGACCACCATCGCGCAGACCCGCGGACGCATCAACGACGCTCCGTTCTTCATCGACGACTCCCCCAACATGACCCTCGTCGAGATCCGCGCCAAGTGCCGTCGGCTCAAGCAGCAGCACAACCTGAAGCTCGTCGTCATCGACTACCTGCAGCTGATGACCTCCGGCAAGAAGGTCGAGAGCCGCCAGCAAGAGGTGTCGGAGTTCTCGCGTGCGCTCAAGCTCATGGCGAAGGAGCTGCAGGTGCCCGTCATCGCCCTGTCGCAGCTGAACCGTGGACCCGAGCAACGTGCCGACAAGAAGCCCATGATCTCCGACCTGCGTGAGTCCGGGTCGATCGAGCAGGACGCCGACATGGTCATCTTGCTGCACCGCGAGTCGGCGTACGAGAAGGACAACCCGCGTCAGGGGGAGGCGGACCTGATCGTGGCGAAGCACCGCAACGGGCCCACTGACACCATCACGGTGGCGTTCCACGGGATGTTCTCGCGGTTCGTGGACATGCCGCAGTAGGGGAGTTGTTGTCGTCCGTCAGCTAACGTGTCCGATTGCCACTCAACGTGTCTGAAATACCAACTTGGACGCGTTGTTTGGCAGCGACGACGATGAGGCCCTTGTCGTGCTCGGGGCAGTGCGTAGTGTCGAGTTGCGCGACCGGTCGGTGGCCTCGGCTCGCATGTGGCTGCAGAAACAACGTGTCCAACGCGCAGCCTTACGTGTCCTCAAGGGGCCGTCTGACACGTTGCGCTGCATCTGGCAGTGGGTGGTTCCTGACGATCGACTACCGAGGGAATGGCGCTGGTATTACATGTCAGCGACACCGTTAGGGGCGAGGTGTGATTCACAGCCGTCAGCGGTGGTCAAATGCACTGAGGAGGGAGCTGGCAAGGATGAGGACAGCACCAAGGATCGCGATGGCGGGAAGTTGTTCGCCGGCGAAGACGCCGATGATCGCGGCCCAGACAGGTTCCCCTGCGTAGATGATGGTCGCGCGGGTCGGTGACACGGTCCGTTGCGCCCAGTTCATCGTGAGTTGGATCACACAGCTCGCGGCGCCGAGAGCCGCTGCTGCCGACAACCACACCCACGAGAAGTCAGGTGGCCGCTCGCCGACCACTGGCATCGTCGCGAGCCCGAGCGCTCCAGCAACGAGCAGTTGCACGACGATGACGCGGCCCAGGTGGACCTTCCCGGCGAACCAGCCGATGAGGATGATGTTGACTGCGATCGGGAGCGCGCTGACGACTGTTGCGATCTCGCCCGGGCCAACGGTGAGACCTGCTCTGGCTGGATCTGCGATGAGCACGAGCCCACCGAAAGCAAGAGCTACCGACACCCAGGTGAGAAGCTGCGGTCGCTTCTTGAACACGACCCATTGCAGGACCGGAACGAGCGGTACGTACAGGGCGGTGATGAAGGCGGAAGTCCCACCGCCGATGGTCTGCAAACCGACAGCCTGCAGGCCGTACCCGAGGAAGACCATCGCTCCGATGGCTGAGCCCGCGAAGACCTCAGCTCGACTGAGCTGACCGAGCCCTCGGCCGAAGACCAGCACGCTGATCATGCCCGCGATGAGGTATCGCGTCCCGACGAAGAACCACGGGCCGCTCTGCTGCACGGCAACGTGGACGATCGTGAAGGTCGCACCCCACACGACGGTGACGATCAGGAGTGAGAGCTCCTGCCGGGAGACCGATGGAAGCCGTCCGAAGGTGTGCAACATGCTGCACAGCGTAGAGTGCACGATTGTGCACGCAAACAGTAACGAGGCAGCGGGCGTGCTGGCGCATGTCAGCGAGAACGTTCGTCGCTACCGATCGGCAGCCAACATGAGCCAGCTCGCGCTCGCCGAACGTGCGGGTATCAGCCGCCGCACTGTCATCAAGTTGGAGTCCGGTGAGGCGAACATCAGCCTGTTGGGACTTGACCACCTTGCGGAGGCGCTCGGAGTCACGTTCGTCGACCTCGTTGCTGCCCCCGCCGCCCAGCACACCGACATCAACGAAGTCACGTGGCGAGGGAATGGTCCGACCAGCGCTGCGACCCTGCTGGCATCAGTACCCGCGAGCAAGAACGTGCAGCTCTGGTCCTGGGTACTCGAACCCCGTGACCGATACAACGCGGAGACCGACCCGGAGGGGTGGTCAGAGATGATCCTCGTCATCGAAGGGTCGGTCCGGGTGGAGTTCGAGTCCGGCACGACGGAACTCCACGCAGGTGATCATTTGGCTTTCCCGACCTCTCAGCGGTACTCCTACTTCAACGCCGGACCGGCGCTCGTCCGGTTCGTCCGCGTCGTCGCCACTCAGAAGTGAAGCTCTTCTCGCTTGCAGGCGGTAAGTTCGCGATCGACCAGTCGAGTCACGAGGGCCCCGAACGCCTGATCGCTCTGAAACGTTGCGGACTCCCATCAGGAACTCTTGTGATTTGCGCGTCAGTGTCCCGATAGTCGATCGGCTATCGAACCCGTCGGGCGGAGCTGCGACGTTCCTCGGTCTTGCGGCTTGTAGCGGGAGAAACGTCGCTAGTTGAGCAGTTTTGCCAGTAGTCGTTGCAGTTCCGCCTGCTCGTCGGTGTCGAGGCGCACGAGCCATTCGTCGAATTTCGCGGACAGGACTTCGAGCGCCTCGTCGAGGGTCTGCGCACCTTCTGGAGTGACAGCGAGGCGGTGGCGTCGGAGGTCGGCAGGATCGATTTCCCGGCGGACGAAGCCCTTGGCCTCGAGGCTCTTCAGGTACACGGTCACGCTGGCTTTGGGCAGGACGAGCCGATCGGCCAGCTCCGCGGGGTACGGGCAGTCGTCGACTTCTCCGAGCACGAAGAACTCCTTTGCCTCCAGCCCAAGGGCCTCGATGTCCGGGGCGCAGTCGTTCATGACGCGGGTGAGCACCTGGTGATTGAGCGACCAGATGCGCGCAGCGTTCGATGCGGGCAAGTGATTCCTTCCCAAAGTGGTACAGTTTCGTACTAGTTCCGATCGGAACAATCGGCTCGATGTACTGTCTGAATGTCGAACAAGCCTAGCAGCACGCCACAATCCTCCTGGAAGGGACTCCTTCACCGTGTCTTCAACGCACGACGTGACGTTCACCAACGACACCTTCGACCTCGCCGGCCAGTTGCACCTGCCAGATGGTTTCCGCGAGGACCGCACGTATCCGGCGGTCGTGATCTCCACCCCGGGCAGCAGCGTGAAAGAGCAGATCGGTGCCAACTACGGCCGAGGCCTTGCCGATCGCGGCTACGTCGCGCTCGCCTTCGATCCGGGCTTCCAGGGCCAGAGTGGTGGCCACCCACGCGACCTCGAGAACCCGGCCGCACGGGTCGATGACATCCGGTTCGCCGTCGACTACCTCACGACGCTTCCGTGCGTCGATAACGCCCGGATCGGAGCTGTCGGCATCTGCGCCGGTGGTGGCTACGCGGTCAGTGCGACCATGACCGACCATCGGATCAAGGCGCTCGGAACGGTCGTGCCCGTCAATGTCGGGCGAGCATTCCGCCAGGCCGATACCTCCTCGACGGGCTCCGTGATCGCGATGATCGAGGCCGTGGGTGTCAATCGCACGGCGGCCGCTGCTGGCGAAGACGTCGACCGCAACATGTGGATCCCCGACACGGAGGAACAGGCGGCGGCTTTCGGCATCACTGACGTTGACACCCAGGAGGCGGTGCGGTTCTACCGGACCTCGCGCGGCTACAACGAGCACTCCACCAATCGCCGCTACTTCACCAGCGATGCGATGATGCTCGGCTACGACGCCTTCAACCTCGTCGAGGAACTCCTCACCCAGCCGCTCCAGATCATCGTCGGCGGGCGGCTCGGGACCACGTTCTCCTACTCGGACGGGCTCGCGCTCTGGGAGAAGGCGCCCAACGCCAAGAACTTCCACGTCGTCGAAGGGGCGGGCCACTACGAGATGTACGACGAACCGAAGTACGTCAACGAAGCGGTCCAGACCCTGAACACTTTCTTCCAGCAGCACCTCGCCAACTGAATCGCCCGACAACATCTGCCGCCAACGTCGAGGGCGCACTGCCGCTCGTGAAACGCCACGAGTCGCAGCGCCCGCTGAACGGTCCCTCACCGGTCGTTCCGGCTCGTCCGGTGGCCCGCTCGTCGGGGTCGCCAGCTCGTCAACGGTTCATGATGCCCCAAGGGTGCGGACGACGTCGTGAACCGCGGTCCAGAGCATCAGCCCGTCCTCCCACGGCATAGCGTGCGGGCCCGCGGCGCGCCGGCTTCGCGCCGTGAGCAGCCCCTGGACGCTGAGGAGGGCCTCCTGCATCGTCTCGAGTTGGTTCATCGGCACGAGCTGGTCCGACTCGCTCTGGTCGAGCACTACGAGCCGGGGGACAAGTCCCCGCTCCAGCCGGTACCGAATCGCTTCTGAATCCAGCCGTGCGGGGCTCGCGCCTGACCATCGCGAGCGGTCCCCGAACGCGTGAGAGAGGAGGTTTTCGTACTCCGCGGCGACGTGCTCGTGGGTTGAACCTGGCCGGTCGACGAGGTTGGGAAGGTCGTACAAGCCGTTCACTCCGTAGAGCGCCGCGGGCGTCGGCGGCGTCAGATCTGGGTCGAGGCCGAACGCTTCGGGCCCCAGCAGTGCCGCTTGGAATGAAAGGCAGGCGCCGGCGCTGTGGCCGCTGAGGATGTACGAGCGATCGGCGAGGCCGAGCGTGCGCAGGAACCGGATGCCCTGCAGTACGTCTCGGAGGTGGTCGGGGTGTACCGCCTCACGGGCCGGGTCGAGCTGACCGATGCTCCCCGGTTCATACGGATCGGTCGGGTGGGTGGGGAAAGGTGAAATCGAGTAGTTCAGCGATGCCACAGCTCGGATCGATCCGCCGTCATCGCGGAAGGCATGTGCGACCGTTGCCTCGATTGACCTCCCGGTCAGGTGCGGATCCCGCCACGCCCCACCATGGACGTGCACCAGCGTGGCCGGGTGTTCGCTCGCGAGGAGAGAACCGAGGAACGGTCTGACCGGGGACCCGACCAGTTCCTGCGTGCCGGTGGTGAGCGGCAGATACAGGTCGACGGTCTGAAACCGGTTCGCCCCCGGTGCCGTCGGCACGTCGAGGGCGCCGACTACCGGGACCGGCGCGTCGAGCCGTGGACTCGCGACTTCCTGGATCATCCAGGTGTTCGTCTGCCCTGTCATGTTCGTCATGCGTCTCCTCGCCGCGATGCGGTCAGTTGGCGAACGCGGCGGACGCGGGGCCGACGATCGGGCGCCAACTGTGGACGCGCTTCGTTGTCACGACCTCGTTGACGACGAACGGGTCGTTCCCGACGATCTCGTCGATGCGGGCACGGTCAGCCACACGGTAGACGAGCAGCCCACCGGGGGCCTCGCCGTCACCCCACGGTCCGGAGAGCAGCAGTTCACCCTGCTGGAGTCGTTCGCGGAGGTAGGCCAGATGCGCGGGGCGGTGCTCGTCCTGCAGCGTGGTGTCGTCGGGGTAGGAGTACTCGACGGTGTAGATCTCGGTCATGGTGGTTCCTTTCGTGGTTACCGAGGACAACTGTCGCGCCGTCGTCGACGGCTCGGGTAGGACTGCGGATACCAGCGAGGAGCCGCATCGGGACCGCATGATGGGGTCATGGAAGACCGCGGCGACCTGAGCAGACTCCTCACGACCTGGCGCGCCCGGTTGCGGCCTGCGATGGTCGGTCTGCCGGCGGTGTCATCTCGGATCCCCGGGCTCCGACGCGAGGAGGTCGCTATGCTCGCCGGCGTATCGGTTGACTACCTGGTCCGGCTCGAACAGGGCCGCGCACGACGTCCATCGATTCAGGTCGCCCGGAGCCTCGCCCGGGCACTGCAGCTCTCGGTTGGGGAACGCGATCAGTTGTTCCGGGCGGCGGAGCTGCCCATCCCGCTCCCGAGCGAAATGCCGACCCACATCCCGCCGAGCGTGCAGCGCCTCCTGCTGCGCGCGCCGGAGATCGCGATCGGCGTCTACACCATCGACTGGTCGCTGCTCTCGGTGAACCCGTCGTGGCAGGCGCTGCTCGGACAGCCGCCGAAGGACCACAACCTCATTGAGGCGCACTTCACCGGTACCGCCCCTGAGGTGCTCATGAGCCGCGCCTACATCGAGCGCTTCGAGCGTGCGCTCGTCACCGACATGCGAAACGCGGCCTTGCGGTACCCGAACGACGAGACCGTGCAACATCGGCTCCGCCGGCTCCGTGCCATCGCCCACTTCGAGGAGATCTGGCGCGAGGGCTCGTCCGTTGAACAGCAGTCCGAGCCGAAGACGTTCAACCACCCGGTGGTCGGACCGATCACCGTCGACTGCGATGTCTACACAGCGGTCGGGACCGACCTCCGCGTCATTACCTACACCGCCGAACCCGGATCAGAGGATGCGTCAAAGTACGACCTCGTCCGTGCGCTCGGCGTACACAATCCCGCGGCGGTCTGACTGCCGAGGAACGACGACGGCCCCGGAAGCGCCCTCGGCAGGTCCGGGGCCGTCGTGCTCGCCGAGGGATCAGGACTCGGCGAGCCAGGTGCGCAGAACCTTGTTCACCTCGGTGGTGTGCGTAGTGAGCAGGCCGTGCGGGGCGCCCTCGATCTCGACGTACTCCGCAGCCGGCAGGGCCTTCGTGAAGCGTCGGCCGGTGGCGTCGATCGGCAGGATGTTGTCCGCCGTACCGTGCACGATGAGGGCGGGGACGGTGACCTTCGGGATGTCCTGGCGGAAGTCGGTCGGCCAGGTCAGCGGTGCTGCAGCGGACGCGATCGAACCCGAGCCGGCCGCGATGTTCCAGGCGTTGCGGACCTGCTCCTCAGAGATGCGGGTGCCGAGGTTCTCCGACAGGTTGAAGAAGTCCTGGTAGAAGTTCGTGAAGTACCCGTACCGGTCCTTCTCGACCTCGGCGGAGACGCCCTCGAAGAACGACATCGGGGCTGCGCCGTCGGGGTTATCGTCGGTGATCGCGAGGAACGGCTCGAGCGAGGCGAGGAACGCGACCCGGGCGATCCGGTCCTCACCGTGGCGCCCGATGTAGCGGGCGATCTCGCCGGTGCCCATCGAGAATCCGACGAGGATCACGTCCTGCAGGTCGAGGGTCTCGAGGACGGTGTGCAGGTCGTCGGCGAAGGTGTCGTAGTCGTAGCCGGTCGAGGGCTGCGAGGACTTCCCGAACCCGCGGCGGTCGTACGTGATGACGCGGTAGCCGGCCTCGAGGAGCATCGGGATCTGCCCCTCCCACGAGTTACCGTCGAGGGGAAAGCCGTGGATGAGGACGATCGGCTGCCCCTGGCCCTTGTCCTCGTAGTGCAGTGCGATGTCGACGCTGTTCTCAGTTCCGACGGTGATGGTGCTCATGATGGTGTCCTGTCTCGTGGATTCGGTGCTGACCGTTGTCAGCGGCGGTTGAGGTGATCTGCAGGGTGTGACGGCGTCAGTGCTCGACGCCAGGGACGATCAGGACGCGGTAATCGGCCGCGGCCTGACGGTGGGGGAGAGCTGCCTGGTATGCGGGGCTGTGGTACCAGGCAAGGGCGTCCTCAACGGTCGGGAACTCGTTGACGAGGATCCCGTCCACGGGTACGCCCTCGAGGGTGGTCACCTCGCCGTACCCGATCATCGGAGTGACCGGGTGTCCGGCACGTGCCGCGCGGGCGGCGGTGACGTAGGTGTTGAACTCGTCCTGGTCACGCAGCGCCTCGCGGATCATGACGACGTAGGCACTCACGCGCTCATCGCCTCGAGCTTTGTGAGGAGAGCGTCGGCGGCGGCTGCCGAGGACGCCGGGTTCTGACCGGTGATGAGCAGACCGTCCTCGACGACGTAGGACTCCCAGTCGCCGATCTTGCTGTAGTCGCCGCCGAGCCGCACCAGCTCGTCCTCGACCAAGAAGGGCACGACGTCGGTGAGGCCCACGCCCTCTTCCTCGGAGTTCGTGAAGCCGGTGACACGGCGGCCCTGCACAAGCGGGGTCCCTTCCTCGTTTGTCACGTGACGCAGCACGCCCGGCGCGTGGCAGACGAGCGCAATCGGCTTACCGGAGCGGAGGGTGTCCTGAATCAGCGCGATCGAGTCCTGGTCCTCGGCGAGGTCCCACAGGGGACCGTGGCCGCCCGGGTAGAAAACGGTGTCGAAGTCGGCGACATTCACGCTGTCAAGCCGGATGGTGTGCTCCAGTGCCTCCGTTGCGGTTGCGTCCTGCTCGAACCGGCGGGTCTGGTCGGTCTGGTTCGCCGGCGCGTTGCTCACGGGGTCGAGCGGCGGTTTGCCGCCCTTCGGCGAAGCCAGGGTGATGTCAGCACCGGCTTCGACGAAGCGGTAGTAGGGCGCGGCGAGTTCCTCGAGCCAGAAGCCGGTCTTCCGGCCGGTGGTGCCGAGTTCGTCATGTGAGGTGAGGACCATGAGGATCTTCATGAAGACGTTCCTTTTCTAGTAGACCGATCAGTTATGAGCGGGGGTGCGCCCATGTGACTCGAGTGAGTCGACGCTGGTCAGGCGTGCAGGAGCTGTGCAGTCAGGGTGAGAGCTCTGTCCAGGGGCCCCATGTTGCGATGGATCTTCGCCATGACACTCGCCCCGAGCCACAGGTCGTACAGCATCTCGGCGGTGGCTGCGGGGTCATCTGCGCCTGCGAGCGAACCGTCGGCAAGGCCGAGTGGGATCATCTTCGCGATGCGCTCCGTGATGGAGGTGGTGCCTTCCATGAAGACCAGACGCATGGACTCTGACAAATCAGCTACCTCGGCGCCCAGCTTCACGGCAAGACATCTGCCCTGGCAGTCATCGAGGCTCTGAAGCTCCCGCCACCCCCGGAAGTACTGCATCAGGCGGTCTGCCACTGATCGGTCCTGCTGCGCGAGCAAATCGTCCATCATCACGAGATGGTCGCGGAAGTAGTCCCGCATCATCACCTCACCGAACACGTCCTTCGACTTGAAGTAGTAGTAGAAGGATCCGCGCGGGACACCGGCTTCAGCCAGGATCTCGTTCAGTCCGACGGCGGCCCAGCCCTTGTGGGCGGTGGTACGCCGTCCAGCGTCCAGGATGGCCTGGCGGGAGTCGGTATCGGTGGGCATGTCGGAACCGTAGCACTAGTAGACCGATCAGTTACAACTTCCTCAGGAAGTTGCTGCCTTAGTGCTCGCTGCGACGAACCGCCGCTTCATCTGATCCCGGTCCCCGAGGACAAAGCCGAGCGACACCGAGCTCAGGGGAGCATCGACGAGGGGGACGAACCGGATCGTGGGATGGATGGTGCGCTGCGCAGCCAGCGACGAAACGACTCCGATGCCGCGTCCGGCCGCGATGGTCTCCAGCCACTCGTCGTAGTTCGCGGTCTCCACGAACGTGGCCGGGCCACTGCCTGCCGTCCATGACCACGGGCCAACGGTGCCCGTGGTGGCATTGAACACGAAGGGGTGGCGATCAAGCGCCGCCCAGGGCACCGGCTGGTCCCGCGGGAGATCAGCGCGGGTCGAGCAGATCAGAACTCGCTGTTCCTTCAGGATCGGGAGGACTCGGACGCCTGCCGGGACGTCGCGAGGATCTCGAAGCACCGCGACGTCGACGTCTCCGCGGAGCAACGCATCGATCGGTTCATCCGTCCGGACGAGGGTCACCGGCCCCTCGCCAAGGCGCTCGTACTCAGCGATTGCGTCCTGCGCCCACGGCGTGGGGAGCAGCCACGTGAACGCCAGCCGCAGGGGCAATGCGGACCGCGCCGAGGACACGGCGCGGTCGACCGCGGCCACGGCAGACTCTGCCTGCTCATAGAACCGCGTACCGGCCACGGTCAACCCGACGTGACGGGTGTCTCGGTCCAGTAGGCGTACCTCGAGGAGCTGCTCCAGCTGCTTGATCGTTCGTGTCAGCGCCGGCTGCGTCACGAACAGCTGCTCCGCCGCACGGGTGAAGGAACGGTGCCTGCCGACCATCAGGAACGCGCGCAGGTGGCGCAGTTCGACGTTCATGACCGCCAAGCATAGGTGCGCCGTGGCCGGCAATTCCGCTTCCGTTCAGGCGCTCCTAGCGTCACTCCTGCAGCCGGAACCGCTGCATCCCCCCTTCATCACCCTCCGACGGGAACCCCATGGCCATCACCGCCACCGCCACCCACACGATCTCCCTCCCGTCACTGCGGGTGTCTTCGCCCGGGATGGTCGTGCTCCAGGGTGCGGCAGCTCTGGCCGCCAGCACGGGCATCGCCCGCTTCGTATTCACCCCGATCCTTCCGCTCATGCAGACCCAGGCGGGACTGTCCGTGAGCGACGGTGCCGGGCTCGCGACGAGCAATTACGTCGGTTACCTGCTCGGCGCGCTTCTGGGCATCAGCGCTCCGGGGTTGGTCCGGTCACGATGGGTGATGCGGTTCGCGATGCTTCTGACGGTTGCGACGCTCGCACTCATGCCCGCAGCGTCCGATACGTCCTGGTGGACCGCCTTCAGGTTCGTCGCCGGGCTGACCAGCGCCCTGGTGTTCATCTATGCGACCTCCGCGATGATCTCCCACCTTCGCGAGGTCGGCCCACACTTCGTCGGCTGGGGCTTCGGCGGTATCGGCACCGGCATCGCCTTGTCCGGTCTTGTTGTCGTCGTCGTCCGAGCAACGTCGACGTGGCAGGCCGCCTGGTTCATCGCCGCCGGGCTGACCGCAGCCCTCACCGTCGTCGCCTGGAGGCTCCGTCCGGCGACGGTCGAGCAACGGCCATCTGCATCGTTGGACCAGGCGCTACCGCCCACCGGGAACCGGTTCGCGGCACTTGTGGTGAGCTACGGATTTGAAGGGGTTGGGTACATCATCGCCGGCACCTTCCTCGTCGCCGCTGTCGGGCAAAACGGACCAGCCTGGCTCGGTGACGGCGCATGGGTCGTCGTGGGTCTCGCCGCGATTCCCGGCGCTGCGTTGTGGACCGCGCTCGGCCGTCGGTGGAGCCGCCCGACGCTGCTCACCGTCGCACTCGGCGTACAGGCCGTTGGCGTCGCCCTTGCCGGGGTGCTCCCCGGCAGCGTCAGTGCCCTGGTCTCAGCGGCGCTCTTCGGTGGCACGTTCGTCGGGATCAGCTCGCTGGCCCTCGCCCTCGGCGCCTATCTGCAAGTCCCGCGCGCCGTCGCGCTCCTTACCACCGGCTACGGCATCGGACAGATCCTCGGACCGGTCCTCTCCCGCCCGTTGCTCACCGCCGGGTACAACGGCCCGCTGCTGCTCAGCGGGGTGGTCATCGCCGCTGCGGCTCTCGCAGGTCTCGTCGTCCGGTTCCGTTTCCCGCATCGCGTGGGCGCCACGATCGAGCCCTCGCGATCGTCCCGATAGATCCCGACCAGCCCGATGGCTCGCGACACCGCAGCTACTGCTGTCCAGCACGCGAGCCGCTGAGAACACCGGATCCGCCCGTCGTACCTCCTCAGGTGCCGGGGGAGGCGAGCGCATCGCGCAGCTTCACGTCCAGGTCACCTCGGCACACGATGAGTTTTCCGTCAACTACTCGGTAGAAGACCATCTCCTGCACCATCACTGTGCGGCCGGTGGGTGCGATCCCGAGGAATTCGCCCTGATGCGTACCGGCCCCGTGGACCAGCGCGGCAATCCACTCGCCCTCGATCACAAGCCGCTCCATTGTCCACCGGTAGTCGGGGAACGCATCGGTGATTCTGCGAACGCCCGCGACGTAGTCGCCCACACCGCGAACGGAGCCCTCGAGCGAACCGTCGACCTCCGGGTGCACGTATCGGGCGAGGTCCTCAAAACGGCGGTCGTTGCATGCGGCCAAGTAGGACATGTACCACTGCTGACTCAGGGACTCCCGGCCGGGCATGAGCCGATCCTACGGCTCGAGCGGGAATGAGCGCGGCATGTAGGAGCCGGATCGGATTTCGTCGATCAGTGTCGGACCGTTGGGTGCCCCGCCGAGCGCTCGAGCTGCGGAAGAGTCGATGCTGGCGTTGAGGAGGAGCGGGTCGGCGAGGGGCCCCAAACGGTGCCGTGCTTCCTCGGGGGAGTCGCCGTGGATCTGTCCGGCGAGCCCCTGAGCGTCGCTGAGGGCGCGTGCCAGCGTGTCCATCGGCACCGATTCGGTGTTCGCGGCGATCACGTAGGGACCGGGTGCGTCGTGTTCGAGGACATGAACGAAGAGAGCCGCCGCATCGTCGACGTGGACGTTGGGGAACGCCTGCGCCGACCCGGGGTAGCGCAGCTGGCCGTTCTCCGTCGGAGCGTTCGCCAGCAGTGCCACCAGTCCGCCGCCGTGACCGTAGAGGTTCGCCGGTGCGACCATCGTCGCGTGTACCGTGCTGGCAGCCACGCGGATCCGGTCGAGGACCGCCGGGCGCCACGCGACGATCACTGGTGGCGCATAGGGGCTCGCTTCGTTGAGTCGTCGTCCTGAGCCGTGGATCCAGCTTCCGCCGGTGTGGACGTAGCGCTGGTCCGTACCCGCGAACACGTCGAGCACGGTGTCGAGGATCCGGCCGTCGAACGCAGCGCTTCCCGTGTCATTCGGGCTCGCTGCGTGGACCGCACCATCCACGTCCGTGAGCTCTCCACGGAGCCAAACGTCGTCGAGGACGTCGCCGAGACGCGGGACGATGCCAAGGCTGCTGACACGGTCGGCGGCTTCAGAGGTTCGTACGTGACCGAGTACCTCATGCCCGTTGGCGAGGAGCTGCTTCGCGATCGCGCTACCGAGGTAGCCGGTCGTACCGGTGAGAAAAACCTTCATTGGTGCCTTCTTCATTCGAGATGTATACGAGCGGGTGGATTGGGGTGCCGACGTCCGGGCCACTCCCTGTCGGCTGGACATCACGAGCGGGCGATGAAGGGGTCGATGGCCGCCCAGGTCGCCGCAGGGTCTTCGAGGTGCGGGAGGTGTCCGGCGGCGGGCACAGCGACAAACGAGGCCCCGGGAATCGCGTCGGCGACGGCCCGACCGTAAGCGGGGGTGACGACGCGGTCGCTTTCGCCGTACACGACGAGCGTCGGCACGTTCACCGAGCCGAGACGGCCCAGAAGTGTGGTGTCGCTCATCGCACGGCCAGCGACCGCCGCCATCGTCTGGGCGTTCGACTGCAGGATCGCCCGCTGCTGGTCGGTGAACGAGGCGGGGTCCATGTACCCCCGCTCGGGGTCGTGCCAAGCCACTTCCGCCAGCCCCCGGGCATCGAGGGCGAAGAAGTCCGCGATGGGCTCGCCGTCGACGACGGCACCGATCCCGTCGATGTCGACCATTGCGCCGATAAGACCCCTGTACCGGACGTCGGCGGCCGCCTGGATGGCCATCTCCAGCGCGATCCACCCGCCGATGGAGGAACCCACCAAGAGCACGTCGCGGCCCCCGTCGGCGAGCAGGTGATCCAGGTAGGCGCTCGCCAGCGCGGGGATCGAATCGATGTCATCGGGACGTGAAGTGCCGTTCCAGCCTGGGTGGGTCGGGGCGAGCGTGTGGAACGTGGGGGCGAGGTGGCCGACGATCGGCGCGACGGTCTGGGGGCCGCCGCCGCCGTGCAGAACGAGCGCAGTTCTGGCTTCGGGGTTGCCGGCTTCGAGGACTTCGAGGTCGACGGGGAGGGGGATGGTCATGGCACTGCCTTTCTCAACATGCTTATCTAAGAATGTTGATACGCTAACACCGTGACAACCAATCTGGAAGCGCTCGGGCAGGCGATGAAGCGGGCGCAGTACCGCAACCACCGAGCAGCCGATGCGGCGCTGCGGGACGTCGGTGTGTCACTGGTGCAATGGGACGCGCTCCGGGCGATCGATCGGATGCCGCACGCATCCGGCCACGACCTGGCCCTCGCAACGTTCCAGAGCGACCAGGCCTTCGGAACCCTCGCGACCCGGCTGGTCGACCGCGAACTCGTCGTCCGCTCTCCCGGGACGGGGCGCCGGGTCGAGCACACCCTGACGGACGAGGGCCGCCGGGCGCTCGAAGACGGCCATCGCATCGTGGCCGACGTGCTCGACGAGCGCTTCGCTCCCCTCGACGAACAGCTCCGAGCAGCCCTCGCACGAATCCTCGCGAAGCTAAACGGCGACGACGAGAGCGTCGGACCCGGCTCGGCGTGACTGTCGTGTATTGGTGATGTGCCGCTGTAGGTTCGGCGTGTGCTCGCGTCTGCCCGTGGTTCTGGCCGTCCGCTTGTCGCCCTTCACGGGTTCGGGGTCGACCACCGGATCATGCTGCCGCTCGAGCAGATGATCAGCGACATGCCGTGGCGCCGGCTCTACCTCGATCTGCCTTGGGCTGCCGGCTCGACCGGGTCGGCTGCGGCGAGTGCACTCGACGTGGCCAACGAAGTCCTCGCAGCGATCAGCGACCACCTTGGTGACGAACCTTTTGCCTTGGTTGGCCAGTCGTACGGCGGGATGCTCGCCCGCCACATCGCACACGTGCGGCGTGGGCAGGTCCTCGGTCTCGCCACGATCGCGGGCGTCACCGAGACGGAGCACCGGGCTCGACGTGTGCCCGAGCGCACGGTCCTGGTCATCGAACCGGCCGCCCTCGAGCGGGCAGGGGATGCCCGCGAGGCGTTCACTACAGCGCACGTCGTCCAGACGACCGAGACCTTGGACGCGTTCATAACCTCTGTCCTGCCCGGCGAACGGGACGCGGACCAGGCGGTGATGGAGCGCATCGCGGCACGG
Organism: Curtobacterium sp. MCPF17_001; assembly: GCF_003234615.1. Taxonomy (NCBI): domain Bacteria; kingdom Bacillati; phylum Actinomycetota; class Actinomycetes; order Micrococcales; family Microbacteriaceae; genus Curtobacterium; species Curtobacterium sp. MCPF17_001. The sequence goes on from NZ_QKSL01000001.1 coordinate 370,135, forward strand.
TACGGCCTGCCCGTCGAACCCGAGATCGCGCATCCGCTGCCCTTCACGGCACCATCCCTCCACGTGTTCGGTCGGCAGGACGACGTGGTCGGTTACGAGGACGGATGGCTCCTCCGCGAGCACTACCCCCGTGGGACGTACGCAGTCCTCGACACCGCGGGCCATGGTGTCCACCTCGAACGACCCGGATTGACCGCCGCGCTGATCCGAGACTGGCTCAGCCGGGTCGACGACGTCGAGCGATAGACGTACATCGAATCAGAGGCGACGACGGTCAGATGAACGTCGCAGTTCCCCGTATCACAGCCCCTGTAGCGCAACTTCGACAGGGCGGGGGATCGTCGCGGGGCGCGGTGCTCCGTCGGGACGCCGTGAACGGCCCGGCGATACGGTTGTCCGATGACCGTTGGGTCCTTCCTCCGTCCGTTCCGCGCTGGCGAGCAACACAGCGTGTGGAACCGTCCGGCGCTGCGCGCTCCTGACACGATCACGGTCAGAAGTGATGGGTTCACTCCGAACGGGCGAATCCCCGCGGTGCACCGGGGTCAGGGGGCGGGGGAGAACCGGTCCCCGTCACTGCACTGGGACGATGTGGACGGCGAACGCGTCCGGGCTCTGATGATCGTCCTCGAGGACGTCGACGTACCGCTGCCTCGACCTCTCGTGCACACGCTCGGTGTCCTGGATCCTGGAACGCAGCGACTGGCGGAAGGTGGCTTGAGCACCCCGACGGCCGGCGTCCAGTTCGCTCGAGCAGCCTTTGGTCGGACCGGGTACCAGGGGCCAAGGCCGCTTCCTGGCCACGGGCCGCACCGCTACCTCTTCGAGCTCTACGCGCTCGACATCCGGCTCGATCGGTTGACCACGGCTGCGGAGGCGCTTCGCCGAGCGGCGGACCACGTCGTTGCACGTGGCCGGCTCGTCGGCGTCGATGAACGCGGCGCGACCGGTTGACGATTTCCGGAGCGGTGTCAGTCTCAGCGGTCTGATTGCGGAGTGATCGTCGACACCGCGGCGGCTAAGTCGTCATACGCGGCATCGAGGTGGTCGGGCAGATTCTTGTCTGGATCACGGATCCATGCGGCCGCAGCGTGCTGGTACGTCGCCCATCCCATCGCTGCGACCAGGTCGGCGACCGCGGCCGGGACTCCACGGTGCTGCAGTGCCGAAGCCAACGTCTCGGTCAGCATCGCCGCCTTCGCGAGATCACGTTCCCGCAGTGCCGGAGTGGCGGCAATGACGTTCATTCGGGCGAGAGCAGCGTCAGCGTCCTGTTGTTGCGCCTCAGCTGCGCGCGTGAACGCACGACGCAGCACCTCCGCCGGCCCGAGGCTTTCTGGCGCACCCAGGATGTCATCCGCCAGGGTGCTCCGGGCGTGCTCCTCACCGCCGAACAGCACTTCGCGCTTGTCCGGAAAGTGTCGGAAGAAGGTGCGGAGGTTGACGTTCGCGGCCGCGGCGATCTCGGCCGTGGTCGTGCCCTCATACCCGTGGGTCGCATAGAGCTCCAACGCGGCCGCCTGAAGTCGGGCGCGCGCTTCTTTCCCACTCCTCGGCATGCTCCGAGCATACGCAGTCCGGCGAGGGTTGCGCCATGAAGTGGCGCAACGTAACGTCACTGAGTGGCACTACGCCGAGCGTTGAGGCCCTGGGCCTGAACGCTCAACCCGAAGGAGTTCTCATGCACAACCACGCACTGATCGACATCCACGCCCACTTCACGGCACCCACTACGAACGACGCCCGTGAGGCAGCCTGGCGCGCGATGCGCGCCGACAACTTCATGGCACCAGCCCCGCATGAGTGGTCTCCGGAACGCGCCATCAGTGCCATGGACGCGAACGGGATTTCCATGCAGCTGCTCAGCACGGTCCCGACGACGCACGATGCCCTCGTGGCCAGCAACACGTACGGCGCCGCCGTTGTCGCAGAGTCCCCGGGCCGCTTCGGCCTCCTCGCGGCGCTCCCCAACGACGACCCGGACCTCGCGCTCAGCGAGATCCGGCGGGCGAGGACCGAGCTCGACGCCGACGGCTTCGCGATGAGTACCACCTACAACACCGTCAGCATGGCCGACCCTCGCCTGGAACCGGTGTGGAACGAGTTGAACGACGCGGCCGGCGTCGTGTTCGTGCACCCCGACACGACCATCCCGTCCCGGCTGGGGCTGCCCACGCCGCTCATTGAGGTCACGTTCGAGACGGCACGCGTGATCACGAGCATGCTGTACGCCCGGGTGTTCTCTCGATTCCCGGACATTACCTTCGTCCTCGCGCACTGCGGTGGGGCACTCCCCGGACTGTCGGGGCGTATCGCGCTCATCGGAACGGAAGCGTGGGTGTCGAACCCGAACCGCGTCACGTCGGAAGAGTTGCGCGCGCAGATGCGTCAGCTCTTCCTCGACACCGCAGCGTCCGGAACGGACGCTAATCTCGCGGCCGCGCTGCAGATGGTCCCCGTCGAACACATCGTCTACGGCGGCGACTCTGGAGTGCCCTGCACCGACGACGAGTCCGTAGCTGGAAACCTCGCCGCCTTGCGGAACTCCTCCGTGCTCCACCCAGACGACATGACCGGAATCGCTCGGCGCGCGCTCGCCCTGTTCCCGCGCCTCAGCGATCGCCTTTAGAGGCGTGATCGGCGTGTCAATGTTTCGGTGGAACATTTTCGCCGAGCGCTTCCTCACTTAGGCACCGCTCTGCAGATCTGATGTCCGTCGCAGACGGGGCGTCCCAACCTCAAGACGGGCCTCCGCAGACCCTCCGAGGCTCCTACGGCTCCAGATACAGCAAGGGCACATGCTGGTTGCTTGATCATCGCGACGAGAAGGGGAGCGAGGGGCTCACTGCCGTTTCCAGGGTGTGGTTCGGACGATCCCCACCCAGGGGAGGGTGCGGTTCGCAGCACCTCTTCCGACGACGCTCGGCGCAGCTCAGGTGCCGATCGGTCTCGCCGCTGGCCCATTGGACCTGGGCTGACCGCGCGACTGCTCGCTCGTCATCGTGGTGGGGGGCGATCACGAAGCGGCTGCGACCCGCCCTCGGAACGCCGCCGGCGACACCCCGACGTGCCGCTTGAACGCCGCACTGAACGCACTCTCCGAGCCGTACCCGAGCGTGAACGCCAACGCCCCGACGCGGGTGTCGCTCGAGCGCAGTGCACGCTGCGCCAGCAGCATCCGCCAGGCGATCAGGTAGGCCAACGGGGGAGCCCCGGCAGCCTCGCGGAAGCGCGCCGCGAACGTGCTGCGCGACATCGACGAGGCGCGGGCCAGGTCCTCCAGGCTCCACCTCCTCGCCGGTCCGTCGTGGATCAGGTCCAGTGCGGGCCGGAGCTGCTCGTCGGCCAGGACCTTGAGCCACCCGGCCGGCAGTTCGGCGTCGTCCGCGAACCCGCGGACGACGTCGAGGACCAGCAGCTGCGCGTACTGCCGCATCGCGAAGTCCGATCCCATCCGGCCTCCGGTGATCTCGCTGAACAGCCGTTGCACGTGACCCCGTGCCTGCGCCCCGACCGTGCTGTCCGCGCCGACGTGCATCAGGGGTGGCAGGACGCGGAGCAGCAGCTCTCGGCCGGTGGCGTTCAGGTCGATGCGGCCACCGATGACGATGTCCACGTCGCTCGCCGCAGCATCGGCGTCCGAGATCCGCGATCCAGCCGTGGGCGGCTCGACGACCACGGGGTCTTCCGGGCCGTCACCGCCGTCGAGTGTCAGCCACGACCTCCCGTTCAGGACGGCGACGTCGCCGGCGTCGAGGCGGACCGGCGCCGCGGCCCCCTCGGTCTCCAGCGTCGCCCACCCGCGGACGACGGCGATGAACTTGAGGTCGTCGTCGATGACGCTCCGGGTGTGCCACCGGCCACGGAGGGCCGAGCCGCCGGACACGACCCCGCGGACCTCGATGAGGTCGAGCACCTCGGACAAACGATCGACGGGCATACCCTGGACTCTAGGACATGAAAAGGCGACGGAGCATAATTCTGGATGCGACCGCAAGGCCACAGGCTGGTCTCCGGACCAGGTTCCCCTGGTCACGTCGTCACACCGCCTATGGGCGGCACGGAAGGACCACACCATGACTGCACCCCTGATCGCCCTGGTCACCGGAGGCAACAAGGGCATCGGCCGCGAGATCGCCGCACAGCTCGCGCGCCTCGGCCACACCGTCGTCATCGGCGCACGGAGCCTGGAGCGCGGGGAGGAGGCTGCGGCGGAACTCCGGGCAGACGGTGGCACCGTCACCGCCGTCGCGCTCGACGTGACCGACGCTGCCTCGGTCGCCGCGGCCGCGGAGCACGTCGCAGACGCCTACGGCCGGCTCGACGCGCTGGTCAACAACGCGGGGATCAGCCACCAGCCCGGCGCCGACCCCGCCGGGCAGCTGCCGCGGTCGGCCGACGTCGATCACGTCCGGGCCGTGTTCGAGACGAACGTCTTCGGCGTCATCACCGTCACGAGCGCGTTCCTGCCGCTGCTGCGTCGCTCGGCGTCACCTCGGATCGTCAACGTCTCGAGCAGCGCGGGGTCGCTCGCCGCCATCTCGGACTTCTCCAACACCGATCCGATCGCCCTCGGGTACGTGCCGTCGAAGACCGCGCTCACGGCCGTGACGATGATGTACGCCCGCGACCTGGCGTCGGAGAACATCCTCGTCAACGCCGTCTGCCCGGGCTTCGTGGCGACGGACCTGAACGGTCATCGCGGTCTGCTCACGACGGCGGAAGGAGCCCGGTCCGCCGTGACCATGGCGACCATCGCCTCCGACGGACCGACCGGGACCTTCACCGACGTCAACGGGCCGGTCGCCTGGTGAGGCGACGGCGGCGGGTGGCTCGCGCGCCACGGGGGCCGCGTCGAGCCTGACGGCGGTCAGCTAGGCTCGATCCACCCCGGTTCCGTGACCGACCTGCGAAGGCGACCGGGGTGCACGGTGGGGCGTGCGGTCAGGAGTGGTCCCGGCTGCCTTCACCAGAAGCCGGGGCGACCGCTGGGGGAGCGGAGCTGTTCTCTCGGCGCAGTACCTGAGGGGACACCATGTCGTTCAAGCACGTCATCACCACCGTCGTCGGGATCACGGTCGTGACCGTCGCGCTCGCCGGATGCTCGTCGCAGTCGGGGGAGTCCGCTCCGATCACGGCACCGGCGGAGCCGTCGCAGAGCCAGGCTGCGGAACAGCAGACGCCGAGCCCGACGCCGAGCAGCAAGCCCGCTGCGTCCGGTGAGGTCGACGTCACGTCGGACAAGATCACCGACGACCAGATGGGCCACACCGTGCAGGCCGACAAGGTCGTGCGGAACTTCCCGTGGACGTCGGCGCAGTCGGGGCTCGCGGACCGTGACGACAACGAGCAGGTCCTGGTGCACGTCGCGGTGACCGCGGGGGAGAAGTACTACTCGACGGTGGACTGCCTGGCGATCCGCGTGCAAGCCCACGGCAGCACGGAGTCGTACACGTCCCAGGGCACGACGTCGGTCGTCGAGGACGCGATGAAGGCCGCCGGCTACCCGGCGCTGACGAAGGTGGACCAGGGGCAGTCCGGCGAGGGCTGGTGCGCCTACTCGGTGACCGACCCGTCCGACGTGCTCGACCTGGAGTACCAGCGCAACGCCGCCGCGTCGAACGACGGCACGCAGATCACGGCGAAGGACTTCACCGCGCCGATGACGCCGGTGGCGTCCTGACGGCGACGGAGCCCGCCGTCACTCGCCGTTGCCTTGCATTTGGAGAGCGTTCCCATCGGCGCACTCGGACACCGCGGTGATCGTGTAGCGCTGCTCGCCCGCCAGGAAGCTGATGGAGGTCGTCGGCCCTCCGACCCCGCGAAGGCCGAGGAGCGGGTCTGCACCCCCGCTCTTGTACGGCTTGGTCGTGATGCCCGCGCTTTCCCAAAGCTTCTTCACCACGGCGACGTCCTGAGCGGGGTCACCGTGCGGTCCCTCGAGCGCCGTGATGGAGCTGTAGGCCGCACCGTCGCCGCCGTTCCCCTTGGTGCACTGCTCGACCGACGGCCCGCTGTACACCTGCCAGTCGCCGTCGAGCGACGTCGTCGACCGGTCGACGATGTCCTGCAACGACAGCCGAGCCTCAGTAGTACTGACGGTCGTGTTGGCTCCCGACCGCGTCGGGTTCTCGCCGCTGCACCCCGTCAGCGCGAGGATCGCGGTCATCGCACCGACGACGACGATCACCGAACCGGTTCGTTCCCCCCGTGGACTCACGGTCAAGAACCCGTCTCGAGATCGACGTCGGGAGCGGTCTGCCCCGTGGATTGGTAGCCCGTCATCGTGTCCCCCTGCCCTGTGGTGGCGCATTCGACCCCCGCAGCCATCGACGTGTTCCGATCAAGGTCACCAGTCTGCTCCGCCGTCCACACCCGTGACCACCGGCCCGGATGGACCTCGGCGCAGCGGGCTTCCTGCTGAAGGAGACCGACCCCGAGGGCTCCGCCGAGTACGTCCGGGTGCTCACCCGCGGCGAAGTCGGTGAACGCTCGACGTGATGCGTAGAGCCGACGACGGTCAGTCGATGGTGGGTGTCAGGAGACCGACGAGTTCGTCACGGTCGGACGGCTCAGCGACGTTCCGACGGACGGAAGACCAACTCCATGGCTCGACCATGACGATCGAGAACCTCACCGTTGTGTCTCAGGGCTTGATCGGCTCGTGTTCCTGCGGAAGGGTCGCACGGGAGCCGGAGGTCCTGCCATGCACAACGCCGTCATCCCGCAGCAGTACGACACGTCATGGACTATCGTGCTCGTCGCGGTCCTGGCACTGATGGTCGCGGCCGTCGTTTCCGTCGTCCGGAACACCGCGCGGATGACTCTGCTCGCGACGGTCGTGTGGGTCGTCGGGGTGATCGTGCTCCCGGTGCTGGGGTCGCTCGTCTGGTTCTTCGTCGGACGGCGGGATCTCCGCCGACGTTCGAGCCCGCTGCATGATTGACCGCCCCGCCCGCCCCGCCCCGCCCCGCCGTGGTGCTGAGGGCGGGCCCGACCGTGTCGGCGAGGAACAGCGTGTGCGACCGGCGGCCGGATCGCGAGGACTAGGTCGCGCTGACCGCTGCTTCGTCCGCCGCGACCTCCTTCTGCACCGCGAACTGGGTCCGGTGCAGCTCCTCGTACCGTCCACCTGCGGCCAGCAGTTCCTCGTGCGTCCCGCGCTCCACGATCGAGCCGTCCTCGACGACCAGGATCAGGTCCGCGCTGCGGATGGTGGAGAGGCGGTGGGCGATCACCATCGCCGTCCGGCCCTCGAGTGCCTCGCTCAGCGCGGCCTGCACGGCGGCCTCGGACGTCGAGTCCAGAGCGGCCGTCGCCTCGTCGAGTATGACGACGCGCGGTTGCGCGAGCAGGAGGCGCGCGATGGTCATCCGCTGACGCTCACCACCGGACAGCCGGTAGCCACGCTCGCCGACCATGGTGTCGAGCTGGTCCGGCAGGGACCGGATGAGCGGCTCGAGGCGGGCGCGGCGGACCGCGTCCCACACCTCGTCATCGGTGGCCTCGGGCCGGGCCAGCCGCAGGTTCGAGCGGATGGTCTCGTGGAACAGGTGGCCGTCCTGCGTCACCATGCCCATCGTGTGCCGCATCGAGCTGAAGGTGACGTCGCGGACGTCGGTCCCGCCGAGGCGGACGGCACCGCTGTCCACGTCGTACAGGCGCGAGAGCAGCTGCGCGACCGTCGACTTGCCCGCGCCGGACGTGCCGACGAGGGCGACGGTCTGCCCCGGCTCGATCCGGAACGAGACCCCGTGCAGGACCTCGTCCCCGCCGCGGGTGTCCAGCGTGGAGACCTCCTCGAGCGAGGCCAGGGACACCTTGTCCGCGGACGGGTAGGCGAAGCGGACGTCGTCGAACTCGACCGCGACCGGACCGTCGGGGATCGAGACGGCGTCGGGCTTCTCCTGGATGAGCGGCTTCAGGTCGAGGACCTCGAAGACGCGCTCGAAGCTGACCACGGCGCTCATGATCTCCACCCGGGCGTTCGCCAGGCTGGTCAGCGGCGCGTAGAGGCGGGTGAGCAGGAGGGCCAGGGTCACCACGTCGCCGGTGTTCAGCTGCCCGCCGAGTGCGAGGGAACCACCGACCCCGTAGACGAGGGCGAGTGCGAGGGCGGAGACCAGGGTGAGCGCGGTGACGAAGACGAACTGCAGCAGCGCACTCCGGACCCCGATGTCGCGGACGCGGGCGGCGCGGACGCGGAACTCCTCGGCTTCCTCGTCGGGACGGCCGAACAGCTTGACGAGGGTGGCGCCGGGCGCCGAGAACCGCTCGGTCATCTGCGTGCTCATCGCGGAGTTGTGGTCGGCGGCCTCGCGGCGCAGTGCAGCGAGGCGGCTGCCCATCCGGCGTGCGGGGATGAGGAAGACCGGGAGCATGACCACCGCGAGCACCGTCACGAGCCAGGACGTGCTGAGCATCACGGCCAGGGTGAGGACCAGCGCCACGACGTTCGTGACGACGCCGGACAGCGTGCCGCTGAAGGCCTGCTGGGCGCCGATCACGTCGTTGTTCAGCCGGCTCACGAGCGCGCCCGTCCGGGTGCGGGTGAAGAAGGCGATCGGCATCTTCTGCACGTGGTTGAACACGGCGGTGCGGAGGTCCAGGATCACGCCCTCGCCGATCCGCGCCGAGTACCAGCGGGTCACCAGCGACGCGGCGGCGTCGGCGACGGCCACCAGGGCGATGACGACGGCGAGCCAGACGATGGTGCGGACCCCGCCGCGGGCCGCGATGACGTCGACCACCTGGCCGGCGAGCACCGGCGTCGCGACCGCCAGGAACGCCCCCACGACGGAGAGGACGATGAAGACCACCAGCTTGGACCGGTACGGCACGGCGAACGTCATGATCCGCCGCACGGACTCGCGGGAGATGCCGTGCTTGCCGTCCCGGGCGGTCGAGATCTTGTAGAGCGAGCTCCAGGCCACGCCTTCCATGCTCATGACAGTTCCCTCCGTGGCCAGCCGGCCCTGCTGCGGTGGCGGTTGCCCGGACTCGGGGTCCTCAGCGGCGGCGGCGACCAGGGAGTCAGGATACGGCTCGACCGGCGCCGAGCGGGCGGCTGGCGTGCGCAACGCGGCTGGCCAGATGCTGCAGTGTGATCTGCCGGGCGGACGTCCCGACCGGTGACGCGGGACCCCGCGCGTGCTGGCTGCTCAGCAGAACCCGTCGAGCGCCGCCGTCAGCGCCGCGCTCCCACCCGGCCCGCCGTGCCCCTCGTCCTCGACGATGGTGAGCGTGCTCTGCGGGAGTTCCCGGTGCACACGCCAGGCCGTGACGGCCGGCCCGCTGAGGTCCCGCCGCCCGTGGACGAGCGCCGTCGGGACGTGCGCGATCCGGTGCAGACGCGCCAGCACGGCCTGGTCGCCCGGCAGGAACCCGTCGTTCGCCCAGTAGTGCGTGACGAGGGTGGCGAAGCCTTCGCGCAGCTCCGGACCCAGGTGACCGCGCTCACGGAGTGCGGGGTCGTCGAGGGAGACGTGGACGTTCTCCCAACGGTCCCAGGCCTGCGCGGCGTCCGCACGGGCCTCCCGGTCGGCACCGGCCAGGCGACGTGCGTATGCGTCGACGACGCGCTCACCCGGGAGGCGCTGGCTGGCTCGTTCGAACGCCTCCCACTCCGCCGGGAACACGCGTCCCACACCCTCCGTGATCCAGTCGACCTCGTCGCGGCTGGTCGTCGTGACGGCCATCAGGGCCAGCGCGCGGACACATGCTGGGTGCTGTTGTGCGTACGCGAGGGCGAGGGTGGTGCCCCACGAGATCCCGGCGACGACCCAGTCCTCGACGCCCAGGTGCTGCCGGACCGCTTCGATGTCGGCGATCAGCCGCTGGGTGGTGTGGGCGGCGAGCCGGTCGCGGGACTCCGTGACGAGGGGGCGGCTCCGGCCGCTGCCACGCTGGTCGATGCCGATCAGGCGGTAGCGAGCGGGGTCGAAGTGCGTCCGGTACCAGCCGCTGCCGAGCGAGCCGCCGGGTCCGCCGTGCAGCCAGAGGGCGGGGACGCCGTCGGGGGAGCCGGACTCCTCCCAGTAGAGGGACGTTCCGTCACCGACGTCGAGCAGGCCGGAGGCACTGGGTTCGGTCCTCGGGTACGGCATGGCTCGACGGTACCGGCCGTGTCAGCCGTGCAGGGCGTCAGCGAGGGTGAGGTGAGTGGGGAGTTCGTCGCCCTCGTCCGTGCCCCGGCGGAAGTCGGTGCGACCGTCCTCGCCGACGTACACACCGGCTGCACCGCCCGTGATGAAGTACTGGTCGGCCAGGTCGCCGTCGAGCGCCGACGGCGTGAGGTAGAGCAGGTACGTGCCCCCGTCTTCGAGGAGCATCCCCGGACCCGACGAGCGGGTGGTGCCGTGCTGGCGGACGACGACCGTGGACCCGGCCGGATGGTCGGGGTCGGTCTTGGCGGTCGCCACGATCCGGACCGTGGACAGTGTGGTGGGGTCGGCATCCGCGACGTCGTTCGCGACGCGTTGCTGTCGGACGGTGCCGGTCACGACGAGGGAGCTGTGGTCGGCCATGCTGCTGACGGAGTCGTACATCCGCGCTCGGGAGCCGCTGGACGCGGACGAGCAGCCGGTGACGGTCACCACGCCGGCGGCGAGCAGCGCCGCCGCGACGAGGGTGCCGAGCCGGACCCGCGTCACGGCTCGACCCGGGTCGGCCAGAGCAGCCGGAAGCGCTCGCACACGACGGGCATGTCCGGTGCCCAGCCCCGCGGGTCCTCGGAGTGCTGGCGCCAGTACCGTTCGTGCGACGCCCGCCAGTACGCCAGGCTCCGGTCGCCCTCACCCTCGGCTCGGGCGTGCTCGGCGTCGACCTGGTCGAACGGGACGGTCCGGATGTCCGTCGTCACGATGACCGCGCTCGGCTGGTCGGCGCCGTCGAGGATGAGGCTGTGTTCGCCGACCTCGGGCAGTGGTTCCGCGGTCGCTTCGTAGTCCCAGAGTGATGACGCCGTGCCGTCCTTCACGCCGGCGAGGACCAGCGCGAGCAGGTCGTCGGCGTGCTCGGGCGTCGCGCCGAACGCCCACGCCGGGGGCACTTCCTCGGGCAGGTCCGGGGACTCCTGGCGGCGGGCGGCCCAGAAGGCGGCCACGGAAGGCGACGCTGCGTCCATGGCGCGACCCTAGCGGTGCCGCCGGTTCCCGCGCGAGGAGACCATCAGAGAGCAGCTGCGAGGAACCGCAACTGCTCCGGAGCCACACGCCGCCAGTACGACCAGTCGTGCGCCCCGAGCGTGAAGCTCGACTGCGGCGCCGGCGTGATGCGGTGCACGAGTTGCTCGTCGCCCGGGCAGAAGGCGTCGGCGGTGCCGCAGGTGATCCGTGTGTGCAGGGTGCCGAGCACCGCGGTCCGGGCCGTCAGGTCGTGCTGCGCGAAGTCCTCTGCGCCGTCGAACGCACCCGAGGCCGCCCGCTGCGGAGTCGGCCAGAGCGCCACCGAGCTCGCTGCGACGGCCCACACCCGCTCCGGCCCGAGGGTGCTGCCGACCAGGAGTGCGCCGTACGCCCCCATCGACCAGCCGAACAGCCCGAGCCGCTCGACGTCCAACCCGTGGTCGTGCAGCAGGGGGAGGAACTCGTCGACGAGCATCCGGTGCGGGTCCCGCCCCGAGGCGCGGGGGTGCCAGTAGTCGTTGCCGCCGTCGATCGACGCGATCGCGACGGCGGGCTCGCCCGCTGCCCGGGCCGCGGCCTGGAACCGGTCGAGGTGCATGCCGTGGTCGAAGCTGCTGCGGTGGTCGCCGCCGTACCCGTGCAGGGACACGACGACGGGCAACGGGTCACCCGCGGCCGATCCGGGCGGGTAGCTGATCGTCCACCCGGTCTCGGCACCACCGCGGGCAGCCGAGGTGAACGAGCCCTCGATGCGGGACCCGGTCCGGCTGGTCGGGACGACGCCGGCAGGTCCGGTCATCCCGAGCCTCCGTTCGACCGCGGCCCGTCCGGGCAGCACGCCCTGCTCGAGCAGGACGGCGCCGGCGGCGGCCGCGAGGACGACCGATCCGCCGCCGATGAGCAGCGTGCGTCGCGACAGTGTCGTCATCGGACCCCTCTTCCGGTGTGGTGCGACGACGTTCCCAGGGAGCACTGGAGAAGACCCCACGACACGCTGCGGGAGCGCTCAGGGCAGGATCAGCACCTCGTCAGCACCTCGTCAGCACCGGGGACGCCGGTGGCACTGAGCCGGTCCTGGGAACCGCGGCCGGTACCGTGGTCCGCATGTCCTCGGGGGAACAGCACGACCACACGTCCGCGCCCACGCAAGCCGGGTCCGCGCCAGCGACGGGGTCGGGAGCCGGAGCCACGCTCGGCCTCGGTGCCGCCGTCGGCATCGTCGGGGCGGTCCTCGGCCTGCTGCCGTGGATCGTCACCGGCATGCACCTGCCGTTGCAGAACCTGTGGGAGACGTCGGTCGCTGACGAACGGGACATGCCGATCGCGTTCCTGCCCTTCAACCAGTACTTCCTGACCTTCCTGGCCGCTTTGCTGCTGACCGGGGCCGGCATCGTCGGAGTCACGGCCCGTCGGCTCCACGGGCGTCTGGGACGCCCCGGGGTGTTCGCGGCCTTCGGCGGACTGCTGCTCGTGCAGGTGGTCGCGGTGGTGCAGACCACGGTCGTCACGACGGCCGGCCTCGGCATGGACCGCACCGTCGGGACGGGAGGCGCGATCAGCGCCTCCGAGATCTACGTCGTCGCCCTCGTGGTCGGCTCCGCCCTCACCGTCCTGCTCGGGGCCGGGCTCGTGCTGCTCCTCGCGCTCGCACCGGACGGCGTCGCGGTGGTCGCGCTCGCCGTCGTTGCGGTGGCGCTCGCCGAGTGGCTGCGGGGATTCGTGCTGCCGCCGGCGACCCTCTCGACCGGGCTGCAGAGCACGATCGCCGGGTGGGCGTGGTGGGTCGCGCCGGTCGTGGTCGGGCTCGGCATCGCGGTGACCGGTGTCCGTTCCGCCGGCCGGGTGGTCGGGGTGCTCGTCGCGCTCGTCGTGCTGCTCGTCGGGCCGGCACTGCTCACCGCCGTCGACGGTGCGGCGGGGATGCGGGTGTTGGCCCCGTACCCCCTCGAGCTCGTCGCGTTCGGGTCGGGCCTCTTCGGCGATGTGCTCGGACGCGGACTGGTGGCGGTCGTCCTCGCGGCGGTCATCGGCTGGGTGGGGATCGCCCTGCTGCGACGGCGTCCTACCGGCCGGCGGTCCACCGGTCTGCGCGCTTCCGACCCGCCGTCTTCCGGTACGCCGTCTTCCGGTACGCGCTGAGGCTCGTCGTGTGCACCGCCGTCGGGTCGTCGAGCAGCCGCAGGTCGTAGGCGGCGCAGTCCCCGAAGGTCCCGATGCCCGGCGTCCCCTCGGTCGGCTCGAGCACGCCCTTCGAGGGGCCGTTCGACCCGATGCCGGCGCGGTGCACCATCCACTCGAGGTCCGTCGCCTCATCGGCCAGGTACCGCATCACCGCCTCGTTGTCCCGGTGCTGGCCGTCGTAGCTGCGGGCGATCGTGTTCCGGATCACCCAGAGCGCGGGCGTCAACCGACCGTGCGGCGGGGCACTGAGCGCACCCGCCTGGTACAGGAACCGGCGGATCCCGGTCCGGCGCATCGCGGGCACCAGGCGTCGGACGAACGCCGTGTTCACCATCGCCGTCCGCTGCGCCTGCACGTCACCGAGCAGCGAGACCACCGCGTCGACACCGTCGAGCAGTCCGTCGAGGTCCAGGTCGTCGGTCACCGACCCCTGCCGCACGTCGAGTCCGGCACGCGGGGGACCGGCCTTGGCGGGCGTCCGGGCGAGGACGCGGACGCGGCGTCCGGCCGCGAGGGCGAGGTCGGTGAGGTGGCGGCCGGTCTGTCCGGTCCCGCCGAACACCAGGATCGTGCGCTGCGACTCCATCAGGCGTCCATCCCGACGACGATCTTGGTCGCCGAGACGCCGTCCCGGAGGGTCTGCAGAGCGGTGGGGAGGGCCTCCAGTCCGTGGCCGACGACCGTCGGCTCGGGTGCCGGACGGAACCGTCCGTCGGCGAGAGCCGCAGGCAGGAAGTCGCGGAACACCGCCGGCCCGACCGGCGAGACGACGGGGGTGCCACCCCAGATCGCGGTGACGTGCATGCCGCGGATCCGCTCGATGCGCGAGCGCACCGCGGTCGCCGGGTCGGGGTAGGCGGACGCGATCCGCTTCGTGCCGGGTGCGGAACGCGCGATGCGCAGGGCGTGCCCGAGCGAGCCCTTCCCGATCGCGACGGTGCCGACGAGGCGCCGCCCGCCGAGTGCTGCGACGACCTGGCGGTCGACGTCGGCGTCGCGGTAGTCGACGACGGTCTCGGCACCCAGGGAGCGGACCAGGTCGTGGTTCGCCCGTCCGGCCGTCGCGACCACGGTGTAGCCGCTCGCGCGGGCGAGTTGGACGGCGTTCATCCCGACACTGGTCGACGCGCCCCAGACCAGGACGACCTCGTCGGCACGGGACGCCCCGACCGTGGGGAGCGGCAGGCCGAGCTGGTCCGTCTCGTACAGGCCGGCGGCGGCCGTCGCGAGTGCCAGCGGCAGGACCGCGGCACGTTCGAAGGCCACGTCGGCCGGGAGGCGCGTGGTGACGCGCTCGAGGACCGTCACGTACCGCTGGAACCCGCCTTCCGACGCGCGGTTCCGCGCTCGCTCCTGCCCGGCGGCGAACGCGGTCACCCGGTCGCCGGGCTGGAGGTCCGTGACGTCCGGGCCGACCGCGACGACCTCGCCGGCGACGTCGCTGCCCAGGACGGTCGGGAAGCGGACCCACGGTGAGACGAGTCGGCGGAGCGGCCCGGTGATGGCGTCGACGGGGTTCACCGCGATCGCACGGACCCGGATGACGACCTCACCGGCACCGGGGGTGGGCATCGGGGTCGGGCGCACCTCGAAGGGTCCGCGCGGGCCGAGGAGCCAGAGGGCTTCGTTCGTCGGGCTGTCGGTGGGATCGGGGGTGGACATGCGAGCTCCTCGCTCTCGGGCGTCAGCGATGATGACACGTGATGTCATCGTATCCCTTCATGGCACGACGTGTCATCGGGTACGATCGACCGATGCGATGGGCTCCGGATGCACGAGGTCGACTCGAGCGCGCGGCCTTCGAGCTCTTCGCCGAGCAGGGCTTCGCGGCGACGACCGTGCCGCAGATCACCGCACGCGCCGGCCTGACCACCCGGACGTTCTTCCGACACTTCGCCGACAAGCGGGAGGTCGTCTTCGCCGGCGACGAGATCCCCACGAACGCCGCACGACTCATCGCCGACGCCCCCACCGACCTCGAGCCCATGCAGGTCATCCGCAGCGTGCTGCACCAGGTCGCCGCCGCACGGTTCGACGGCAACCACGAGCAGACCGCCGCGTGGCGCCGGATCGTCGAGGGCAACGACGAACTCCGCGACCGGGACGCCCGCAAGCGATCCGACCTGGTCCGCGCTGCCCGGGGCGCCTTCGTCGAACGGGGGGAGACCCCGCTGCAGGCCACCGTCCTGGCCGAGGTCGGCGTGCTCGTGTTCCAGGTCGCGCTCGAGACCTGGGCCGAGGACGACGCTGCTGCTGTCCGACCGATGTCCGCCGTGATCGACGAGGTCCTCGCCGCACTGCCCCTCGCCGGCCGGCCCTGATCGCCCGGCGCTGACTGCCGGGCGCTGACTGCCCGGGTGGCAGGATCGGGCTCATGCGCGCCGTCACCTTCGACTCCTTCTCCGCGACGCCCGTCGTCACCGACGTCCCGGAACCCGCGTGCCCACCGCACGCGGCCGTCGTCCGCGTCGTCGCCACCGGCGTCTGCCGCAGCGACTGGCACGCCTGGCACGGCCACGACGACACCGTCGCGCTGCCGCACGTCCCCGGTCACGAGTTCGTCGGCGTCGTCGAGCGGGTCGGCGACCAGGTCCGGCAGTGGCAGCCCGGCACGCGGGTGACCGCACCGTTCGTCAACGCGTGCGGCACCTGCCCCACGTGCGTCGCCGGCCGTCAGAGCATCTGCCCGAACCAGACCCAGCCCGGCTTCGACCGCCCCGGCTCGTTCGCGGAACAGGTCGTCGTGCACCACGCCGACACGAACCTGGTCGCCGTGCCGGATGCCATCGACGACCCCACGGCCGCGGGCCTCGGCTGCCGGTTCGCCACCGCGTACCGGGCTGTCGTGAACCGTGCACGCACGGCGACGGGGGAGCACGTGGTCGTCTTCGGCTGCGGGGGAGTCGGGCTCTCGGCGATCGTCGTGGCGGTCTCGCGCGGTGCCCGGGTCGTCGCGGTCGACGTCTCCGCCGATGCGCTCGCCCTCGCTCGTTCCCTCGGTGCCGCCACCACGGTCGACGCGCGGACCGACGACGTCGACGAGCAGATCCGGGCCGCAACGGACGGCGGTGCGCACGTCGTCGTCGAGGCCCTCGGCCGTGCGTCCCTCGTCCGCCAGGGCATCGCCGCGCTCCGCCCCGGCGGTCGGCACGTCCAGGTCGGACTCCTCGCGGGCGAGGACGCCACCCCGCACGTCGACCTGGGCCGGGTCATCGCGCTCGAGCTCGAACTGCTCGGCAGTCACGGCATGTCCGCCCACGAGTACCCGGCGATGCTCGCCGAGATCGCGGCGGGCCGCCTCGACCCGGCGCCGCTGGTCGGGCGGACCATCTCCCTCGACGAGGCGCCGGCGGCGCTCGCCGCGATGGACCGGCCGGCGACGTCGGCGGGTACGACGGTGGTCGTGCTGTGATCGCGGCCGACCGCGGGATCGCCGGCGCAGTCCGGGTCAGCCGCGGCGGACCGCGTCGCCGTCACGTTCTCGGAACTGCGCTGGCCGCCGCCGTGGTCGTGCTGCTCACCGGATGTGCCGACGGCTCGCTCTCCTCCGGGGGAAGCGAGCACGGCGTGAGCCACCGAGGCCCCGCACCCACTGCCCGGTCGTACGAGGACGGCGTCGAGACCTGGGACCTGACGGTGCCGCCCTCGGTCGAGGCGTTCGGGATCGACACGGACGTCCCGGAGGGCGCGCGGACCCGCGTCGGTGCGTACGGCTCGGAGGCAGCCGGGGGACGTCCGGTCCGGTTCCTGCTCCCCGGCGGCGAGGAGGTCCGGGTCCGTGCGACCCAGGTGGTCTTCGACGCCCTCGACAACGCACAGGAGATGAAGAATGCGTCGGGCGAGGTGATCCTGCCGAAGGGGCGGCTGTTCCACCTCCGTGTCAACACCGTGCCGGTGGCAGGCGCGAAGGCCGGGGTGGACGGGTACCGCGACGTGCTCCGACAGCTCGATCTGCCGGACACCTCCGTCGGCGAGCTCGAGGAGGAGATCGCATCGGCCGACTCGGTCGACCCGGTGGATGCGTCGCAGCGGGTCGGCGTCGAAGCCGGCGTGCCGAAGACGGGCGGGCTGGACTTCGGGCCCAGCACGTCGTTCCGGCCGAACGACGATCCGCTGCTGTTCACGCTCCGGTTGAACGCAGCGTGGGACCCCGAGTCGAACTGAACAGGTCTTGTACATGTAGTCTGATGTTCATGCCCGTCTCACCGAAGCGACGCCTCGTCGCCGATGCCCTGCGCGACGCGATCGCGACGGGCCGGTACGCGCCGGGCCAACGCCTGCCGGGCGAACACGACCTGGCCGAACGCTTCGCCGTCAGCCGCGGGACCGTGCGGGCAGCGCTCGCCGACCTGGCCGACGAGGAGTACATCGCCATCCACGGCGGCATCGGCTCGATCGTCACCTTCGACGGCGCCGCGCTCGACCCCCGCAGCGGTTGGGCCCGTTCGCTCGCTGCCACCGGCACCGAGATCGCCGTCCGCGTCCTGCGCATCGAGCGCGTCAGCCGCCCCGGGCAGGCCGCCGAGCTCGGGCTCGACGACCCCGACTTCATCGCGGTCGACCGCGTCCGCCACGTGCTCGGTGGACCGGACGTGTCGCTCGAGCGCAGCCTGGTCCCGCCGTTCGGGAGGCTCGCCAGCGCCGTCGACGACGGTCTCGTCGACGACTCGCTCACCGCCACCATCGCGAGCGCCGGTCTGGTGCCCGCGCTCGCTGAGCAGTGGGTCGACGTGCAGCCGCTCACCGCGGAGGAGGCGGCTTCCCTCCACAGGGCGGTCGGGGAGCCGTTCCTCCACAGCCGACGGGTCTCCCGCACGGCCGACGGCGGGTTCGTGGAGGCTGTCGACAGCCTGCTCGACCCGAGCCGGTTCCGCCTGCACATGAAGTTCGGGAGCGCGTCATGACGACCACCACCAGCGCCGAGTACGAGCACGCGCTCGCGGCCTTCCGTGGGCTGGCGATCGGTGACGCACTCGGCATGCCCACGCAGTCGATGTCCCTCGACCAGATCCGTGCCGACCACGGGGTGATCGACGGGTTCGTGGACGCCGGTCCCCACCAGCGGATCGCACACGGCATGCCCGCGGCGAGCATCACCGACGACACCGAGCAGGCCGTCCTCGTGGCGCAGCTGCTCGTGCAGGGCGGCGGACGACTCGACCCGGTCGACTTCGCCCAGGCGCTCATCGCCTGGGAGCGGACGATGGCGGCGAAGGGCTCGCTCGACCTCCTCGGACCCAGCACCAAGACGGCCGTGCAGCGGATCCTCGACGGGGTCCCCGCTTCCGAAGCCGGCTCGACCGGCACCACGAACGGGGCGGCCATGCGGATCACCCCGGTCGGCATCGCCACACCGCTCTCCGGGCGTGGGGAAACCGGCACGGACGGTGTCACGGCTCTCGTCGACGCTGTCCAGGACGCCTCGCGCGTCACCCACGACACCGGACTCGGCATCGCCGGTGCCAGCGCGATCGCCGCGGCGGTCTCCGCCGGCATCGACGGTGCCACACGGTACGAGGCACTCGACGTGGCGATCGCCGCGGCCCGGATCGGTGCGACGCGGGGACACTGGGTCGCCGGTGCCTCGATCGCCGAGCGCACCGAGTGGGCCCGCAGGCACCTCGCCACCGTGCCGGCAGACCAGCGGATCGACGTCGTCTCCGGGCTCATCGGCACGAGTGTGGCGTCGCAGGAGTCCGTCGTCGCAGCGCTCGCCCTCGTCGCCCTCGACCTCGACCCCTGGCAGACCGTCTGCACCGCAGCGAGCATCGGCGGCGACACCGACACCATCGCCGCCATGGCCGGAGCCGTCCTCGGCGCCGTGCACGGAGCTGCGGCATGGTCCGACGACGCCGTGCACCGGGTCGAGACCATCAACGACCTGCACCTCGACGAGCTCACCGAGCAGCTCCTCGCCCTCCGCGCCGCCGCCGCCCGGTAGCGCCCTCCAGACCGCCGGGCGGTGGTGTTCCCCCCTTCACCGCCGCCCGGCCCCACCCCTCGCACCCTTCCGACGACGTAAGAGGACCTGATGACCACGACCCCCACGGACTCCGGCACCAAGTCCGGCACGCTGACCACGATCGAACAGCGCGGCATCGAGCCCGTCCCCGTCGCGAAACGGACCGGCACACCCGGTGCGCTGTTCTGGGTCTGGTTCGCCGCGAACATCTCGATCCTCGGGCTGCCCCTCGGCGCCACCCTCGTCGCGTTCCAGGGCCTGACCGTCTGGCAGGCGCTGCTCGTCGCCGTCATCGGAGCCGCCGGGTCGTTCGCGGTCGTCGGGGTC
This sequence comes from Curtobacterium sp. MCPF17_001, assembly GCF_003234615.1. Classification (NCBI taxonomy): domain Bacteria; kingdom Bacillati; phylum Actinomycetota; class Actinomycetes; order Micrococcales; family Microbacteriaceae; genus Curtobacterium; species Curtobacterium sp. MCPF17_001. The sequence goes on from NZ_QKSL01000001.1 coordinate 389,731, forward strand.
ATCTCGATCGCCGGCCGTCGGGGCGGGGCACCCGGCCTGACCCTGAGCCGAGCCGTCTTCGGCGTCCGTGGCAACATCGGACCGACCGCTGTCTCGCTCCTCAGCCGCCTGGGCTGGGAGACCGTGAACACCACCACGGCCGCGTTCGTCCTGCTTTCGTTGTTCGCGATCCTGTTCGGCACCGACGGCGGCTCGAAGGCGCACCCGGTCGTCACCGTCGTCGCGATCCTGCTGTTCGTCGCCGCGACGGTGCTCATCTCCGGCCTCGGCCACGCGTTCATCGTCGCCGTGCAGAAGTGGGCGACGTGGGTCTTCGGCGCCCTCAACGTCTTCGTCGCGGTGTTCCTGGTCGCACGCATCGACTGGGACGTCGTCGGTGCGCAGCCGGCCGGACCCATCGCCGCCATGGTGATCGGCGTCGGCACCATCGCCGCCGGCACGGGCATCGGCTGGGCGACCGCCGGCGCCGACATCGCCCGCTACACGCGTACCAGCGTCCGCGCCGGCAAGCTCGTCGCCGCCAGCGCCGCGGGTGCCGGCATCCCCCTCGTCGTCCTGGTCGGGCTCGGCTCCCTGGTGTCCGCCGGTGACCCGACACTCGCCCAGGCCGGTGACCCGGTCGCCGCGATCCGCGACATGCTGCCCAGCTGGATGGCCGTGCCCTACCTGATCGCCGCGTTCGGTGGGCTGCTGCTGTCGAACCACCTGTCGGTGTACTCGGCGAGCCTCACCACGCTGACCCTCGGCGTGAAGGTCCCGCGGGTGTGGGCCGTCGCGGTCGATGTCGTCATCACCACGCTCGGTGCCATGTACTTCATGCTGGTCGCCGACGGCTTCTACGCCCCCTTCATCACGTTCATCTCGGTGCTCGCCGTCCCGATCACCGCCTGGCTCGGTGTCTTCATCGCCGACATGGTCCGCCGCACCTGGTACGACCCGGCCGCGCTGCTCGACCTGCGCCGCGGTGGCCGCTACTGGTACGCGGGCGGCATCGCCTGGCGTGCCGTGACCGCCTGGGTCGTCGCGATCGTCGTCGGCTTCCTGTTCACCAACGTCCAGGTGGGCGACGCCGACCCGGTCTTCGTCGGCGCGTTCTCGGACACGTGGCTCGGTGCGAACGGCCTCGGCTGGGTCGTCACCTTCATCGTCGCCGCGGCGGTCTACCTGCTCACCGGCGGCCCGCGCGGGACCCTGCACGAGCAGCCCGACCAGTCCGCGCCGCTCCCGCGCACCGAGCACACCGTCCGATGAGCCGCCTCGTCTCGGTCGGCAACGTCATCGTCGACATCGTCATGCGCATCGGCGAACTGCCCGAGCCCGGTGGCGACGTGATCGCCGACGGCTCCGAGATCACGGCCGGCGGTGGCCTCAACACCATGGTCGCCTCCCGCCGCGACGGCATGGACGTCGTCTTCGCAGGGCAGTACGGCACCGGTCCCTTCGGTGACGTCGTCCGCCGCGCCCTGACCGACTCCGGTGTCACCGTCGTGCAGCCCGGTCTCCCGGACGTCGACAGCGGCTACTGCGTGGCCCTCGTCGACGCCACCACCGAGCGCACCTTCGTCACGAGCGTCGGCGCGGAAGGGCAGCTCACGCGCGCCGACCTCGACCGCGTCGCACTCCGCGCCGACGACGTCGTCTTCGTCTCCGGGTACGGCCTGGCGCACGCGGTCAACGGCGCGGCCATCGCGGGCTGGCTCGGCACGGTGCCCTCGTCCGTCCGTGTCGTGTTCGACCCGTCACCCCTCGTCGACACCCTGCCGGCCGCCGTCCTGGCCGCCGTGTCCGCACGCTCCGACGTGGTCAGCGCCAACAGCCGGGAGGCCCGTCTGCTGTCCCCGACGTCGGCCACCCTCGCCGAGGCGACCGCGGCCATCGCCGCGGCCGCGCGGGGCACCGCCCTCGTCCGGGACGGCGCCGACGGCTGCTGGGTCGTCGAGTCCGGCGGCGAACCGGTCCTGGTCCCCGGGTTCCCCGTCGTCGCGGTCGACACCAACGGGGCGGGAGACGCACACGACGGCGTGCTGGCGGCGGCGCTGGGACGTGGGGCGGGCCTCCAGGACGCCGTCCGACGGGCCAACGCGGCGGCGGCACTCGCGGTGACCCGCACCGGACCGGCGACCGCGCCGACGGCGGAGGAGACGGACGCGCTGCTCGCTGCGGGGTGAACGGTGCGCGGTGGTGCGAGCGACTGGTTGCACTTCCGGACTCCCGCCGGGCGGCATAGTGTGCACGCAGGGAGGGACACCATGGACGAGCGGACCGAGCGCAGCCGGTACACCCAGCTGCCCCCGACCGTGGACCCGGCCGCCTTCGTGGTCGAGGTGCCGGCGTTCGAGGACGACCGACCGGCTCCTCCGCCGACCCCGCCCGCTGCGGCGCCGGAACTCGTCGCGGCCACGGAGTTCGCCCGCGGCGCCGGTGGTCCCCGGACGATCCGACGCACGCAGATCCCGGCCGCGCTGGTGATCGCCGGCGTGCCGATCGGGATCGTCGTCGTCATCGCGACCGTCCAGGTGCTGTTCACGCGCTGATCCCGGACCACCCGTCCCGACCGCTCGCTGCGCTCTGCGGACCAGGCATGCCGCCGGTGTTTCCTGCCCGTCAAGTGTTGGTTACGACCCCGTTTCCGATGCTCGGCAGACGCTGAGTCCCCTCGAAGCTTCCTCATGAGAAACCCTTCACACGAGGAGCCCCTTGCCCAGAACCCGTTCCCGGAGTCGGCTCGCTGCACTGGCGATCACCGCCACGCTGACTCCCGCCCTCGCCCTGACCGCAGTCCCTGCGTTCGCGGCGCCGACCCCTGATCCCGTCGTCGCATCCGGCAGCGACTGGGACGTCACCACCACCCCCGGCGGGTACCTGGTGTCCCTCGACCTCGACGAGCCCCTGCCGATGGTCGACGACGCCCCCACGCTCGTCGTCGACGGTGAGCCGGTGGGTCTCGCGACCGAGTCCGCCGACGGCCGCACCCTCCAGGTCCTCACGGCCGACCGGTCCGTCGCCGACGCGACCGACGTCAGCAAGGCCTGGTCGAGCGGTGACGAGGACAAGGCCGCGGAGACGACGACGGCCCCGGTCACGCCGCCCGTCCCCGAGAACCGGACACTCAAGCGGCAGATGAAGTCGCTCGCGACGGCCGCTGCCGTCGAGGACCCGTCGACCGCGGGTGCCTACTCCGTGACGGAGGCGGAGTACGACTTCGGCGACCAGGCGATCCCGCTCGCGGCGATCGGTGGCATCCGGGGTGAGCTCACCGGGAAGATGTACCTGACGAGCGCCGCCGGTGCGCGCCCGACCGTCGTGCTGCTGCACGGCCGCCACACCTCGTGCGCCGGCACCGGTGCGAACCCGCTGCGTTGGCCCTGTGGCCCGACGCAGTCGAACGTCCGCTCGTACCTCGGGTACGAGGGCACGGCCCGGGCGCTCGCGACCCGCGGCTACAACGTCGTCTCCATCGCGGCGAACGCCGTGAACTCGAACGACAACCAACTCGCGCTCGACTACGGCGCCGAGGCCCGCGGCCAGCTCATCCTCGACACGCTGGGGATGCTCGGCAAGGCAGATGCCGGAACAGCCGTCTCCTACGACGACGTCACGACGGCCACCGACGCCACCCCGAGCACCACGACCACCCGCACCCTCGACGACGCCCTCGTCCGCGCGACCACCCGCGCCGACCAGCCGGCCGCCGCTTCCGGTCTCACCGCAGCGTCCCTGAAGGGCCGGTTCGACCTGAGCCACGTCGGCATCATGGGCCACTCCCGCGGCGGTGAGGGCGTGGTCTCGGCCGCCACCCTCAACCAGGCGCTCCCGAAGCCGTACGGGATCGAGGCGGTCCTGCCGCTCGCGCCCGTCGACTTCGGCCGCATGACGCTGCCCGACGTCCCGACCGCGGTCTTCCTGCCCTACTGCGACGGCGACGTGTCGAACCAGCAGGGGCAGCACTTCATCGACGACTCCCGCCACGCCTTCGGCGACCAGGTCCTCCGGTCCGCCGTGTGGGTGATGGGCGCGAACCACAACTTCTTCAACACCGTGTGGACCCCGGGCCTGTACCCGGCGGCCACGGGCGACGACTGGCGGACGAGCGACACCACGTCCACCTGCTCGACGACCAACCCGACCCGCCTCACCGCGGCGCAGCAGTACCAGGTCGGCGTCAGCTACATGACCGGCTTCTTCCGCCTGACCATGGGCGGCGAGACGCAGTTCCAGTCGATGTTCGACGGATCGGTCAAGCCCGCGACCACCGCGACGCCGTTCGCGGACGTCCGGACCATGGCGACGCAGCCCACCGGGAAGACCCGGCTCGTCACCGACTTCACGACGTCCAGCTCGCTCGTCCGCACGGTCGGTGGCGCGACGGCCGCGGTCTGCACCAACCTGACCGGTCGCACGCTGCCGCAGTCGAACCCGTTCTGCGCCACGACGAAGGCCTCCGCACAGGTCCCGCACTGGACGCCGGGCTCGTTCGCGCCGAACGTCCCGACGTTCCCCACCACCCGCTTCCTCTGGACGGGTGCCTCGACGACGGACCCCGCGGTGCCGAGCACCGGTGAACTCCGTGTGTCCGTCCCCGCCTCCGCGCGCAACGTCACCGGCAGCACACAGATGACGCTGAAGACCGCACCCGACGAGGCCGTGCCCACCGGCACCGACTTCCGGGTCACGGTCCTGGACGGCTCCGGAGGCAGCTGGTCGACCGCCGCATCGGCGATCAACCCGCTCGCCGTCAACCGGATGCCGGGCGGCACGAACACCACGCTCAACAAGATCGTGCTGCAGCAGCTCACGATCCCCACGGCTTCGATGACGGGCGTCGACCTGACGGACGTCCGCGAGGTCCGCTTCACCGCGGGCGTCGGCGCGGACGGCACCGGGACCGGTGGCGTGTACCTGTCCGACCTCGCCTTCGACACCCCGAGCGTCGGCACCGCCGTCGCGGCGACCCGCACCACCGTGAACGTCGCCCCGACCACGGTCGAGGAGGGTGACGGCCCGGGCACCGCCGACGTCGCCGTCTACCTGTCCCGCGCCTCCGACCGGCCGGTCACCGGCTACGTCAGCGTGCTCGGCTCCGCCACCGGGTCGGTCGGTGTCGGCATGGAGCGCGTGACCTTCGCGCCCGGCGAGACCTGCCAGGCCGTCACCGTCCCGACCGCGGGCAACACCGCGGTCTCCGCGACGCCGAGCTCGGCGTTCAAGGTGAGCGTCACGAACACCCGGAACGCGGTCATGGGCGCCACGGCGTTCACGAACCTGACGGTCCGCGAGGACGACGGTGTCACGGCACCGGCGACCGAGCTGCCGCCCGTCGGTGCGCAGGGCGACGTCTGCGCCGAACGCGCCGCGGCGGTCACCCCGGTGACCCTCGGTACGTCCGCCGACACCGTCGCACCCGGCGGGTCGGTCGAGCTCACCGGTACCGGCTTCCGCGCCGGCGAGACCGTGACCTTCCGCTCCGGCACGACGGTCACCGACACGGTGGTCGCCGACAGCGCCGGCACGGCCAGCTCGACCCTGCGGATCGCGGAGGACGCCGACCTCGGTGCACTCGCCGTGTCCGCCGAGGGCGCCGGTTCCGGCCGGGAGGCCCAGGCCACCCTCGCGGTCCTCGCACCCACCGAGACGGTCCTGTCCGTCACCCCGGCCGAGCCGGTCGCAGGCGACGAGGTCGTCCTGACCGCCACGGTCACCGGCCGCGACACCGACGGCACCGTCACGTTCCGCGACGGCGAGCCCTCCGCTCGTGCCCGTGCCGCCGCGGCGACACTCGGAACGGCGGAGGTGACGGACGGGGTCGCGACGCTGACCCTGACCGACGGGTTGAGCGCCGGTGACCACACGCTGGTGGCGGCGTTCGGCGCGACCGCCACGGCGGACGCGTCCGCGTCCGACCCGGTGGTCGTCACCGTGGCGGCAGCACCGGTGGTGCCGACCCCGACGCCGACGCCGACCCCGACGCCGACCCCGGCTCCCTCACCGGGAGCCGGAACGCCGGGAGCGGGAACACCAGGTGGTGGGACGCCGAGCACGCCTGCACCGGGCGGCACCGCAGGGACGCCGACCGGCACCGTCGGCGACCCGGGCTCCGGCTCCGGGCCCGCGGGCGGTGCGGTCACCGAGCGGCCGGGCTCCCTCGCCTGGACCGGGGCCGAGATCGGGTCGGCGGCCCTCGCGGCGCTCCTGCTGCTGACGGCCGGAGTCGGGATCACCGTGGCACGTCGTCGTCGACGGACCGAGTGACACGCGCGCGCTGACAGAGCAGGGCCGTACCCGTCCGGGTGCGGCCCTGCTCTGTGTCCACCGAGAAGGCGCGACCTCGCCGAGATCGTCATCAGCGCGACCGTCCCGGTGGTGTTCGCGCACCGGGCGGTCCCGTCTTCCCAGAGCGGTCCGGATGCGCGATGCTCGCCGTGGTCGTCACGTCAGAGCGCCCAGTCGCCGCCGACTGCCTCGGTCGTCTCCTCGACGACGTCGACGACGGTGCTCCTCGCTCGATCGGGAGGCACGACACGTCCGGCCGGGTCGTTCCCACAAGCGGTGAGTGCGAGTGACGCACCCACGAGGACCAGAGCGACGGTGGTGGTCCTCCTGCTCGGCGATCGAGGCCGGGTCACTCTTCGCGACGCAGTTCCTTGACGTCGCCGTCCGAGCACTTCGAAATGCCGGTCATGGTGTAGCCCCGTGGGTACGCGTCGAAGCCCACCGTGGTGACGGGACCGCCCCTTCCGTTCACGCCGGTCAAGGGGTCCGCGCTCCCGCTCTGGAAGCGCTCGGTCGTGATCCCCTTGCTCCTCCAAAGCCTCTCCACGGTGCGGATGTCCGCAGCCGGCGCAGGATCATCGGCGCCTTCCCGCTCGAGGATGTACACGAAGTGTGCGCCCTCTCCGCCGCCGGGCTGCTCGCAGACCTCAGCAGCGGGACCTCGGTACAGCGTCCACACACCGCCCACCGCACGGGTCGACTCCTCCACGAGGTCGACGATCGTCTCCTTCGCATCCGACGGATCGGTGGTGTTGCCGCTGCAGCCGCTCACGGTCAGTGCCGTCGTCACGAGGAGCGCAAGGCCGGCACACGTTCGTGTGTGCATCACTCTGGCTGCCGGAGGTCCTTCACGTTCCCAGAGGAGCACTTCGAGACGCCGGTGACGCTGTAGCGCTGCGGGTAGGCGTTGAAGCCCACCGAGGTCACGGGACCACCGACGCCACGGACGCCGGTGAGCGGGTCGGCTCCGCCGCTGGCGAAACGCTCGGTCGTGATCCCCTTGCTCTTCCAGAGCGCTTCGATGGTGGCGATGTCGGTCTCAGGAGCCGAACCGTCCGCCCCGGCCCGCTCGAGGATGTAGACGAAGCGAGCGCCTTCCTCGCCGTTGGACTGCTCGCACACCTCGGCATCGGGACCGCGGTACAGCGTCCAGTCGCCACCGACGGCGTCGGTCGACTCCTTGACGATGTCGACGATCGACTTCTCCGCGTCGGAAGGATCCACGGTGCTGCCTCCAGGGTCTGTTCGACAGCCGGTCAAGCTCAGAGCCGCTGTCAGGATGAGTGCGACGCCTGCGATCGAGTGAGCGAGGCGTCGGGTCGGATGGTTCACGGTCACAATGTCCACTGTGGGTTCTCCAAGAGGGACTGCTGGAACGCGGTCGGCCCCTTGGGCGGGTCGTCCGTCATACGCTCAGGGTGGCCGGTCGTGGCGAAGCCCAGGTTCATCAGCGACTCGGTGTTGAGGTCGAGGTACCCGTGGTCGTCGGGGGCGTGCGTGCCGTGGTCTTCGACGGCGTTGAGCGGACCGTTCTCCGTCTCCCCATCGGTACCGAAGGTGGTGGCGCCGAAGTCTGGATCGGTCGGGTCCTGACCATGCTCAGCGCTGAGGCGCCCCGTCCAGGCCCACTGATCGCCCTTCTCCAGCTCGATCAACCACACGTCCTGCGCTTGACCGCTGTAGACGTGATCGGCGTTGAGGTCGCTGGCCTCGTCGACCTCGTTCGGCAGGCCGGCCGAACCGACCGTCGAGAACGTGTCGACATGGACACCGCTCTGCGTGAGCGCGTACGCCGACGCGGTCGAGCCGTAGGAGTGCGCGACGACGTTCGTCGTCGGGGCGTCGCCGGCGCGGACGGCGTCGAGGCCGCGGATGGACGCGGCGAGGTTGTCGCCGCCGGCCTCGGCGTACTCACTCCCGAGCACGCCGAAGTCCCATTCTCCGGAGATGACGGGCTTCGGGGGTGAGTCGTAGCCCATCCAGCTGATGACGGCGCGGTTCGCGGGCCCGGTGTCCGCTTGTTGGTCGTAGAGGTGCTGCGCCGAGTCCGTCCACTCGCTCATCCCGGTCGTGTCCGAACCCATCCCGGGCACCGCCCAGGTGACGTTGTCAGCGGTGTCGAGATCGCCGATCGACACTGCGGCCAACGGCGGGTGGTCCTCCGTCAGGGAGATGAGGAAGCGTTCTCCGCCCTTGCCGCCCTTCGCGTCGGTCAGTGACGTCCGGATGTCCTCGAGTGCGTCGAGGTCCGTCGCGGCCTTCCCCCACGCCGTCCCGTTGTCGTAGGCGATGGTGTTCCGGAGGGCTGCCACTTCCTCTTCCGCCGCAGCGATGCGGGCTTTGAGCACGACTCGGTTGGCCGTGTCCCGCGCCCAGTAGTCGACGCCCTCCAGGTTCCCCAGCCGACTGAGCACCGGGATGGGCAGGGCCTTGATGTCGTCCTCGTCGGCCTTCGAGTAGCCGAGCTTCACCCAGAGTGCTGCGACCTCCGCCGGGGACAGGTCGGGATCGAGCATCTGCTCGAACGCCGCCGGGAGTTCGGTGGCAGCGGAGATGTCGAGCGTCGCGTTCGAGAGCGATCCGTGACCGCCCGCGCGTTCGAAGGCATCGGCGATGCGTTCCGCCCACGCGGCGTCCTCGCCGTTCTCCTCGAGCAACCGGTCGAAGCCGGTCAGGAAGGTGGCCGATTCGATCCGCGCCCATCCGCACGATCCCGTGAAGCCGTGCCACGCGCTCCGCAGCGTGGTCAGCTTCTCGTCAGCGCCCCGGTCCAGCCCGCGGTAGGCACTCGCGAAGGACCGCAGGTGGTCGGGGTCGGCCGAGCTCTTCCCTCCGAACGTCCCGTCCCCGGTGCGGGTCCGCCCTCGTGCCGAGAACGACGCCGAGATGCTCGGCGGCGCGATCGGTGTCTCCGACGGCTTGAAGTCGAAGCCCGTCCCCCCGGGCACCCCGAAGACGCCGAGGGGCGATCCGGCAGCCGAGCGGTCCCGCTCGTCCTGCCGGACCTGCCATGCGGCCAGGTCGGCTTCGCGCTCGCGTTCCCGCTTCGCCGCTGCGGTCACCTCGTTCACCTGGTCGCCCAGGTCGTCGAGCACGGACGCGAGTTTCGGCCGGTCCTCGGCTTCGATCCGGGCTGACTCCTCGAACCGGGTCGCGTAGGCGCCGGAGAAGTCGTTCGTACCCTGCTCGACGGCAGACCGACGGCCAGCGGCTTGCCCGCGGAGCTTCTCGGCAGCTGCCGTCGACGCCTTCACGAGTGCGTCCGCTGCCGCCTCGTCGTACTGGATGTCCCCCATGGTGTCCTTCCCCCTGCGGCCCTCGCGAGCCCACATCCAGGACTGTACCCATCTCGATGACCGGCGTCACGGGTCGCGGTGCACTCCTCCGGTGCAGCCGGCTGTCCGGCCGAGGACGCCGAGTCCCAGGGTGATGGAGATCAGTGTGGGGGTGCCGCCGGAGACGGCCGCACCGCCTGTACCGGCGGTGCGGATGTGGAGCCGGCAGACGCGGAGAAGTCGATCGTCAGCATCGTCGATGAGACGACGAGGAGCGTCGGCGGCCACTGGACGGTGTACAGCGAACCGACCGCTGAATCGTGCGCCCAAGCAGCCGACGACGGCCTGACCTACACGTACATCCTCATGCAGGACGCGCCGCCGACTGATCCGGCGGAGGCTGTCGCCGCGGTTGAGCAGCTGTGGAAGGACGAGGGCATCACGACTCAGCGGTACCAGACGGGAGCCGCGGACCCGATCCTCGGTGTCCGCGGCCGTGGCGGCCCTGTGACGTCGATGGACTTCCTCGCAGACGGCCGCCGCTTCAGCGTCGTCGGTGTCTCGGAGTGCGCCGAGGGCAGCGCGGTCGAAGAGCGGAAACGACGGAGCACGTCGTCTCCGACGCCGTGACCCAACCGGACGCAGCGAGCCGGGGTGCGTCACCCGGGTGACCCGGTTCCGGACGGGAGGCGCGGACCGGCGCCGGCCCGCGCCTCCCGTCCGGCGGTCCCGCCGCCACCGCGCCCACGCGACCCGAACACGGGACTGGCGCCGCCACTGGTCGCGCACTTGACTCGTTCCAGGGCACCCCGCCCTGCCACGACCAGGAAGGCCGACCGTGCGCACACTCGTCTACACCAGCACGCAGACCCGACCGATCTCGGACTCCGAACTCGCGCAGATCCTGGCAGTGGGACGCGAGAAGAACACCCGGCTCGGCATCACCGGCATGCTCGCGCACCGCGACGCCAACTGCATCGGCATCATCGAGGGCGAGGACGACGTCGTCCACGAGCGCCTCGAGCAGATCCGCCTCGACCCGCGCCACACCAACGTCCGGGTGCTCTGCGACGACCCGGTGCAGCAGCGCTCGTTCCCGGACTGGTCGATGGCGTTCCAGCCCCTCGACCCGCTGATGCGCGAGGTCCCGGGCTTCAGCGACCTGTTCGACACGCAGCGGCCGACGGACGCGGAGTTCGGCGCGTCCCGGGCCCGCGCGCTGCTGGAGTGGTTCCGCAAGCACCCGCTCGCTCCGCTGACGAGCCAGGACTCGGCGGACGCCGAAGCCCCGCGCACGCGGGTCCTGAACGGCGCGATCGCGGTGCTGCACGACGCCGGCACGGTCGCCTTCTCCACCGAGGCGGTCGCCGAGCGGTGCGGCATGCGCGTCGCCGAGATCGAGGGGCTCTTCCCGAACCGGCACGCCCTGCTCGCCGCGACCGTCGAGCGCTGGAGCCTGGCGGTCTCGGCGCCGCTCCTGCCGATGATCACCGAGCGCGGCACGGTCGCGTACATGCACGCGCTGCTCGCCGCGCACGTCGAGGAGCCGGGCCTGATGCGTCTGCTCGCCTCGATCCTCGGCGCTGCCACGGACCCGACCGTCGACGGTGCCGACTACTACCGGTCGGCGTACCTGCAGTTCCGGCAGACGATCCGGACGGCGCTCGCCGCGGACGTCCGCGACGGCCGCGAGCCCGCCACGATGGACCCGGAGCGGGGTGCGCAGCAGCTCCTGGCGCTCTACGACGGGCTCCGGCTGCAGGCACTGCTGACGCCGGACACGGACCCGGTCGACGCGTTCGACCGTGCGGCCGCCCGGATGCGCCGCGGCTGGTCCGAGCAGTACGAGCAGCCCACGTACTGGGACATCCCGGTCGCCCCCACCCGCTGAGCGCCGGCCAGCAGGCCGACGGAACGGTCTAGCCGTGGAGTGGGGGCGGTGGAGCGCTCCCGGTTCCGCCATGATGGCTCCAGGGCGCGGACCGGGTATCTGCGCTCTGCTCTCTCACCCAGGGTGGTGAGCCGGCCGTCTGGTCGCCTTCGGGTGGTGATCAGGCGGCCGAACGCGTTCGTCCGGGGACCGGCACTTGTCCGCCGTTCGTCCGACTGCGGAGCATGTCGGATCGGGTCTAGCGTCGCGACGGTGCGGCAACGGGGCCGCACCGGTCATGAATCGAGCATCATGCAACGACGGATGAGAAGTCTCGTCGCCCTCGCCGTGAGTGCCGGCGTCGTGGGGGCGCTGGTCCCGGCGATCTCGGCCCAGGCGGTCACGACGAGCGACACCCCGGACTTCGGCAGCAGTGTCAAGGTCTACAGCCCTTCGACGCCGACCTCGACGATCCAGGCGGACGTCGACGCCGCGTTCAACTCGCAGCTGCGCAGCACCACCGCACAGTTCGGATCGCAGCGGTACGCCTTCATGTTCAAGCCCGGCAACTACGGCCGGGTGTGGGCGAACCTGGGGTTCTACACCTCGGTCGCAGGCCTCGGGAAGAACCCCGACGACGTCACGATCAACGGCGCGGTCAACGTGGACTCGGGGTGGAACGCCGGCGACGAGTCGAACGCCACGCAGAACTTCTGGCGTTCGGTCGAGAACCTGGCGATCGTGCCCGAGGGCGGCACCGACCGCTGGGCGGTGTCGCAGGCGGCCCCGATGCGCCGGGTGCACATCAAGGGCAACCTCACGATGGGCCCCTCGAACCAGGACGGCGGCCAGGGCTACTCGTCCGGCGGCTACATCGCGGACAGCAAGGTCGACGGCACCGTCACCTCGGGCTCGCAGCAGCAGTGGTACACCCGCAACTCCACGCTCGGCTCGTGGCAGGGCGGCAACTGGAACATGACGTTCTCGGGCGTGCAGGGTGCGCCGGCGAACGACTTCTCGAAGAGCTACACCACGCTCGCCACCACGCCGACGACCCGCGAGAAGCCGTACCTGTACATCGACTCGTCGAACAAGTACCACGTCTTCGTGCCGTCGCTCAAGCAGAACTCGAGCGGTGTCACCTGGCCGAACACCGGCGGCACCGACATCCCGATGCGGAACTTCTACGTCGCGCACCCGGGCGACTCGGCGGCGACCATCAACAGTGCGCTGGCGCAGGGGCTCAACCTGTTCTTCACGCCCGGCACCTACCAGCTCGACTCCGCGCTGAACGTCACGCGGGCCGACACGGTCGTCACCGGCATCGGCTTCCCGACGCTCGTCCCGACGCGGGGCAACGCCGTGCTGACCTCGTCCGACGTCGCCGGCGTGAACGTCTCGAACCTCGTCGTCGACGCCGGATCGCAGAACAGCGCGCAGCTGCTCCGTCTCGGCACCAGCGGGTCGCACGTCGACCACGCGGCCGACCCGCAGAGCATCCAGGACGTGTTCTTCCGCGTCGGCTCGAGCATCCAGGGCAGGGCGACGACGACGCTGCAGGTGAACGCCGACGACACCCTCGTCGACCACATCTGGGCCTGGCGCGCCGACCACGGCGGGGCCGCCACGGGCTGGACGGTCAACACCGGCGCGACCGGTGTCGAGGTGAACGGCAACGACGTCCTGGCCACCGGCCTCTTCGTCGAGCACTACCAGAAGTACGAAGTGCAGTGGAACGGCGACAACGGCCGGACGATCTTCTTCCAGAACGAGATGCCGTACGACGTGCCGGACAACGCCTCGTGGCAGAGCCCGACCGGAGCCGGGTACGCGGCCTACAAGGTGGCGTCGACCGTCACCAAGCACGAGATCTGGGGCGGTGGCGTCTACTGCTTCTTCAACACGAACAAGTCGGTGCACGCCGACCGCGCCTTCGAGGTCCCGCAGACGGCCGGCGTGAAGGCGCACGGCCTGGTCACGGTGTCCCTCGGTGACGTCGGCACCATCTCGAGCGTCATCAACGGCGTCGGCGGTGCCGTCCCCACCCCGGCGGGCAACACCGCGCCGAACCGGGTGGCCAGCTACAACTGACCGCGGTCGTGACGCGACCACCTGACGGACGGGAGGCCCGGTGCCAGCTGGCACCGGGCCTCTCGTCCGTCTCGTGGTGCGTCGGTCAGGACTGCTTCGACGACCGCGGCAGGAACGTCCCGTCCCGCAGCGACTGTTCGATCTGCTCGAGCGAGCGCCCCTTCGTCTCCGGTACCCGCAGGAACACGAGCACCCACCCGAGCACGTTGAGGGCTGCGTAGACGAGCATCGTGCCGCCGAGCCCGATCCATCCGGTCAGCGTCAGCGCGGTCGAGGTCACGAGCAGGTCGGCGCCCCACAGCACCATCGCGTGCAGGCTCGTCGCCGCGGCACGCACCCGCAGCGGGTACATCTCGGAGCCGATCAGCCATCCGACGACCTGGATGCCGCCGGCCTGGAAGAACATGAACAGCAGGATCAGCACGATCGTCAGCACGGGGGAGGGCTTGCCGCCCTGCACGAAGAACAGCACGCCGAAGGCACCGATGCTCAGTGCGGCTCCCGGCAGCATGACGAGCGTCAGCCGTCGGCGGCCGACCCGGTCGACGATCCGCGACCCGACGAAGGTCATCAGCAGGTAGACGACCCCGACGCCGACGTTGGCCCAGAGCGAGTAGACGTGCGGGAAGCCCGCGTCCGTCAGGATCGTCGGCGTGTAGTAGATCATCATCTCGAGGCCGGTCAGCTGCGTGAACGCGGCCACGATCAGGCCCGCCACGAGCGCGGGACGGACCCAGGGCTTCCGGAGCTGCGCCCACTGCCCCGAGCGCGAGTCCGGTTCGGCGTCGTCGAGTCGGCGGATCTCGTCGAGTTCGTCCTCGGCTGCCCGGTGCGTCGGCCGCAACCACCGCAGCACCTGGCGCGCCGGCCCGACGCGGTCCTGGGACACGAACCACCGCGGGCTCTCCGGCAACCGCAGCATCCCGAGCAGCAGCACGATCGCGGGGGCCGCGGCGACGCCGATCATGAACCGCCACGACACGACACCGTTGAGCATCACCCCGACGAGCGCCGCGGCCAGGATCCCGACGCCGATCGCGCAGTTGAACACCGTCACCAGGCTCCCGCGCCGCGGACCCGGCGCGATCTCGGCGATGTACGTCGGGATCGTCTGCGTCGACCCGCCCACCGCCAGGCCGAGGAACAGCCGGCTGAGCACGAGGAAGACCGGGCTCGGCGACACCGCGGCGAACAGGACGCCGAGGATGAAGACCGCGGCGATGAGCAGGATCGTGCGACGTCGGCCGATCCGTGCCGAGACCGGACCGGTCAGGAAGGCGCCCAGGATCGCGCCGACGAGGATCGACGCGGTGATGAACTCCTTGACGGCCGAGCCGATCGAGAACTCCTTGCCGATCTCGATGAGGGTGCCCGAGATCACGCCCGTGTCGTACCCGTAGAGCAGCCCGCCGAGTGCGGCGATGAACGCGACGCGGGTGACGTGGTGCCGCGTGGTGCGGGCCTGCTCCGCACCGCCGTCGTCGTCCGGGACCGTCGGAGGGACACCGGCGACCTGGTCCTCGGTGCTTGTCGTGTTCGTCATCTGCGCCCTCCACCTCGCCGCCTCCGGCACGCGCCGGACCGGCGGTCACGCTAGACGGGACGCGGCGAGCGGACGAGGAGCTTGTACGGATCGCGCCGTGCCGGGCACGTCCGGGTGCAGCGCAGTGGCGGGTGGACGGACGGGAGGCTCCCCACCAGCTGATGGAGCGCCTCCCGTCCGTCGTCGCGCGCGATCCGTCAGGGCTGCAGCGCCTCGAGGTCCTCGAGTAGGGACGGGTGCGTCGGCTCCCACCCGAGCGCCTGCCGGGTGTGCGCGCTGGACGACGGCTGGTCCATGGCGAAGATCGGCCCGAACGGCCCGAACGTGTCGTCCGGCACGGACTCGACCGGCAGGCCGAGGCGACGACCGACCACGGTCGCGATGTCGATGACCCGGTCGCCCTCGTCGGCGACGGCGTGCCAGGCGGTGCCGCCGGGTGCGGACTCGAGCGCGAGCCGGAAGAGCGCAGCGGCGTCGCGGGCGTGCACGGCGGGCCAGCGCTGCTGGCCGTCACCCGGGTACCCGGCGACCCCGGTCCTCCGCGCGGCCTGCGTGAGCAGCCCGGCGAACCCGCCCTGCCCGTCCTCGTGGACCGTGCGGGGCATCCGGACGGCGGAGGTGCGGACGCCCTGCGACGACAGTGCGAGCAGGTCGTTGACGGCGACCGCGCGGCTCGCGACGGGCCCCTCGATCGGCAGCGGGTCGGCCTCGGTCGAGGCACGTCCGTTCACCGACGGGGTGCCCGAGACGGTGACGAGCGGCTTGTCCGTCCCGATCAGTGCGGCACCGAGGGTCGCCATCGCCTCACGTTCCTCGGTCAGTCCCTGCTCGAGTGCGTCGGCGCTGCCGTAGTCGCGGCTGAACGCGAGGCTGATGACCCCTTCGGTGCGGGTGGCGCCGTCACGCAAGACGTCGAGATCGCTGAGGGAGCCGCGCAGGGCCTCGGCACCGGCGGTCTCGAGGGCGGTGGCGGAGGCATCGGAGCGGGCGAGCCCGAGGACGGTGTGGCCGTGGGCGAGCAGCTCGGCGACGACGGCGGTGCCGATCGTGCCGGTGCCACCGGTGACGAAGACGTGCATGGGGACTCCTCGAGTCGAGTGATGGGACATGTGTACCGTCACTGTAGACCCGCGATGGGACAATTGTCCCATCGGCTAGGATCGGACCATGGCGCGATGGGAACCAGGGGCACGGGATCGACTCGTCATCGCCGCCGTCGACCTGTTCACTGAGCAGGGCTACGACGCGACGACCGTGACGGAGATCGCCGAGCGTGCCGGTGTCACGAAGAGCACCTTCTTCCGGCACTTCCCCGACAAGCGGGAGCTGCTCGTCGCCGGGCAGGAGACCCTGAGCCGCCTGCTCGCCGAAGGGATCACCGGGGCCCCGGCCGACGCGAGCCCGCTGGAGGCCGTCGCCGCCGGACTCGAACGGGCCTCCGGCGAGATGGGTCCCCGGAACCGCGAACTCGGGCCACGACTGAAGGCCGCCGTCGCAGCGAGCACCGAACTGCAGGAGCGCGACGCGTTGAAGAGCGTCGGCATGGCGGCCGCGATGACGACCGCGCTGCTCGAGCGTGGGGTACCCGAGACGACCGCGCACCTGGCCAGCGAGATGGGGGTACTGGCGTTCAAGCAGGGCTACGCCCGCTGGTCGGAGGGCGAGCGGAGCGACGACGACGGGCTGGCACGCCACGCGCTCGAGGTCCTGCAGGAGCTCCGGGCCGCGACGGCGGCGCTCGGCTGATCCCAGCCACGGCTCAGTCGCGGACGACGACGCCCTGCCGCAGCATGTCGCGCGCCACCCGAGAGCGCGGGATCACCCACAGCGCACTCCACAGCGCGAGGCCGACCCACAGCCCGAGCAGCAGCAGTGTGATCACGGTGCCGTGCTGGTCGCGCATCGACCACGTCATCGCACTCCAGAACACGGCGAGCACGATCTTGCCCCAGCCGGCGGTCTGCTGGTCGGCCTGGGCCTGCAGCCGCGGGACCCAGATCTCGGCGGGCACCCCGCTCGGGACGTGCCGCTCGGTCACCCAGCGCTCGACCATCACGACGTTCTCGTAGCCGCCGTCGACCCGCCACGACCGGAGCTGCAACCAGCCGGCGACCGCGGCACCGACCAGGGCTGCGGGCAGTCCGACGGACACGAGCACCTGCGGCGTCGCGGTCCGGAACGACGACAGGACGAGCATGGTGAACACGAGCGCGAAGCCCGCACCCGCCGCCGCACTGCCGAGCAGCCGGAGCCGCCCGGCTTCGTCGACCTCACCGATGCCGTGCACGCTCCGACCGTACCCGCGTGGACGGACGTGCCGCCGGTCGCCGGGGCAACGCACAGGAGGCCCGTCACCGGTCTCGTGGAGCGGTGACGGGCCTCCCGTCTGTGTCGTGCTCGCGCGTCTGTGTCGTGCTCGCGCCCGGAGCGGTCAGTCTCCGGCGTTGATGAGTCCGAGCCAGCGGCCGAAGCCAGTCGGTTCGTCGTCCTGCAGTCGGAACTGCGGGTGCTGGGCCACGTCGGTGCGCTGGCCTGGGGTGCGGTCGTCGTCGATCACGGCGGACTCCTTTCGTCGAGGTGATGATCTGTACACGCGGGGCCCTGCGCGCATTCCCGCTCCGATGCGGTTCACGGGGTACGTCCAGCGGAGAGGCCGGTGTCCCGGCGAGACGTCGCGATCGGGCCGGGACGCCGCCGATCCCTGCGGCGTCTCGGCGGCCTCGGTGCGTTCCGCACAGACGGGGGCGTCTCGCAGTGGCACGACCGGCCGGGCGATCGGGGGACAAGCCCGCGGAGGCGCTGGACCCGCAACCCCGCCGTGCTGGTAGTCCTGGGGGATCGGCTGCGCCCCGTGGCCGAGGACGAGGTGGGACCCCATGGCCGACGCGAGGACCTACGACGACTCCGGGTACTGGTACCCCGACCGCTCGACGAAGACCGGCGTGGAACTCCTCAACGCGATGCGCCGCTACCGGTCCGCCGAGGTCGCCATGCGGCAGCGCACCCGCGACACCATGCAGCTCGGCCCGACCGACATGGCCGCCGTCCGCCACCTGCTCCAGGCCCGGCAGCGCGGCACCGTGGTGAAGCCGACCGGCCTGGCGGCGCACCTCGGGATCACGACCGCGTCGACCACGGCCCTGGTGAAGCGACTCGTCGCCGCCGGCCACGTCGAACGCCGCGCCGACCCGAGCGACGGCCGCGGGTTCGTGCTCGTCGCCACCGACAACGGCGACGACACCGTCCGGTCGCACCTGACCGGGGTCCACGCCCGGATGATCGCAGCGGCGGACCGGCTGTCGGCCACGACCCTCACGGAGATGAGCGCGTTCTTCGAGGAGATGACCGCCGCGATGGACGACGCAGCGACCGGCGACCTCGTGCCCGACGACGCCCGCAGCGCCGGGGCCGAGGCGCTGCCCGCACACCACTGACCCCGGCGCCGGGTGACGCTGCTCGGTCCACCCCGCGAAAGCGACACTTGTGCGCCTGCGGTCCGCGCTGATCTGTCGCTTTCGCGGGCAAGTGCGGCACCGCCCGCGAAAGCGACAGATCAGCGCGGACCGCAGGCGCACAAGTGT